>JANPJZ010000050.1:0-8901 GCA_031425795.1 Rhodobacter sp. | reverse complement strand
AGCCGGTGGCCTCTGATGACGTCGATGCGCCGGAGCAGCAGGTCTTCGGGTATAAATGATGCACGCAACCAGGACAGAACGGCGTCAACTTTGGTCATCACGGGCCTCCAGCTGTTTTTCTTTATGGCTCCAGAAGACCCGCTCAAGTTGTGTGCAATGTGGCCGAACCGGGATGGACTTCGGTGCGTTTGTGGCATTCTTGCGAACTGGATCAAGGCTGTGAACGGTTCTCCCTTGGGTTGAGCTTTGTGGGCCGATCCGGCGACGGACCGATGGGCCACCGGCAGGCGGGGCACGACCGCTCAAACCCTGATTCGCCCTTTGGTTGCGGAACCGACCCGCGCGCGCCGTGTCAGGCAGTGCGCTGCGGCACCCGGCTCTCCAGCCAGCGGAACAAAAGCACGATCAGCCCCGCAATCGCCATGTAGACCACGGCCAGCAGCAGCAGCGGCTCATAGACCACGAAGGTGTCCTGCCGGATGCGCGACGAGACGGCATAGATGTCCACCACGGTGATCGTGGCCACCAGTGGCGTCGCTTTCAGCGTCAGCACGGTTTCGCCACCAAGCGTCGGCAGCACGCGCTGCATCGCCTGGGGCAGCCAGATCCGGCGGAAGATGGTCAGGCGCGGCATCCCCATCGCCTTCGCCGCCTCGAGTTGGCCGTAGGGCACGCCCTTGAACGCGCCCCGCATCACCTCGCCCGAGTAGCCGGCAACCGACAGCGTAAGCGCCAGCACTGCATAGGGCCAGGCCTGCCGGAGGATCGGCCAAAGCGCGGAATCACGGATCCAGGGGATCGATGGGAAAAGCGAGCCAAGCCCGTAGTAGAGAAGCCACAGCTGGAGGAGGAGGGGCGTTCCCCGCACCAGCCCGCAGAAGCCTTGCGCCGGGGCGGCAAGCCACCACGGCCCGGCCGCCTGCGCCAGGCCAAGCGGGATGGCGAGCACAAGACCAAGGACCATCGTGACGACCAGAAGCCAGGTCGTCGTCCAGGCCCCCTGCAGAAGAAGGGATTGATACTTCGGGTTGGCAAGCCAGGACCAGTCCAGCGCAACGATGCACCAGCCGACCAGCGCCAGGCCGATGGCGGCCATCACGATCCGACGGGTGGCCCAGAACCCCGGCGTCATCGCGGCCTCACCTGGCCACGCCGCGCCCAGGCCTCGATCCGGGCAAAAAGCAGCGTGGAGAGGATGGAGATCAGCAGATACAGGATACCGGCGGCCAGGAAGAAGGTGAAGAAGGCCTTGGTCGTGCTTGCCGCCTGCCGTGTGACCAGCACCAGCTCGGCATAGCCAACCACGGCCAGAAGCGCGGTGTCCTTGGTGGCGATAAGCCACAGGTTCGCCATCCCCGGGATCGCCGCCGCCAGCATCTGCGGCAGCGTCACCCGCCAGGCAAGCATCATCGGTGGCATCCCCATTGCCCGCGCCGCCTCGATCTGACCCGCCGGTACCGAAAGGATCGCGCCGCGCAAGACTTCGGTCGCATAGGCGCCCTGGACGACGCCAAGAACGGCAATGCCCGCAAAGAAGCCCGAAATCTGGATCCGCTCGAACCCCCAGGCAAACAGGAGGTTGTTGAGCGAAGAGGTGAAGGCGAAGTAGAGGATCAGGATCAGGATCAGCTCCGGCACCGCGCGGACGATGGTGGTGTAGATCCCCAGCAGGTCGCGGGTGACCGGGCCACCGTAAAGCTTGCCGTAGGCCCCGGCGATGCCGATCACGAGGCCAAGGCTGAATGCGCCAAGCGCGATAAGGATGGATTTCAGCAGCCCTTCCAGCAGGGCAGCCCCCCAGCCGGGCGGCGAAAAGGCCAGAAGGTCCAAGGTAGAGGCAAGAAGCGCGCCGCTCATCCGGGCCCCCTGCCACTTTCATCTTTGCCCAAATATCCCCTGCGCGGCGCGCCCTTCGGCCAAGCCGGTTGCGCGCTCTTCGCGCGCAGAGGCGAGACAAAAGGCGTGCGCGGAACGCGCTCCTTCAGATCCCCGACCAGACAACCGACGGTTCCTGCGGGTCGGGGCAGCCCGGGCACGACCGCCCCCGCCCCGAAGCCGGGACAGGGGCGTTCCATGCTGGTCGCGCCCGCAAGGGTCACGCGTCAGCCGCCGTAGATCGACGAGGCGAAGTACTTGGCGGTGATGGTGTCGTAGGTGCCGTCGGCGATCACCTTGGCGATCGCTGCGTTCAGCTTCTCGCGCAGCTCATCCTCGCCCTTGCGGACCCCGGCCCCGACGCCAAGACCAAGGATCGTCGGATCATCGGCCACGGCCCCTTTCGATTCGCAGCAGGCGGCCCCGGCTTCCGAGGCAAGGAACGCGTCCATCGCGATGCTGTCGGCCTGGGTCGCGTCGATCCGGCCGGCGGCGAGGTCAGAGTTGGCCTCGTCCTGGGTCTGGTAGATCTTCACCTCGGCCGCAGTGCCCGCGAAGTACTTCTCGACATAGGCCGCGTGGATGGTCGACGCCTGCACGCCAATGATCTTTCCGGCCAGACCTTCCGGCGTGGGCGCCATCTCGACCCCTTTGGCGCCGATCACGACGGTGGGGGTGTTGTAGTACTTGTCCGAGAAATCGATCGTCTTCGACCGTTCCTCGGTGATCGACATCGAGGCCATGATCACGTCGATCTGTCCCGAGGTCAGCGAAGGGATGATCCCGTCCCAGGCGACGGGGGTGATGGCGCATTGCATCTCGCCCGCAGCGCAGACGGCGTTGATGAAATCAACCTCCCAGCCGACCCAGTTGCCGCTGGCGTCGGGGCTGGCGAAGGGCGGATAGGCCTCGGCGGCGATTCCGATCTTGACCTCCTGGGCCGCCACGGGGGCAGCGAACAGCATCGCTGCGGCAACGAGGGTGGTGAACTTCATGCTTGTCTCCTTGGTGGGTTGTTCCGTCTTTTTCAGGCGACGGATTTCAGAAACTGTTTCAGCCGGTCGGACCTCGGGGCGCCGAACAGCTGGTCAGGCGGGCCCTGTTCCTCGATCTGGCCGTTGTGAAGGTAGATGACGTGGCTTGCCACCTCCCGCGCGAATTTCATCTCATGCGTGACTAGGATCATCGTGCGGCCTTCGTCGGCCAGACCCTTGATGACCTGCAGCACCTCTCCCACCAGTTCGGGATCAAGCGCAGAGGTCGGCTCGTCGAACAGCATCGCCTTGGGCTCCATGCACAGGGCCCGCGCAATGGCGGCGCGCTGCTGCTGGCCGCCGGACATGAAGGCGGGATAGGCGCCCTCCTTCTCGGCCAGGCCGACGCGCGCCAGAAGCTTGCGCGCCCGCGCCACCGCCTCGTCCTTGGGACATTTCAGGACATGGACCGGGATCTCGATCAGGTTCTCCAGCACGGTGCGGTGCGTCCAGAGATTGAAGCTTTGAAACACCATCCCCAGCGACTGGCGGATGCGTTCGATCTGGCGGCGGTCGGACGGGGTGCCGTCCGGTCGCATCGCCACCGCCTCCCCCCCGACCGCGATCGTGCCAGCCGACGGAGTTTCCAGAAAATTGATGCAGCGGAGCATGGTGGACTTGCCCGACCCCGATCCGCCGATGATGGCCACCACGTCGCCCTCATGCGCCGTCAAGGAAACGCCCTTCAGCACGTGATGCGTGCCAAAGCTCTTGTGCAGGTCCTGGACCCTGATCGCCTCGGCCGATGTCGCTTTGCCGTCCGCCATGTTTCCCCGCAACGCTTACCGTTCATCAAACCGTCGAAATCCGGCCCGCGCAAGCCCCTCATTCCCGGACCGGCGCTTGAAGGGACCCAAGGCCTCGTCTAAGCAGGGTCACGGCCGGGTTGTGGGCCCCATGGGATGACAAGATGCGCGTTCTGATCACCAATGATGACGGCATAAACGCCCCGGGCCTTGAGGTGCTGACCGAAATCGCCACCGAAATCGCCGGCCCGGGGGGTGAGGTCTGGACCGTTGCCCCGGCCTTTGAACAATCCGGCGTCGGCCATTGCATCAGCTACACCCATCCGATGATGATCGCCGAGCTTGCCCCCCGCCGCTTCGCCGCCGAAGGCAGCCCGGCCGATTGCGTCCTTGCCGCCATCTACGACGTGCTCGACGGCGCCAAGCCTGACCTTGTGCTGTCGGGAGTCAACCGGGGCAACAACGCGGCCGAGAACGTCCTTTACTCCGGCACCATCGGCGGCGCGATGGAGGCGGCCCTGCAAGGCGTGCCGGCAATTGCTCTGTCGCAGTTCTTCGGCCCGGAAAACGCCGGGCTTGCCGACCCGTTCGACTCCGCCCGTCTCCATGGTGCAGGCGTGGTGCGCGCGCTTCTCGACAAGGGCATCTGGACCGAAGGCGACTACCGGGTCTTCTACAACATCAACTTCCCGCCGCTGACGGCAGCGGGGACCCGGGGAATGAAGGTCGCCCCGCAAGGCTTCCGCCGCGACACCGCCTTCAGCGTGGAGCCGCACCAGTCGCCCTCGGGCCGCAAGTTCCTGTGGATCAAGGGCGGCCCCCAGCACACCCCCACCCTGCCCGGCAGCGACGCGGCGGTGAACCTTGACGGCTACATCTCGGTCACGCCGATGCGCGCCGACCTCACGGCACATGACCTTCTGGCCGATCTCGAGGCCCGCCTCGCATGAACGATGGCCCGGAGGACCAAGGCGAAACCTCCGAAGAGCTTGCCGAACGCAAGATGCGTTTCCTCTTTGCGCTGCGGTCGCGCGGGGTGACCGACGCCCGCGTCCTGACCGCGATGGAACGGGTTGACCGTGGCCTCTTCGTCCGCGGCATCTTCGCCGACCGCGCCTATGAGGACATGCCCCTGCCCATCGCCTGTGGCCAGACGATCAGCCAGCCCTCGGTCGTCGGCCTGATGACCCAGGCGCTGCAGGTCCACCCGCGCGACACCGTGCTCGAGGTGGGCACCGGGTCCGGCTATCAGGCGGCGATCCTGGCGCAGCTTTGCCGCCGGGTCTACACCGTCGACCGCTACCGCCGCCTCGTGCGGGAAGCGGCCGAGCTTTTCCGCCAGCTCGACCTCACCAACATCACCACGATGACTGCCGACGGCTCCTTCGGCCTGCCCGATCAGGGCCCCTTCGACCGCATCATCGTGACGGCTGCGGCAGAGGACCCGCCCGGGCCGCTGCTCGAGCAGTTGAAGCCCGGCGGGATCATGGTTCTGCCGGTCGGCCAGTCCGATACGGTGCAAAGCCTGATCAAGGTAACGCGCACTTCACGCGGGTTTGACTATGAAGAACTTCGCCCAGTGCGCTTTGTTCCACTGGTAGAGGGGCTTGGGTCCGAGTAAGCTTGCGTTCCAGAATTGGGGCCAGAATTGGGGCCAGAGATCGGGCCAGAATCCGGGGCTCAACCGGGGCGGCGTGGTAAAGAGGGCGGGTAGACATGCAGAACGTTGGTAATCCCCGGATCGGTCTGGTCCTTGGCGCAAGCCTCATGGCCCTGACGGGCTGCGTGCAGACCGGCGATTTGGACTGGGACCTGCGCGGGAATGGCGGCAGCACCTCCGAGGCCGCTCGGCAGGCCACGGCGGCGGTGCCCACCCCGGATGCCAACGGAATCCTGTCCTACCCGGATTACCAGCTCGCCAAGGCCCGGCGCGGCGATACCGTGGCCGGAATGGCCGGACGCCTCGGGCTGAACCCGGAAGAACTCGCCCGGACCAACGCGCTCCGCCCGACCGACCCCCTGCGTGAGGGCGAGCTTGTGCTGCTGCCGTCGCGCGTGTCGGCAGCCCCGCAGCCTGCGGTAATCGGCGGGGCTGGGTCCGTCGACATCAGCGCCATCGCGACAACGGCGCTGGACGCGGCCGGCCCCTCGGCCATCGCTCCGACAGCCCCGCGTCCGGCCGTCAATCAACCGTCGACGCACCGCGTGGCCCGGGGCGAGACGGCCTTCACCATCGCGCGAACCTACAATGTGTCCGCCAAGGCGCTGGCAGACTGGAACCAGCTTGGGCCCGACATGGCCGTGCGCGAGGGCCAGACCCTGATCATCCCGATTGCCACCGCCCCGGCGCCGAACCCCGAACCCGTGGTGACCCCGCCCGGCGCAGGCTCGCCCACGCCCGAGCCGCCCTCGGCCGCAAAGCCGCTTCCGGACGAGGACATGGTCGCTGCGGCCGAACAGCCGAAGGCCACCCCGCCCTCACCCGCCCTCGGCGACCAGGCGACAGGGGCCTCGGCGACGAAATTCGCAATGCCGGTGCAGGGCAACATCATCCGTGGTTATGACCGCAAGTCGAACCAGGGCATCGACATCGCCGCCCCGGCAGGGACAAGCGTCAAGGCGGCGGATGCAGGGACGGTATCGGTGATCTCGTCCGACACGAACGGCAAGGGGATCGTCATCATCCGCCATGCCGGCAACCTGCTGACGGTCTATGTGGGCGTCAGCGGCGCCACCGTCGCCAAGGGCGCCAAGGTTTCGCGGGGCCAGGAGATCGGCAAGGTCGCAGCCGGCGATCCGGCCTTCCTGCATTTCGAGGTGCGCAACACCTCGAAGGAAAGCTTCGATCCGATCACCTATCTGCAGTAGCCGGCGGCCGTGCCGGAAACCTTGCGCCAAGCGCCAAGGCTCATGCCGCCTGCGACACCAGAACCTTGTCGATGCGGCGGCCGTCAAGGTCGATCACTTCAAAGCGGTGGCCCTCCACCGTGAAATGGGCGCCAAGGTCGGGCAGATTGCCCAGCTGGTGCAGGACAAGCCCGGCCACGGTGTCGTAATCCCCCGCAACCGCGCGCGGCAGACCCACCCGGTCGCAGAACTCATCCGCTGGCATCCACCCGGCAACAAGGAGGCTGCCGTCCTCGCGGGTGACCATCGCAGGCTCATCGGCCTCGCTTGCAGCGACGGCACCGGTAATGGCGTCCAGCACGTCATCCGTGGTGATGATCCCCTCGAAATGGCCATACTCGTCATAGACAAGCGCCATGTGATGCTCTGACCTTTGCAGAACCTCAAGCACGTCCAGCGCCTCGGTCCGGTCGGAGACGACAGGCACCTCGTGCAGAAGCGCCCTGATATTCAACGGTTCCCGGCGCGAGACGATCTGAAAGGCCTCGGCCAGAAGCACGATGCCGACCACGTTGCCATCGGCATCGGCCACTAGCATGCGGGGCCGCACGATTCGTCGGATAGCGCTCAGCGCCTCGGCCCCGGTGGCGTTGAGGGGGATCATGTCCACCTCGTGCCGGGGGGTCATCAGCGCGCTGGCAGTCCTGTCAGACAGGCGCATGACGCCCGCCATCATCTCACGCTCTTCGGTTTCAAGGACACCGCCCTCGTGGGCTTCGGCCAGAAGGACATGCACCTCCTCCTCGGTGACGCGGTTCTCGCTTGCGCCGCGCTGACCCAGAAGAAACAGCACCGTCTTGCCCGACCAGTCCAGAAACCAGACAATCGGCGCACCGATCACCGCAAGCAAGGTCATTGCGGGCGCAACCCGGATCGCCACCGCCTCCGGGTTGCGCAAGGCCAGCTGTTTTGGCACCAGTTCCCCGATGATCAGGCTGAAGTAGGTGATCGCAAGAACCACTCCGCCAACCCCAAGCGTCGCCGCAAGGTCGGCCTCGACACCTCTGGCAATCAGCCAGCCTTCCAGCCGCAGACCAAGTGTCGCCCCAGACAGCGCTCCGGACAGCACGCCAACCGCGGTGATCCCGATCTGCACGGTGGACAAGAACTTTCCCGGGTTCTCGGCCAGGCGCAGCGCCATGCGCGCACCCCGGCTTTTCGTCTCAAGCGATTTCAACCGGCCTGGCCGGGCACTGACGATTGCCAGTTCAGACATCGCAAGAGCCCCGTTCAGGACGATCAGGGCCAGCAGGACAAGCACTTCGGTAATCATGATGCTTGCGAACTAGGGCCATCGCCCCGGCATTGCAAGGATGCTAGAGGCTAATCGCGCAACGCCACACCTTCGCGGGCCGCAAGGTCACAGAAGAACTGCCACGCCACCCGGCCCGAGCGTGACCCGCGCGTCGCCTGCCATTCGATCGCCTCGGCGTATAGCCGTTCTGCAGGCACCACCACGCCATGCGCCGCGCAATAGCCCCGGATCATGTCGAGGTATTCGTCCTGGCTGCAGGGATGGAACCCCAGCCAAAGGCCGAACCGGTCCGACAGCGAGACCTTTTCCTCCACCGCCTCCCCCGGCGTGATGGCGGTGGAGCGTTCATTCTCGATCATCTCGCGCGGCATCAGGTGGCGGCGGTTGCTGGTGGCGTAAAGCAGCACGTTCTCCGGCCGCCCCTCGATCCCGCCATCCAGCACGGCCTTCAAGGACTTGTAGTGCTGGTCGTCATGGCTGAACGAAAGGTCATCGCAGAACAGGACAAATCGGTGCGGCGCGGCACGCAGATGCGCCAGAAGCCGCTGCACCGAGGGCAGGTCCTCCCGCGATAGTTCAACGATCTTCAACGAAAGCCCCTCGGCCACGACGGCGGCATGGACCGCCTTCACAAGGCTCGATTTCCCCATCCCCCGCGCGCCCCACAAAAGCGCGTTGTTGGCAGGCAGCCCCCGCGCGAAGTGCCGGGTGTTCTCCAGCAAGGTGTCGCGCGACCGGTCGACCCCGATCAGCAACCCGATGTCCACCCGAGACACCTTCGCCACCGGCTCCAGCCGGTCAGGCGCGGTGTGCCAGGCAAAGGCATCTGCGGCCTCGAAGTCGGGGGCGGGCATCGGCGCCGGGGCCAGCCGCTCCAGCGCGGCCGCGATCCGGTCAAGGGGATCGCTCACTCGTCCGGCTCCGGCTCCACCCAGGTGCCATCGGCCTTGGCCTCCGCCTCACGCCGCTTTTCGATGCGGCGGATCAGGAAGATCGACACCTCATAAAGCGGATAGACCGCGAAGAAGAGGATCAGCTGGCTCATCACATCCGGCGGGGTGACGACGGCCGCAACGATCAGGAT
>JANPJZ010000049.1:0-2481 GCA_031425795.1 Rhodobacter sp. | reverse complement strand
TCGTGATCGTGGGCGCTGGGGGCCACGGCCTCGCCACCGCCTACTACCTTGGCAAGACTTTCGGCATCACCAATGTCGCGATCATCGAAAAGGGCTGGCTCGGCGGCGGCAACACCGGGCGCAACACCACGATCATCCGCTCGAACTACCTGCAGGACCCGTCCGCCGCGATCTACGAAAAGGCCCGCAGCCTGTATGAGACGATGAGCCAGGACCTGAACTACAACGTCATGTTCAGCCCCCGCGGCGTGATGATGCTGGCCCAGACGCATCACGAGGTGCGCGGCTACCTCCGCACCCAGCACGCGAACGCCCTGCAAGGCGTGGCGACCGAATTCATCACCCCCCAGCGGGTGAAGGAACTCTGCCCCATCCTCAACATCGACGGCCCCCGCTACCCCGTCCTCGGCGCGCTCTGGCAGGCCCGTGGCGGCACCGGGCGGCATGACGCCGTAGCCTGGGGCTATGCCCGCGCCTGTTCTGCCATGGGCATGCACATCATCCAGAACTGCGAGGTCAAGGGCGTCCGCTCCGAAGCCGGTCAGGTCACCGGCGTGGACACCACCAGGGGCTTCATCGGCTGCAAGAAGCTAGGGATGGTCGTCGCCGGCCACTCCGGCCAGCTGGCCGAGATGGCGGGCTTCCGCCTGCCCATCGAAGCCGTTGCCCTCCAGGCCCTCGTGTCTGAGCCGATCAAGCCCTGCATGGACGTGGTCGTCATGGCCAACACCGTCCACGGCTACATGTCCCAGTCCGACAAAGGGGAGATGGTGATCGGTGGCGGCACCGACGGTTTCAACAACTACACCCAGCGCGGGTCGTTCCACCACATCGAGGAAACCCTCCGCGCCCTGGTCGAGACCTTCCCGATGCTCTCCCGCCTCAAGATGCTGCGCCAATGGGGCGGCATCGTCGACATGACCGGCGACCGCTCGCCCCTCATCTCCAAGACCCCGCTTGGCAACTGCTTCATCAACTGCGGCTGGGGCACCGGCGGCTTCAAGGCGATCCCCGGCTCCGGCTGGGCTATGGCGGAACTCATGGCCAAGGGCGAACCCGGCCCCCTCGCGGCCGAGTTCAACATGTGGCGTTTCAAGGAAGGCCGCTTCATCGACGAGTCGGTGGCCGCAGGGGTGGCGCATTGACCTCACCCAATGATCGGAACCAACCGGGCCGCAGCGGCGTTCTCCATGGCAACCTTGCCTCACCGGAGAACCGCACATGTCTGACAGCCGCAACACCCCACCGCCGTCGCCCGGCTCCAACAACACGATCATCTTCATCGTGGGCGCCCTTGTCGTCGCCGTCGGCGTTCTGGCCTACGTGTTCACGCGGGACACCACGCCCATCGACACCAACGCTGGCGACGACGCCCCTGCAGTCAGCATCGAAAACAACACCACCTCCACGGCCCCGGCAGCCCCGGATGCAGAAGCACCCGCAACCGCTGCTCCCGCAGAACCTGCTCCCGACGCCGCTGCACCTGCAGAGCCTGCGCCCGACGCAGCAACCCCTGCGCCCGCAGAACCGGCTCCCGCTGCGCCCGCAACCAACCCGTAACGCGGGCCCGGCCATTTCGATCACTGCCAGCGGCGGGCACTTCCCAGTGCCCGCCCTTTTCATGTCTGGAGATCACCGTGCTTACGCTTGAATGCCCCTGCTGCGGCGTGATGGCCGACGAGACCGAGCTTGCCCCCGGCTACGAGGCTCACCTGAAACGCTTTGGCCCCGGCAGCACGCCTGAGGACTTCGAGGCCTACATGTTTGCCCGGAAGAACCCCAAGGGCGTCCACTTCGAACGCTGGCGTCACGCTTACGGCTGCGGCAAGTGGTTCCTCGCCGCCCGCTGCACGGCGACGCTGGAGGTCTTCGGGACCTACCCCGCCCAGGTCTCCGCCCCGCCACCCGACATCATCGCGAAGATCAAGGCCCGCCGGCCGGGATGGGACCAGCCATGAGCACGCGCCTCGCAAAGAGTGGCCGCCTGGTCGATTGCACCCAGCCGGTCGAGTTCACCTTCAACGGCAAGCGCCTTCGCGGCTATCAGGGCGACACGCTCGCCTCCGCTCTCCTCGCCAACGACCAGATGCTCGTTGGCCGCAGCTTCAAGTACCACCGCCCGCGCGGCATCGTCGCCTCCGGCCCGGAAGAGCCGAACGCGCTGGTCAACCTCGGGTCAGGCGCGCGGCTGGAGCCGAACCAGCGCGCCACCACGACAGAGCTGTTCGACGGGCTCGAGGCCACCAGCCAGAACCACTGGCCAAGCCTCGAATTCGATGTCGGTGTGGTGAACAACTACGCCGCCCGCTTCCTGCCCGCGGGCTTTTACTACAAGACCTTCATCCACCCGCGTCCGTTCTGGAAGCATGTGTTCGAGCCGATCATCCGCCGCTCTGCCGGCCTTGGCAAAGCACCAACCGAAGGCGACGCCGACCGCTACGAACAGGCTTACGCCTTCTGCGACGTGCTGGTCATCGGGGC
>JANPJZ010000048.1:0-16529 GCA_031425795.1 Rhodobacter sp. | reverse complement strand
TACTGATCCGCAATCGCCTGCGCCGCCGCCGGCATCGCATCCGACACCGCAACCAGCCTCGCCGCCGGATTGCCCGTCACCGCCCTCGCATGCACCTTGCCGATGCGACCCGCACCCAAAAGCCCGAAACGAATGGTCATCGCCTACCTCACGCCTGAATCCCTGCGGCCCTATTGCCACCACGCCCCGCGCTCCGCAATGGGCCGCCGATCCGCAGCCCAAAGGGCCGCCGCCCCGGCAAGCGACACCGCCACGCCCAGCATCGCCACCAGCCCGTATCCCGCCAGGACCGCCCCCACCGCAAAGCACAGCGCCGCCATCACATCGCCCGCAAGCCGCTGCACCGCCATCAGGCTGGCCCCGGCTCCCGGCCGGTCGGCCAGCAGGTCCTGCAGATAGGCAATCGGCACGGTCAGCGTGATCGCCCCGCCCACGGCCGCCGGCAGCACCAGAACCCACACCAGCGCCGACCCGGCCAGCACCGGCAGCAGAGCCAGATGCACGGCGTAAAGCGCCGCGCCGGCGATGATCAGCAGCGTCCGGTCCATGCCCCGCGTCAACCGGGGCAGGGCCAGCATGAACGGCACCTCCAGCCCCGCGACCAGCCCGACATAAAGCGCCACTTCCGCCGTGCCGCGCCCGACGCTTGCCACCATCACCAATGACACGATCGCAATGTAGATCGTTGCCGCCGCATGCACCGCGCCAAGCGCCAGCACACGGCCCGCCAGATGCGGCCGACCCATCTCGGCCAGCGCGGCCCGGAAGCTGAGGCCGCTTGGCCGGTCCTCCCACTCCGTCGCGCCATCCTTTGGCCAAAGCCGCAGGACCACCGCCAGCATCAGCCCGGACATCACCAGCCCCGCTGGAAAGATCGCCGTAAGATCAACGCCTTGCGCAAAGACCACCGCCCAGAGCGGCAGCACGATCACGAAGGGCGCCGCGAACAGGGCCCGGATCACCGCAAGGATGCCGTCCCGCTCTTCCGGCGGGTGGCGTGAGGCTGCCATTCGCGCCAGCGCGAACACCTGCCCGAAGGTGACCGACCCCAGTGGCAGCAGCACCGCCGTCGCCAGCGCAAAAACCACCGGCCCCGGGGCCAGGGTCATCAATGCCATGCCCAGCGCCAGCGAGGCCACGGCCGCCAGCGTGATCTGCCGCCGATTCGCGGTCTGATCTGCCCGGATGCCCCCCGCTACCGACGCGCTGACCGAGATCAGCGTCGAGAGCGCCAGAAGCACCGCGAACCCCTGATCGCCAAAGCCGTAGGTATTGACCGCAAGGGTGGAGAAATAGGGCCCGAAGCTGCAGACCACAGCGCCCTGCAGCGCCATGACCAGACCGGCCGCGCGTAAGGATGGGTCGGTCACGCAGATCCGGAGGGCGAGCATGCCGCCATCGCTACAGCGGCGCCCGGGCGAGGGCAAGCCGATGTGCCTGTACCCTAAGGCACGACCTTTCCGGGGTTCATCCGCCCGTCCGGGTCCAGCGCCTGTTTCAGCGCCCGCATCACCTCCAGCGCCACCGGAGGCTTCCGTCGCGCCATGGAGTTCAGCTTCGACAGGCCCACCCCATGCTCGGCCGAGAAACTCCCGCCCATCTCCTGCACGATGTCCTCGACCACCTCCATCACCCGGTCCTTCAGCGCGGCATCATCGCGCGTGGGGAAGACCGTGAAATGCAGGTTGCCGTCGCCAAGATGCCCTACCGTCAGGGTCTGCACCCCGGGGTCCAGCACCTCCAGTCGCAACAGCGCTTCGGTCAGGAAGCCCTCCACACGGTCCAGCGGCAGGCAGACGTCGGTGTCCACAGCCGGGGTCAGCCCGAGCGTGATTTCCGCCGCCGCCTCGCGTCGCGCCCACATCGCCCGGCGCTGCTGTTCGCTGCGGGCAAGGACGGCGTCCTGGATCAGGTCTGCTTCCAGCATTTCGGCCAGCACCGTCTCCAGCAGCGCGACCAAGGGCACCTCGCCATCCGCATCCGGTGTCGCCTCGGAGGGCACGGTCGTTGCCGCCTCGATCAGGATCGTCACCTCCGGTGTCACGTCGAAGGGCAGCCCCAGGTCCGGACGGACCACGGCCAGGCGCTCCGAATAGGTGCGCGGCATGAATTCGAACGCCTCGACGCGGCCCCCGGTCGCCTCCTGCATCCGGTTGAGCAGCACCAGCGCATCGCCCAGCGACCGCGCCGCCACCGTCGCCGTGGCATGGGCGCGCGGGGCGGGCACCAGCTTCATCACGGCTGCGGTGATGATGCCCAGCGTCCCCTCCGCCCCGATGAACAGGTCCTTCAGGTCATAGCCGGAGTTGTCCTTGTGCAACTCCCCCATCAGGTCCAGCACCCGGCCATCGGCCAGCACCACCTCCAGCCCCAGACACAGCGCGCGGGTCGATCCATAGCGCAGCACGTTCGAACCGCCCGCATTGGTGGAGAGCACTCCACCCAGCGTCGCCGACCCCCGCGCGCCGAACCAGAGCGGAAAGTAGAGCCCCTCCGCCTCCGCCGCCTCATGGAGACGGCTCAGCACCACTCCGGCCTCAGCCACCACCAGCCGCGCGTCTCGCTTGACGGCCCGGATGCGGTTCATCCGTTCCAAACTGATCATCAGCCCGCCCGAAGTCATCGTGCCGCCGACCAAGCCGGTATTTCCGCCCACCGGCACCACCGGCACGCCATGCGTCGCGGCGACCCTGAGACAGGTTGCCACCTCATCCGTCGACCCGGGCCGCACGACCGCAGAAGGGGTGCCCTGATACTTGCCCATCCAGTCACGCGCATAGCGGTTCATGTCGGCGCCCGTCAGCACCTGCCCCGGCCCCACGACCGCCCGAAGGTCTTCAACCAGCCCCATCACGCTCCCCCTCATCGCGCAGCAACCCTAGACCACCCCTCGAGGAGTGGAAACCAAAGCCCGCTGGCATTTGCTCTTTTTCCAAATACTCCCGCCGGAGGCACGGCTCAGCCAACCCGAAGGGTTGACATCTCGACATTACTTAGCTATCCAGCTAACCAATCGAAAGGCAAGCCCATGGTCCGCGCCCTCCTCCTCGCCACGCTTCTCGCCCTCCCCGCAGCCGCGCAGGACATGGGCGACCTTGGCACCCCGCCCGCCGGCACCTACCGGATGGACCCGGCCCATACGCGCCTCTGGTTTACCGTCAATCACCTCGGCTTCTCGCACTACATGGCCCTATTCACAAAGGTCGAGGCAGAGCTGCTGTTCGACCCGGCCAACCCCGCCGCCATGCAGGTCAGCGCCACCGTGGACCTGACCTCGCTCGAAACCCACAACGACGACCCGGGTTATGACTTCAACGCCATTGTTTCGGGGCCGGACTACCTGAACGCCCCCGCACATCCTGTGGCCAGCTTCACGTCCACCGCGGTAGCCCTGACTGGCGCGACAACCGCCAGCGTGACCGGTGACCTTTCGATGAACGGCGTGACGAAGCCGATCACCCTTTCCGCCACCTACAACGGCGGCTGGGGCCACATGCCGCTGGACCCCGGCGGCGCGCGGGCGGGTTTTTCGCTGGAAGGCACGCTCTTGCGGTCAGACTTCGGCATCACCAACGGCATCCCCGCCCCCGGCACGACGATGGGTGTGTCCGATGAGGTGCGTGTCTTCATCGAGACCGAGCTGATCAACCCCGACGCCCCAAAACCCTGAGCGGCCCGCGGGTCCGGGACCCAAATCTTTTCGAAAGGATTTGCAAAATCCTTCAAAGGATTTTGACTCCGGCCTCAGCCGTTCAGGACAATCGCATCCTTGCCGGAAAGACTGATCTCGACATCCGTTCCCGGCACCGGGGGCGGCTGGTCGGCGCGGTTGAAGGTGTCCAGCACCACCGACTCGCCCGCCACCCGGGCGCGCAGGCGGATGATCGACCCCATGAAATGCACCTCTTCCACCGTGCCCCGCACCACCGTCTCGTACCCCGGTTCACGCCCCAGCCGCAGCGCCTCCGGCCGCAGGGCGATGTGCATCTCGCTGCCGGCGGCCAGGCCCGGCGGCAGGGTCAGCGCAGCCCCGCCAAGCCGCACCCGGCCCGCCGCCGCATCCTCGACCTGCACCGCAAAGGTGTTCAGCGTGCCGACGAAGTTCGCGACGAACCGTGTCGTCGGGCGGTTGTAGATTTCGAACGGCGTGCCGACCTGATCGGCGATCCCGGCGTTCATCACCACGATCCGGTCCGAGATGCTCATCGCCTCTTCCTGGTCGTGGGTCACGAAGATCGTGGTGATCCCGAGCCGCTGCTGGATCTCGCGGATCTCGTTGCGCAAGCTCACCCGGACCTTTGCGTCCAGCGCCGACAAAGGCTCGTCCAGCAACAGCACCCTTGGGCTTGGCGCCAGCGCCCGCGCCAGGGCCACCCGCTGCTGCTGGCCACCCGACAGCTGGAACGGGAAGCGCCCGGCCATCTCGGGCAGGCCGATCAGCGCCAGCATTTCAGCCACCCGCGCCTCGCGTTCCGTACGGGCCACGCCCTTGACCTTAAGCCCGAAGGCCACGTTGTCGGCCACCGTCAGGTTCGGGAACAGCGCATAGGCCTGGAACATCATCCCGATGTTGCGGGCATTGGCCTTCAGCCCCGTCACCTCTTGCCCGTCGATGGTGATGCTGCCCGCCGTGGGCCGCTCGAACCCCGCCACCATGCGCAGCACCGTGGTCTTGCCGCAGCCCGACGGGCCAAGCAGCGAGATGAACTCTCCCTTTTCGACGCCCAGGTTGAAGTCCTTCACCACCAGGTTCGACCCGAAAGCCTTTTCCAGATGCTGGATCGCAAGGTAGCTCATCAGGCCTTGGCCCTTTCGTGTTTGGAGAAGCGGGTGACCAGTTGCATCAACCCCATGCAGCCCCAGGTGATCGCAAAGGCGATCACCGCCAGCGCGGGCGGCTCGTAGGCGCGGTTGGCTCCCAGCAGCTGCATGTAGGGCCCAAAAGCCGGGCGGTTGAGCAGGGCCGCCATCGTGAACTCGCCCAGCACGATCGCCAGCGTCAGGAACGCCCCCGACAGCACCGCAACCATGACATTCGGCAGGATGATCCGGCCAAGGATGGTGATCCACCCCGCCCCCAGCGACTGCGCGGCTTCCGTCAGTGTCCCCACGTCAATCGTGCGCAGGCCCGTGTCCACGCTGCGGTACATGTAGGGCAGCGCCAGCGTGGTATAGCCCATCGTCAGCAGGAAATCGGTGCCCAGGGCCGACCCGGTCAGCGGCAGCCAGCTTGAGGTGTTGTAAAGCCGGATATAGCCGAAGACGAGCACGATGGCCGGGATGACCAAAGGCAAGAGCGTGACGAACTCCACGAAGGGCCGCGCCTGCGGCAGTTTCAGCCGCACCCAATAGGCCGTCGGGACAACCAGGAACACGCCCATCACAATGGTGGCACCCGCCAGCACCAGCGAATAGCTGAAGGTGGCCCAGAAAGTCGGGTCCTCGAACACGCGGCGGTAGGCATCAAAGGAATACTCGCCCCGGCGCATCTTCAGGCTGAACTCGGCCATCCCGACCAGCGGCAGAAGGAAGTAAAGGCAGCCGAAGATCAGCGCGAACCAGGCGAGGAAGCGGGTCATTTCAGCCACCTCTCGGACCGGACGCGCAGGACGATGTAGACCGTGTTGGCGACGACGGTCATCACGATCATCCCGAAGGCCAGCGCAAAACCAAGGTTGGGGTTGCCCAGCACATCGCCCCTGATCTGCGCGAACAGCTTGATCGGCACGATGTTCAGCTGCGGCCCGGTCAGGGCGAAAGCCGTGGCCACCGCACCGAACGCATTGGCGAACAAAAGCGCGAAAGTCCCCAGGATCGACGGGAACAGGATCGGCAGCGCCACCATGCGCCAGTATTGCAGGCCGGTCGCCCCCAGCACTTCCGCCGCCTCACGCCATTCGCGCTTGAGCCCGTCAAGCGCCGGGGTGATGATCAGGATCATCAGCGGGATCTGGAAGAACAGGTAGGTGATCACCAACCCCTGGAACGACAGCAGGTTGAACCCCATGGCACGCAGGTTGATGCCAAAGTCGGTCCGCAGCCAGACGGTGATCAACCCGGCCGGGCCCAGCGTGGCGATGAAGGCAAAGGCCAGCGGCACGCCGGCAAAATTCGACGCCACGCCCGAGAAGGTCAGCAAGGGTGACCGCACCCGTTTCGGCAGCCCGCCAAAGACCACCGCCGCCGCCATCGCAAAGCCGATCAGGCAGCCAAGGCTGGCCGAATAGAGGCTGAGCTTGATCGAGGTCCAGTAGGCCGCCCGGATCGAAGCGGTGTTAAGGTCCATCAGGTTCTGGAGGGTAAAGCCGCCGGCCTGGTCCTGGAAGGCCCCGGTGACGATCCGCAAGGTAGGCAGGATCAGGAACAGAAAGGCAAAGACCGCAAAGGGCAGGATGCCAAGCCACTCCAGCGGCAGCCTACGCGCGTCGCGCCGGATCGGACCCTTCGCCATGCATCCCCCTGGCGTGCCGCGGCTCTGACGGCCGCCTGAAAGAAGTGCCTGCCCCGGGGTGAAACCGGGGCAGGCTTTCGGTCCAGACCCGATTACTCGGCGACGTTGGCGCCGACGACGGCATCCCAGCCACCGGTGACGGCGGCCTTGTTGGCGTCCACCTCTTCCAGCGTCGGGAAGTAGGCGGCCTCATAGGCCTCGGCCGGGGGCAGCGCGTCCAGCAGCTCCTGCGGGATCTTGCCGGCAGCGGCCATCGCGTTGAAGCGCGCGGGGTGGCAGTAGCCCTTCAGCCAGCCAAGCTGACCTTCGTCCGAGTAGAGATACTCCATCCAGAGCTTCGCGGCATTCGGCTGTGGCGAGTAAGCTGAGATCGCCTGGACATAGACTCCGGCAAGGACACCCGACTTCGGCACCACGACCTCGACCGGCGGGTTGCCGGCAAGCGTGTCACGGGCGGCAAGCGCGTTGTAGTCCCACATGATGATGATCGGAGTGGTCCCTTGCGCCAGCGTGCCGGCCTTGCCGATGACCGGCACGAAGTTGCCCGCATCGTTCAGCGCCTTGAAGAACTCGAGGCCGGCCTTGCCAGCCGCATCGCCCGGTGCGGCGCCAGTGGACATGCCAGCCGCAAGAACACCCAGGATCGCCTGGTTCGAGGCGCGCGGATCACCCGCCAGTGCGACCATTCCGGCATATTCCGGCTTCAGGAGATCGGCCCAGTCCTGCGGGACATTCTCGACCATGTCGGTGTTCACGATGAAGGACATCACACCGTAATAGTCGGCGTACCAATGACCGTCCGCATCCTTGACCTCGGCCGGGATCTCGTCCCAGGTCGCAACCTTGTAGGCTTGCGTCAGCCCCTCGGCCTTGGCCTGCGGGCCGAAGGCAAGGCCCACGTCCAGCACGTCCGGTGCCTGCGGGCCCTTGTTGTCCTTGTTGGCCTTGACGGCCTCAAGCTCGTCGGCGGAACCCGCGTCGGGGTTCAGCTCGTTCACGGTGATCTCGGGATACTTCGCCTTGAAGCCGGCGATCACCTCGCCATAGCCGCACCAGTCATGCGGCAGCGCGATGGTGGACAGCATGCCTTCGGCTTTGGCGGCGGCCTCGATCTCGGCCAGCGTCTGCGCCGAGGCGCCAAGGGCCGAAACCATCACGGCAAGGCTGGTGGTCAGGCACAGCAGGTTTCTCTTCATCATTGAACGTCTCCCAGGTGGACAGAAAAGCAGCAACAGATGCCGCCATCAGGTTTCTTCGGACCCTGCTTGGCGACGCTTTGTAACGATCAGGTAACAGAGCGGTGAAACTTCTGACAAGCAGCAATTGGCGTTTCCTCCGGCGCGACCCGGCCCCGTTCCGAAACAGGGTGCCGTCCTCGGGGGCATCGAGCCCCCTCGGACGGCCTTGCCAGGGAACGGCCGGGCGGGCGGGGGCGACAGCGGCCAATGGCGAGGCCTCCGGCGGGAGTATTTTTCAAAAGAGCAGAGCCATGGTGTCCGGGCCATCACCAGCGCTTGCAAGCTGCGGAAAGCCGGGGCTCGGCCAGGTCGTTTCAGGTCCTCCCGCGCCGGAGGCTTCTTCATCGGCCTGTCGTGCGGAAATTGGCGGGTCTGCCAGGCTTTACCTTCGGCGCGGACCGCAGTGGATGGCCCTGGCTTGACGCTGATGATCTTCCGGAAGCAGGGGAACGGCGTGCTGTCTGTTCAACCTTCCCCCTCTTTCCCCGGCACGCGGCGCATGTTAGGCGGGCGGCGTCATGACCACCTCCCGCAATCCCGTCAAAGGCATCTGGCTGATGGTCGCCGCCGTCGCCGCCTTTGCCGCACAGGACGGTTTCTCCAAGCATCTGGCGGGGGAATATTCCACCCAGATGATCATCATGATCCGCTACTGGGCCTTTGCCGCCTTCGTCGCCCTCCTGGCCCTGCGCCGCCCGGAAGGCCCTCGTGCCGCGATCCGGTCAAACCGGCTGGGCGCGCATCTGGTGCGGTCCTGCCTCCTGGTCGCCGAGATCTGCCTGATCGTCTGGGGCTACACCCTGATCGGCCTGATCGAAAGCCACGCGGTGTTCGCGATCTGCCCGCTTCTCGTCGTCGCCCTCTCCGGCCCGATCCTGGGCGAGCGGATCGTCTGGCAACGCTGGGCTGCCGTGGCGGCGGGGATGCTCGGGGTTCTGATCATCCTGCGGCCGGGACTGGGCGTCTTCAGTTGGGCCGCCCTTCTCCCCCTGATCGCGGCCTTCTTCTTCGCGCTCTATTCCGTCCTGACCCGCCTGACCACACGGGACGAGCCGACCTTTCCCGCATTCTTCTGGCCCGGCGTGATCGGTGCCGTGCTGATGACCGGGATCGGCCTGCCCTACCTTGAACCGATCACGCCCCGCGACAGCGCATTCCTCGCCTTCTACTGCGCGCTTTCCATCTTCTCGCACTGGCTCCTTCTGCAATGCTACGAGCAGATCGAAGCCGCGCGGGTGCAGCCCTATGCCTATCTGCAGATCGTCTTCGTCACGATCATCGGCCTGACGATCTACAACGAGGCGCTTGAACTCCCGGTCCTGATCGGCACCCTCGTGATCGTCGCCGCCGGACTTTACGCCCTGTCGCTGGAGCGGAAATCCGCATGACTTCCCAATCCGTCACGGCTCAGAACACCCGGGCCGGGATCTGGCTGATGATCGCCACCAGCATCGTCTTTGCTGCGCAGGACGGCATCTCGCGCCATTTGGCGACGAATTACAGCGTGATGATGGTGGTGATGATCCGCTTCTGGGTCTTTGCGCTGTTCGTCGTCACCCTTGCCGCGCTCAGCACCGGTGGCCTGCGGGCGGCAGCGAAAAGCCACTACCCTTGGGTGCAACTTGCCCGCGGCGTGGTCCTGGTGGCCGAGATCTGCGTCATGGTCGTCGGTTTCGTGAAGCTGGGCCTGATCGAGGCGCATGCCGTCTTCACCAGCTACCCCTTGCTGATCGCAGCACTTTCCGGCCCGATCCTGGGCGAAAAGGTCGGCTGGCGGCGCTGGACGGCGATCCTGGTGGGCTTTGCCGGTGTACTCATCATCCTGCGGCCCGGGTTCGCGGTCTTCTCCCCTTGGGCGCTCGTGCCGCTGCTGGCGGCGCTGATGTTCGCAGTCTACGGCCTCCTGACCCGCTTCGTCGCAAGGAAGGACAGCGCGCCCGTAAGCTTCTTCTGGACCGGCGTCGTCGGCGCCATTGCCATGACCCCCTTCGGCCTGGCCACCTGGACCTGGATGACCCCGACCGACTGGGCCTGGATGGCCACCCTGTGCTGCACGGCCGTTCTGGGGCACTGGCTCTTGATCCGCGCCTATGCGGTGGCCGAGGCCTCCGCCATCCAGCCCTTCGCCTATCTGCAACTGGTCTTCGCCTCGGCCATCGGCCTCTTTGTCTTTGGCGAGGTGCTCAGGATCAACGTCGCCATCGGGGCGGTTATCGTGGTCGCCGCCGGCGTCTTCACCCTCTGGCGGCAGCGCGTGCGCGAAAAGGCCGCCGCTCGGGCTGAATTGCCGCGATGAGCGAGCACAAGCGACACGAAGAGCTGTCCCGGTTGCCCCAAGGGCAGGGGCCGCGTAAAAGCCTTCCAGCGAAGATGGAGCCCGCCCCATGCCCACCCCGAAACCCGTTGTCCTGTGCATCCTTGACGGCTGGGGCATCGGTCCGAACCCCGCAACCAGCGCCCCGGCCCAGGCGCAGGTTCCGACCTTCAACCACCTCTGGGCCACCTGCCCCCATGCAACGCTGACGACCTTCGGCCCTGATGTGGGGCTGCCGACCGGCCAGATGGGCAATTCCGAGGTCGGGCACACCAACATCGGCGCGGGCCGCGTCGTCGCGATGGACCTTGGCGCCATCGACCTTGCGGTCGAGGATGGCAGCTTTGCCGTCAATCCCGCGATCCTGGACTTTGCCGCCAGGGTGAAGGCCCAGGGCGGCACCGCGCATCTGATGGGCGTCGTGTCGGACGGCGGCGTGCATGGCCACGTCAACCACATCCTTGCCGCCTGCCGCGCAATCACCGCGCTTGGCGTGCCGGTGGCGCTTCATGCCATTACCGACGGGCGCGACGTCGCACCATCCTCGGCCCAGGGGTTCGTCACCCAACTGGTCCAGCGCCTGCCCTACGGCGCCAGCATCGCCACCGTCACCGGGCGCTACTGGGCCATGGACCGCGACAACCGCTGGGAGCGTGTCTCCCGCGCCTATGCCGCGCTGGTCAGCGCCACGGGCGAGAAGGCCCCCGACCCGCTGACCGCCATCTCCACCTCGTACGGCAAGGGCGAGACGGACGAGTTCCTCGCCCCCACGGTCATCGACGGCTATTTCGGCGCAAAGGACGGCGATGGGGTCTTCTGCCTCAATTTCCGCGCCGACCGCGCGCGCGAAATCCTGGCGGCCTTGGGTGATCCGGCCTTCACCGCCTTCGAGACCGGGACCCGGCCGCGCTGGTCGGCGATGCTGGGGATGATCGAGTACTCCGACAGCCACAACGCCTACATGGCCACCGCCTGGCCGAGGCGGGTGCTCGTCAACACGCTGGGCGAATGGGTTTCCCTCCACGGTCGCACCCAGTTCCGCGTCGCCGAGACCGAGAAATACCCCCATGTCACCTTCTTCCTCAACGGCGGGCGCGAGGTGCCCTACCCCGGCGAAGACCGTGCCATGCCGCCTTCGCCCAAGGTGGCGACTTATGATCTCCAGCCGGAGATGAGCGCCGATCAGGTGGCCGACCACCTCGTTGCTGCCATCGACAAGGGCTATGACCTGATCGTCGTCAACTTCGCCAACCCCGACATGGTCGGCCACACCGGAAGTCTGCCCGCCGCGATACGGGCCTGCGAGGCAGTGGACCGCGGCCTTGGCCGCGCGCTGGCGGCCCTGCAGGCGCGGGGGGGCGCGATGATCGTCACCGCCGACCACGGCAATTGCGAGGTGATGGTCGACCCCGTCACCGGCGGCCCCCACACCGCGCACACGGTCAACCCCGTGCCGGTGATCCTCGTCGGCGGGCCCGCTGGCGCCAGCTTGCGCGACGGACGACTGTCCGACCTCGCACCCACCTTGCTTCAGCTAATGGACCTGCCCCAGCCGGCAGAGATGACCGGGGCCACGCTCATCCGATGATCCGCGCCGCCGCCCTTGGGCTGCTCCTCGCCCTTCCTGCCGGGGCCGAGACGGTGGCCGATCAGGCCGCCCGCGCCTCGGCCGAACTGCAGGCCGCCGTCACCGCGCTTTCTGCGGCCACCGCCGCGCGCGACCGGGTCACCGCCCTCAGCCAGACGATCCGCGCCTATGAGGATGGTCTGGCCGCCCTGCGCGGCGCCTTGCGCGAAGCGGCCCTTCGGGAGACCACCCTGACCCGCGAGTTCGAGGCCAAGCGCGACAGCATCGGCAGTCTTCTGGGTGTGCTCGCAATGATGGAGGCGAACCCCGGCCCGCTCCTCCTTTTGCACCCCGATGGCGCACTTGGCACCGCACGCTCCGGCATGATGATGGCCGATGTCACCCCTGCGCTTCAGGCAGAGGCGACCCTGCTGAAGATCGAACTACAGGAACTTTCCGACCTGCGGACCCTGCAACTGTCTGCCGGCGAGACGCTGGCCGCAGGCCTTGCCGCCGCACAGACCGCCCGCACTGACCTTTCGCAGGCGATCTCCGACCGGGTCGATCTGCCGCGCCGCTTTCTCGATGACCCCGAGGCGCTGCGCAACCTGGTGGAAAGCTCTGACACGCTGGACGCATTCGCCGCCGGCCTGTCACCCGACACCGAGGCGGCCACCAGCTTTGCCACGGCCAGGGGCACCTTGCCCCTGCCGGTCCTCGGCCGCATCCTGCGCAACCCCGGCGATGCCGACCTCACCGGCACCCGCCGTCCGGGCATCACCCTGTCCACCGGACCGCGCGCGCTGGTCACCGCACCCTGGCCCGCCACCATCCGCTACCGGGGCCCGCTCCTCGACTACGGAAACGTGATGATACTCGAGCCCGGGGACGGCTATCTATTGGTTCTGGCCGGACTGGATGTCCTGTATGGCGAGGTGGGGGAAGTCGTGCCTGCAGATGCTCCACTCGGCCTGATGGGCGGGGCCGAGGCGGCGACGGCGGAATTCCTCACCGATCCGGCAAATGGCTCTGGCGGGCGTGGAACGGAAACGCTTTATATGGAACTCAGACAGGGTGCAGACCCCTTGGACCCGCTGCCGTGGTTCAGGTCCACCGCCCGCACAGGAGACTGACGTCTTATGAAAAAGTTCGTGATGGCCGCCTTGGGCGGGACGGTTGCGGGGGTGGTGCTGACGACGCAGGTCGCGGGGCCCCTGATCGCGCAGGAGGCAAGCGCCGACACGTCGGTCTATGAACAGCTTGACCTGTTCGGCGACATCTTCGAACGCATCCGCGCGCAGTATGTCGAGGAAGTGCCGACCGAAGATCTGGTGACGGCGGCGATCAATGGCATGCTTACTTCGCTCGACCCGCATTCCAGCTACCTCTCTGCCAAGGATTTCGAGGATATGCGGGTCCAGACCCGCGGCGAATTCGGCGGGCTGGGGATCGAGGTGACGCAGGAAGAGGGCTTCATCAAGGTCATCTCGCCGATGGACGGCACGCCTGCCGCCAAGGCCGGCATCCTTGCCGGTGATTACATCACCCATGTCGACGGTGAATCGGTCCTTGGACTGGTGCTGGATGACGCCGTCGAAATGATGCGCGGGCCGATCGGATCGGAAATCATCATCACCGTCGTCCGTGAAGGGACGGCCGAACCCTTCGATGTGTCGATCATCCGTGACACCATCAAGCTGGTCGCGGTGCGTGGCCGCGTCGTGGACAACACCGTGGTCCTGCGCATAACGACCTTCAACGACCAGACCACCTCCGGCATGGTCGACGCCCTGAACAAGGGGATCGAGGAACTGGGCGGGATCGAGAACATGGACGGCGTCGTCCTTGATCTGCGCAACAACCCCGGTGGCTTGCTGAACGAATCGATCACCGTCTCCGACGCCTTCCTCGAAAAGGGCGAAATCGTTTCCACCCGGGGGCGTGAGGCCGGCAGCGGTGAACGCTACAACGCCGAGCCGGGCGATCTGGTTGCTGGCAAGCCCATCGTGCTTCTCATCAACGGCGGCTCGGCCTCGGCGTCCGAAATCGTCGCCGGTGCGCTGCAGGACCACCGCCGCGCCATCGTCGTCGGCACCAAGAGCTTCGGCAAGGGCTCGGTCCAGACCCTGATCCCGCTGCGCGGCGACGGGGCGATGCGCCTGACCACCGCGCGCTACTATACGCCATCGGGCCGCTCGATCCAGGCGCTAGGGATATCGCCCGACATCGTGGTCAACCAACCTGAACCGAAGCCCCCGGTCGAGGGCGAAGAGGACGGTCCCGCCTCGGTGGTCGGCAGCCGGTCCGAGGCCGAACTGCGCGGCGCGATCAGCAACGACTCGATGACCGACGACGAAAAGCGTCTCTACGAGGAAGAACTCGCCCGCGCCGAGGAATCGGCCAAGCTGCGGGATGAGGACTACCAGCTTGCCTATGCTGTCGACATCATCAAGGGCCTGACCGCCATCGCCCCGGAAGAAACCCCGTAAAGGAGGCCGGGCGGCGTGACCCTCGCGCCGTCCCCAATTCATGACAGATCCTGAAAGCCTGCCCTACCGTCCTTGCGTCGGCATCATGCTGATCGACGCCCGTGGCATGGTGTTTGCCGGCCAGCGGCTCGACAACCCCGCGCCGGCCTGGCAGATGCCGCAAGGCGGGATCGACGATGGCGAAACCCCAAAGGCCGCGGCCTTCCGTGAGCTTTGGGAGGAAACCGGCATCCCCCGCGAGATGGTGGAGCCTGTCGCCAAGACACATGGCTGGGTGACCTATGACCTGCCGCCTGACCTGCTGGGCAAGGTCTGGGGCGGCAAGTATCGCGGGCAAAAGCAGAAATGGTTCCTCTTCCGCTTCAAGGGCCGTGACAGCGACATCCGCATCGCCACCGAACACCCCGAGTTCGCCTCCTGGCGCTGGATCCTCGCGGACGAGATGCATGACAGCATCGTGCCCTTCAAGCGAGACGTCTACGCCGAGGTGATCCGCAGCTTCCGCGCCTATCTCGCCTGACGGGCCTGCTTGCGGCCCCGGACGGAATGGGCCTCGCCTTCCATGGCTCCCGGATGTGCCGAGCGACGCTCGGCCCGCAGGTCCTGCTCGGCGGCGGCGCGCTCCAGCGCCTCGCCCAGATAGTCCCACTTGCTGCGCAGTCCGCTCTCTGACCACGGCGTCGAGGACCCCTCCACCGGGCCGGACGGCTTGCCTGCCTGCTCCCGGCGGTCCTTCAGCTGGGCAATCAGGCCGTCCAGCGTGTCATCGCTCATCGCAAAGATTGCGGGGGTGCGGGTCTGGTCGGCCAGAAGCCATTCATCGGCATCCAGCGCGCGCCGCTCGTCTACACTGGCAACCGGCGTGCCCAGGTTCCTGGCTTCTGTCATCGGTCCACTCCACACCATCGCTACGCTTGTTGCGTCCCAACGCCGCTGGCCGCCGATTGTTCCGCTGCCCCCTCCCGGACCCGCGTTCGCCGCCGCATCGCCGCCCCGGAACTTCCGTCCAGCCCACGCGAACCTCATGGCATTTTCGCCTTTTTCTTTGGTGTTTTCCCCGCAAACGCTTGAATTTCGCCGCTTTGCCCTGCTACCGACCCGCCTGATTGGCAGGGGTGTCCTGCCGCGCTGAAAGGTTTCCCGCATGTCGCTTCCGAACCACGCCCCGATCGCCGAGCTTTTTGTCTCCTCCGACTCGGCCCAGAAACTGAAGCTCGAGGCTGCCTCGCTTCCCTCCTGGGACCTGACCGCCCGTCAGGTCTGCGATCTGGAGCTGTTGATGAACGGCGGCTTCACCCCGCTGAAAGGCTTCATGGGGCAGGCCGATTATGACGGCGTCGTCGCCAACATGCGTCTGGCCGATGGCGCGCTTTGGCCTATGCCGATCACGCTGGACGTGTCCGAAGCCTTCGCTGACAAGGTCGAACCCGGCCAGGATATCGCGCTGCGCGACCAGGAGGGCGTGATCCTTGCCATCCTGTCGATCAGCGACAAATGGAGCCCTGACAAGGCGGTCGAGGCAGCGGCCGTCTTCGGTGCCGATGATCTGGCCCATCCGGCCGTGAACTACCTGCACAACACTGCAGGCAAGGTCTATATCGGCGGTCCGGTCACCGGCATCCAGCAGCCTGTCCATTACGACTTCAAGGCCCGCCGCAACACGCCGAACGAACTTCGCGCCTTCTTCCGCAAGATGGGCTGGCGTCGTATTGTCGCGTTCCAGACCCGCAACCCCTTGCACCGCGCGCACCAGGAACTGACCTTCCGCGCCGCGCGTGAGGCGCAGGCCAACCTCCTGATTCACCCCGTCGTCGGCATGACCAAGCCCGGCGACGTCGACCACTTCACCCGCGTCCGCTGCTACGAGGCGGTGCTCGACCAATACCCCGCCCAGACCACCTCCCTCTCGCTTCTCAACCTTGCGATGCGCATGGCCGGCCCGCGTGAGGCCGTCTGGCACGGCATCATCCGCAAGAACCACGGCTGCACCCACATGATCGTGGGCCGTGACCACGCCGGCCCCGGCAAGAACTCCCAGGGGCAGGATTTCTACGACCCCTACGCCGCGCAAGAGCTGTTCGCCCAGCACGCGACCGAAATCGGAATCGAGATGGTCGATTTCAAGCACATGGTCTATGTCGCTGAAAAGGCACAATATTATCCCGCGAACGAGGTCCCGGAGGGCTCCACCGTCCTCGACATTTCCGGCACCGAACTCCGCCGCCGTCTCCGCGAAGGCCTGGACATCCCCGAATGGTTCAGCTTCCCGCAAGTCGTCGAAGAACTGCGCAAGACCAGCCCTGCCCGGTCAAAGCAGGGCTTCACCGTATTCTTCACCGGCCTCAGCGGCTCTGGCAAATCCACCATCGCCAACGCGCTGATGGTCAAGCTGATGGAAATGGGCGGCCGCCCGGTCACCCTTCTGGACGGCGACGTGGTGCGCAAACACCTGTCCTCCGAGCTGGGGTTC
>JANPJZ010000047.1:0-8278 GCA_031425795.1 Rhodobacter sp. | reverse complement strand
GGTCCTGCATGACCTTGACGCCGTGCGTGCGCATTTTCCGGAAACGCTGCTTCTCGCGCGCGAAAAGGTAGCCCATGGCCCGACTGACCAGGTACTGACCGCCGAAAACCTGTTCCGCGCCCGCCAGAAGTCCGAAGCACTGGTTGAACGCGCTCCCGTCTGTGATCGGGGCGCCGCGTGAGCTGGCTGATTGACCCCTTCGCCGATTTTGCCTTCATGCAGCGTGCCCTTCTCGGGTGCCTTGCGATCTCGCTTGGCGCCACCCCCGTAGGTGTCTTCCTGATGCTGCGCCGAATGAGCCTGACCGGCGATGCCATGGCCCACGCCATCCTTCCCGGCGCGGCCGTCGGCTATCTTGTCGCGGGCCTGAACCTTGGGGCCATGACCATCGGCGGCGTTGTCGCCGGGCTTGCCGTGGCGCTGCTGACCGGTGCCGTCGCCCGGGTGACGGCCCTCCGGGAAGACGCCTCCCTCGCCGCGTTCTATCTTATCTCCCTAGCGCTTGGCGTGCTCCTCGTATCGCTCAAGGGCTCGAACGTTGACCTGATGCACGTTCTGTTCGGGACCGTCCTTGCGCTGAACAATGCTGCGCTTGTTCTTCTCTGCGCCATCACCACCTTCACCCTTGCCACCCTTGCGCTGATCTTCCGCCCGCTGGTCCTTGAATGCGCGGATCCGCGCTTCCTCGCTTCGGTCAGCCGGTGGAGCGGCCCTGTCCACTTCATCTTCCTTGCGCTTGTGGTGCTGAACCTTGTCGCCGGATTTCAGGCGCTGGGCACCCTCATGGCCGTCGGCATCATGATCCTGCCAGCCGCCACTGCCCGCTTCTGGGCCACCAGCATCAGCGGTATGCTCGTCGTCGCAGCTGTGTCGGCCAGCCTCGCCTCGGTCGTCGGGCTTCTCATGTCCTATCACGCGGGCTTACCCTCCGGCCCCGCCATCATCCTTTCCGCCGGCTGCCTGTATCTTCTCTCCCTGGGATTTGGTCCGGTCGGCAGCCTTTTCACCCGCGCCTTCCCGCGCCCTCACCTTGACGCCTGATCCCAACTCGCTCGAAAGGTTGCCGCCATGCTAACCCGCCGCCTTCTCCTTGCCTCTGCCGCCGCCACTGCGCTTGCCTTCGCCAGCCCCGCACTCGCGCAAGAGCGGGTCAAGGTCGTCGCCACCTTCTCCATTCTCGGCGATCTGGTCGCTCAGGTCGGCGGCGACCGTGTCCAGCTTGTCACCCTGGTCGGCCCCGATGGTGACGCGCATGTCTATCAACCTTCGCCCGCCGATGCTCAGGCCGTGACCGACGCCGCGCTGATCGTGGCGAACGGCCTTGGCTTCGAAGGCTGGATGGACCGCTTGGTCGAGGCATCCGGCACCAGCGCCACCATCGTGACCGCTTCAACTGGTGTGGCCCCGCTGGCCATCGTTGAGGCGGCCAAAGCCGGTGCGCATGACGACCACGAAGACCACGCTGCAGAAGCGGATCACGACGAACACGCCCACGACGAGCATGGGCACGAGGCTGAAACAGTTGAGGCGCACGATGACCATGGCCACGGCGCGGAAGACCCCCACGCCTGGCAAAGCGTGACCAACGTGGCGATCTACGTCGAGAACATTGCCAAGGGCCTGTCCGCCGCCGATCCCGAGGGTGCCGCACTCTACACTGCCAACACGACAGCCTATCTGGAAAAGCTGACGGCGCTTGATGCCGAAATCCGCGCAGCGGTGGCCACGCTTCCGGCGGGCAAGCGGACCATCGTCACCTCGCATGACAGCTTCGGTTACTTCGCCGCGGCCTATGGCCTGACCTTCGTGGCACCCCAGGGCATGTCGACCGAAGCCGAGGCGTCCGCTCGGGACGTGGCCGCGATGATCACCCAGATCCGTGAGACGGGGATCAACGCTGTCTTCGTCGAGAACATCGCCGACCCGCGCCTTCTGGACCAGATTGCCAGCGAAACCGGGGCGACGATTGGCGGCACGCTGTTTTCCGACGCGCTCTCAGGCCCGGACGGGCCGGCGCCGACCTATGTCGACATGATGCGCCACAATCTGAAGCAGTTGACCACGGCACTGGCTTCCTGACGACCTCGCAGGTCGGGCTCGCCCCGACCTGTCCGCCCCATCAGGTGGCCTGGCCTGTCAGATTGCCCGTCCGGTCAGAAGCTTCGGCAACTCCCCCGTCAGGCCCGCCGCCTGGCGGATGAACCCGCGGCGCAGACCGGGCAGGGCACCCACGATCCCCATCCCCAGGTCGCGGCCCAGCCGCAAGATCGGGTTGTCGGTCGAGAAGATCCGGTTGACCGTATCCATCCCCAGCGCCAGCGTCGTTGCATCGAACCGCCGCCAGCGCTGGTATTCCTCCAGCGCCACCGGGTTGCCGGCATCCTCGCCCCGCCGCCGCGCCAGAATCAGCACCTCGGCCAACGCCGCCACATCGCGCAGGCCAAGGTTCAGACCCTGCCCCGCAATCGGATGCACCCCGTGCGCCGCATCCCCGACCAGCGCGACCCGAGGAGCCACGAAGCTTTCAGCCAGCGACAGCGACAGCGGATAGGTGAACCGCGCGCCGGCAAGGCTGATCTCGCCCAGAAAGCCGCCAAACCGTGGCCGCAGCGCCTCCAGATACTCGGCATCCGGCAGCGCCTGGATCGCCTCGGCCGTGTCGGCGTCCTCACTCCACACGATGCTGGAATGATGTCCGCCCTTCAGCGGCAGGATCGCCAGCGGTCCCGCAGGCATGAAGAACTGCTGCGCGATCCCGCCGTGATCCCGCTCATGCCGGATCGCCGTCACCAGCGCCGTCTGGCCATAGCCCCAGCCTACCCGCTTGATCCCGGCCCGCGTAGCGACCCCGGACCCACGCCCGTCGCAGCCAACCAGCAGCCCCGCCGTGATCACCCGTCCAGTTCCAAGCGTCACCGCCACGCCCGAGGCCGCCACCTCCTGCGCCACCACCGTCTCGCCTGACAACAGCGTCACCCCAGGGGCATCCCGCATCGCATCAAGGAACGCGGCGTACAAATAGCGATCCTCCAGCAGATATCCCATCGGGCCATCTTCGATCTCGGCATGGTCGAAATGCAGGAAGAACGGCGCAGCGCCCTCTCCAGCTCGCCCATCGCTCGCCTTGATCTCCAGGATCGGTTGCGCCTTGTCACGCACGTTGCCCCAGACCCCGATCGCCGTCAGGAGCCGCACCGAGGCAATCGCCAGCGCATAGGCCCGCCCGTCAAACCCCACCTCCGCCCGGTCCGGCGCCGGCCGCGCATCCACCACGGTGACCCGGAACCCCCCCTGAGCCAGCGCCAAAGCCAGGGCCGGGCCGTTCAACCCCCCGCCCGCAATCAGGATATCGGTGTCATGTGCCATCCAGCCAGACTTACCCCGCCGGGCTGGATTGTCCATGCGTCCCCAAGCCGCTACCGTCACGTCAAACGGGGGAACACACATGACCGGCACCTGGGCAAACCTGACCGCCACCGACCTTGGCCGCGAAATCGGCCAGGGCCGCATCCACCCCGTCGAACTGGCCGAGGCTTTCCTTGACGCCATCGCCAACCACCCCCAGGCCGACCGGATCTACGCCCGCACCACGGCTGACCGTGCGCGGGGCGAGGCGATGGCCGCTGCTGGCCGCGCCAAGACGGGGCTTCGCAAGGGCCTCCTCGACGGCGTCCCGATCAGCTGGAAAGATCTCTTCGACACCGCCGGAATCGCCACCGAAGCTGGCTCCGCCCTGCTGAAACACCGCATCCCCACTCGCGACGCCGCCGTGTTGGAGACCGCCACGCTCCAGGGCCTCGTCTGCCTTGGCAAGACGCATATGTCGGAGCTTGCGTTCTCCGGCCTTGGCCTCAACCCCGTCACCGCCACGCCGCCCTGCGTGAACGATGACCGCGCCGTTCCCGGTGGCTCCTCCTCTGGTGCCGCCGCCTCCGTTGCCTTCGGCCTTGCGCCCGCTGCCATCGGGTCCGACACCGGCGGCTCTGTCCGCATCCCCGCCGCCTGGAATGACCTTGTCGGTCTGAAAACCACCACGGGCAGCCTGCCCCTGACCGGCACCGTGCCCTTGTGCGAGGCGTTTGACTCCATCGGCCCCCTCGCCTCCTCGGTCGAGGACTGCGCCCACCTTCTTGCCGCCCTACACGGCGGCCGCCCGGTTGACCTTGCCGGCGCAAGCCTTGGCGGCAAACGCCTGGCCGTGCTGGAAACCGTGGCCCTGGATGATGTCCGCGACGGCCCGGCCAAGGGGTTTGATGACGCGACCGGACGCCTCGCCCGTGCCGGGGCGACCATCACCCGCATCAAGGCCCCCGAAGTGGCCGAGGCCATGGGCCTCGCCGCAATCCTCTTCACCGCCGAAGCCTATGGGATCTGGCGCGACACGATCGAAAAGGCGCCGGAAAAGATGTTCCCCCGCATCCTGGAGCGGTTCCGCTCCGGAGCCACCTTCTCCGCCTCCGACTATGTCGCCGGCTGGCGCCGCCTGCACCAGTTGCGGGCGATCTGGGCCGACCGCACGGCCGCCTTCGACGCTGTGCTGCTGCCGACCTCGCCGATTCTCCCACCCGACGCCAACCGGCTGATGACCGACGACAGCTATTATGTGACCGAGAATCTTCTTGCCCTGCGAAACACCAGGATCGGCAATCTGATGGGGCTTTGCGGGCTTACCCTTCCGACCGCGCAACCCTCCTGCGGGATCAGCCTCATCGCCGCGCCCGGTCAGGAAGCACGGCTCCTGCGCCTTGGTTCGGCGGCCGAACTCGCACTCCGATAGGTCGGGGTTCACCCCGACTCACTGGCGCCTGCCAAAAAGCCACAACCTGGTCCGGCCAACCCCCTAACCCGGCTGGTTTTTCTGGACCTGCGGCCCGCACCCGGCTATCGTCCCGGGAAATGGGGCGCATAGACCCCGACCTTGAGGCAGCAATGGCTTTTCCTGAGCGGTTTTCGAACCTGCCAGACTACGCGTTTCCGCGTCTGCGGAAACTGCTCGATGCGCACGCCCCCGGCGGCGAACCCATCGCCATGACCATTGGCGAGCCGCGTCACCCGATGCCCGATTTCGTCGGCCCTGTGCTGGTGGCCAACCTGCAAGGTTTTGCCGTCTACCCCCCGAATGACGGCACGCCCGAACTTCTTGCCGCGATCTCTGCCTGGATTGGTCGGCGCTACAGCGTCGCGATACCGGAAGACCGCCTGATGGTCTTGAACGGAACGCGTGAAGGCCTTTTCAACGCGGCCATCGCGCTTTGCCCGGAAACCAAGAACGGCAAGCGGCCCGTCATCCTGATGCCGAACCCGTTCTATCAGGTCTATGCCGTCGCCGCCCTGACCGTCGGTGCGGAACCCGTCTACGTCCCCGCCACCGCTGCAACTGGCCATCTGCCCGACTACGGCAGCCTGCCGAAGGATGTGCTGGACCGGGTCGCGCTGGCCTACATCTGCTCACCCGCCAATCCGCAAGGATCGGTGGCGTCAAGGGATTACCTTGCCGACCTGCTGGCGCTCGCCGAGAAACACGATTTCAAGGTGCTCGCCGACGAATGCTATTCCGAGATCTGGCGCGATGCTCCGCCGCCCGGACTGCTGCAGGTCGCGGCAGGGCAGGGCGCTGATCCCGAGCGCGCCGTCGTTTTCCATTCCTTGTCAAAACGGTCAAACCTCCCCGGTCTCCGTTCCGGCTTCGTCGCCGCAGGCCCGGAGTCGATGCTCCGCCTCCGCCAGCTTCGCGCCTTCGCCGGGGCACCTCTGCCCCTGCCGCTGCAAAAAGTGGCGCAGGCGTGCTGGGAAGATGAGGCGCATGTCACCGCGTCCCGCGCGCTCTATCAGGCGAAATTCGCTCAGGCTGACGAGGTCTTTCAGGGCCTTCAGGGCTATCAAAGCCCCGCAGGTGGCTTCTTCCTCTGGCTGCCAGTCGACGATGGTGAGGATGCCACCGTGAAACTCTGGCGCGAAACGGGGGTGCGGGTCCTTCCCGGCGCTTACCTGTCGCGCGACGTCGTGGGCCCGAACGGGATCGACAACCCCGGCAAAGGTTACATCCGGGTCGCCCTTGTGGCTCCGGCAGAAGAAACGCAGCGCGGGCTGACCCAGCTTCGCGACTGTCTATACGGGTGAGGTGACCATGGCTTCCTTTCAGGCACGGCAGCGCGATCCGCTTCTGGATCAGGGCACACAAGCGATGCTCGAACGTCGCGGGCGTGAGCTTCTGGGCCTCGCCCTGCTGTTGCTGGCCTTCGCCTTCACGCTGATCCTTGGCAGCTACTCGCCCGACGATCCGGGCTGGATGGTTGCGACAGACGAACCCGCGCAGAACATGCTGGGTCGCTTCGGGGCCGCCGTTGCCTCGACGCTGACCATTCTGATCGGCCTCGGCGCCTGGGCCATTCCGGCGATCATCGCTGTCTGGGGGGGCCGCTTCATGCTGCACCGTGGCGGCGAGCGCGCTCTGGGTCGCGTCGTCTTCGCCGTCATTGCCGTGGCCTTCGCCGCGGTTCATTGCGCCACGCTCGTCCCCGGCGCCGATTGGGCGCATACCTTCGGCCTGGGCGGGCTGTTCGGCGACACCGTCCTAGGCTCGCTGATCGGCGTCATGCCGGGTTCCGCCGGTTTCGGCCTGAAGCTCCTGTCGCTTCTCACCTTCGCCGGGCTTCTGGTCATGCTGCTTTACGTCACCGGCTTCGACATGTCCGAGTTGCGGGCAATCCGCCGCTTCCTCGTCCTCAGCACCATCGTCGGCTACTCCGCCCTGGCGTCCGCCCTTGGCCACGGCGCGCGCGGCGCTCTCACCGGTGCCCTCTCCCTGCAGGACCGCGCCCGCAGCCGCGCCGCAGCCGTGGCCGTGACCCGCGACCCCGCCCTGCGCCACCATCTGCCCCCGGTCACCAGCGGCGCCATGATGCCCGAGCCGCTGCGCGCCAACCCCATGCATGTCAGCCCCTCCCGTGCCATGCCCGCCTCCCTGCGTGCCGACCCCCGCGCCAGCGCGGAAACCAGCCCGCCCCGCGAAAAGCCCGGCTTCCTCGCCCGTCTGCGCCGCCCCGTCGACCCCGAGCCCGAACTGATCGAGCCTGCTCTGGCCGACGCCGCCTGGGATGCCAGCCTTCCCAGCGAGGACCGCATCCGCGCCCGGATCTCCGACGTGATCCGCAACCGCGTCCAGCGCGCGCCTGACCCCATGCCCCCCAGCCCGACCCTCCGGATGGAGCCGCCGGTCATGCGCCCGCGCGGGCCCGTGGTCCTCATGGCCGACACCCGCCCGCTGCCGCGCCCCACCCCCCAGCCCGCCCCCGCGCTGCTTGACGAGGATGAAGACGACCTCACCCTCACGGACAACATCTTCAACGATGAAACCCCTTGGGACGACGACGCCCTGGTCGAAGACGAAGAAGAGGCGCCCCGTCTCTTTGCCGCCACTGCCGATCGCCGTGCCGTTGTCCAGCATGCCGTGAAGAAAGCCGCCCCCTCCCGCCAGGCCATGGCCGAAACCCAGCCCGGCCTGCGCTTTGACGACAGCGGCCCCGCCTATGAGCTTCCGCCGCTCAACCTCCTGTCGGTCCCCACGACCGTCCAGCGCACCCAGCTTTCCAACGAGGCGCTGGAAGAGAACGCCCGGATGCTGGAGTCCGTCCTCGACGACTACGGCGTGAAGGGCGAGATCACCGCCGTCCGCCCCGGCCCGGTCGTGACGATGTACGAACTGGAACCCGCCCCCGGCCTCAAAGCCTCCCGCGTCATCGGTCTCGCCGACGACATCGCGCGCTCCATGTCCGCCCTCTCAGCCCGCGTCTCCACCGTCCCGGGCCGCACCGTGATCGGCATCGAACTGCCCAACGCCGTGCGCGAAAAGGTTGTCCTGCGCGAGATCATCTCCGCCCGCGACTTCGGCGACAGCCAGATGCGCCTGCCCCTTGCCCTCGGCAAGGACATCGGCGGCGAACCCGTCGTGGCGAACCTCGCCAAGATGCCCCACCTTCTGATCGCCGGCACCACCGGCTCGGGCAAATCCGTCGCGATCAACACGATGATCCTCAGCCTCCTCTACAAGCTCACGCCCGAGGAATGCCGCCTGATCATGATCGACCCCAAGATGCTGGAACTGTCCGTCTACGACGGCATCCCGCACCTTCTGTCCCCCGTCGTGACCGACCCGAAAAAGGCGGTCGTCGCCCTGAAATGGGTCGTGGGCGAGATGGAGGAACGCTACCGCAAGATGTCCAAGATGGGCGTCCGCAACATCGAAGGCTACAACGGCCGCGTGCGTGAGGCGCTCTCC
>JANPJZ010000046.1:0-21829 GCA_031425795.1 Rhodobacter sp. | reverse complement strand
GTGTTCTCCGTGACCGTCGTCACCCTTGTCTGGTCGATGGTCCTGTCACCCGACCGCGGCCTTCTGGTGCCGCTGTGGAACCTCGCCGGCGTCGCGCCGATCAACTTCCTTGGCAACGCCACCTTCGCGATGCCCGCAATTGCGCTGGCGACCTTGTGGTGGGGGGTGGGGCTGCCGATGGCGCTCTTCCTGGCCGCGCTGAGCCAGATCCCCGCCGAGCAGTATGAGGCCGCCGAACTGGACCACGCCTCGCGCTTCACGGTTCTGCGGCGGATTACCCTGCCGTCGATCCGGCCGACCATCGTGCTGGTCGCAGTCTTGCAGATCGTGGCGCAGTTCCAAGTCTTCGGCCAAGCCCACCTGATGACGCAAGGCGGCCCCGCCAACGCGACCCGGACGATGGTGCAATATGTCTACCAGACCGGATTCCGCGATTGGCAGGTCGGCTATGCCTCGGCCATCGCGCTGGCCCTGTTCGTGCTGATGCTTGGCTTCTCGATGCTGCAGCTTTGGCTTGGCCGCGCGAGGGCAGACGCATGAGCACCCTGCAGCGTCCCCGCAAAACCCGTGCGCTTGACCTGGTCATCCTTGGTGTGACCCTGGTGGTGGCCGCGATCTGGCTTTTGCCGATGATCTGGGTTGTGACCATGTCGCTCAAGCCGAACGAAGCGCTGATGCGGTCGACCAGCGGCCTTGTCCCGATTCCTTTCACGTTTGAAAACTACACCAACCTGATGCGGGTCTCGACGGTGCCGCTCTGGCTTTTCCACAGCGTCGTCGTCGCGCTGTCGATGACGGTCATGGTGCTCGTGGTGTCTTCCCTTGCCGGCTATGCCTTTGCCCGCCTGCACTTTCCGTTCAAGCGCACGCTGTTCGTCCTTACCATCGCCGGGCTGATGGTGCCCGAGCACGCGGTGCTGATCCCGCTTTTCACCATGTTCTCGGACTGGGGGATGCACAACTCTCACGCGGCGCTTGTCATGCCGCGCGTGGCGGTGCCGATCGGCGTGTTTCTCATGACCCAGTTCATGCGCGCGATCCCGCGCGAGCTGGAGGAGGCGGCCGAGCTTGACCACGCCTCACACTTCACGATCTTCCGGCGCATCATGCTGCCCTTGTCGGTGCCTGCGCTGACCACCCTCGGCCTTTTCACCTTCATCTTCGCCTGGAACGATTTTCTCTGGCCCCTCGTCTCTGCCACGAGGGCGGACATGTTCACGGTCACGGTGGGCCTTGCATCCATCCAGGGGAACTTCGCGTTTTCCGAAGGGCTCGGCTCGGTGATGGCATCCGCCGTCTTCGCCAGCCTGCCCATCGTCGTGCTGTTCCTGATCTTTCAGCGCTTCATCGTCGCAGGCGTGGCGATGGGCGCTGGCAAATGAACAAAAGCAGACACTTACAACGTCACCGCATCGAACAGGAGGATCAGATGCATCATTCAACCACCTTCCGCAGGCTTGCCCTTGCAGCTTTGCTGGGAACAACCGCGACAACGGCCGGCGCGGTCGATCTTTCGCTGCTGCGCTTCTTCGGTGACTGTCAGGCCGATTACGGCACCGTCACCGACATGACCAAGGCCAATGGCGAATGCGGGATCATCACCGCACTGACCAACAAGTTCAACGCCGAGAACACGCTTGGTGCCACCGTCACCACGCAGACGGTCGAATGGGGCGCCTATTATGACCAGCTGACCGCGACCTACTCCACCGGCAACATCCCGGACATCGCCGTCATGCACTCGTCGGTCATGCCGAACTTCACCACGCGGGATCTGCTGACGCCGCTGGACGAGGCCTTTGCGTCAGGCGGGATCGACAAGGCCGACTTCGCCCCCGCAGCGCTGGAGAACGCGACCTCTGACGGCACGATCTACGCCCTTCCCTTCGACCTTCATGCCATCCTGTTCCACCTCAACATGGACCTGATGACCGAAGCGGGCTTCGTCAACGCCGACGGCACGCCCCGCCTGCCCGCTTCGCCGGAAGAGCTGATTTCCATGGGCAAGGAGTTCAAGGAAAAGACCGGCAAGTTCTTCATCGCCTCCGAAGCCCAGGCCGCCGAGGGGATGCTGATCCGGCTTTGGCAGTCCTTCATGTGGCAGCAGGGTGTTGACGTGTTGTCGGCAGACGGCACCGCTGCTTCGATCGACACGCCAGAAGGTCTGAAAGCGGCGGAGCTGATCAAGGCGCTTTATGACGAAGGTCTGGCGAACCCCGGCCTGGACTATTCCGGCGCGGAACAGGCTTTCCTGAACGGTGAAGCGGCGATCCTGATCAACGGGACCTGGGGCGTCGACAACTACAACGCTCAGGCCGCAGGCGGTCAGGCGGTGCTGAAGAACTACAGCGTGGCGAACGTCCCGGCGATCTTCGGTGAGGCCAAGGTCTGGGCGGATAGCCACATGTGGGTGATCCCCGCCGACCCAAGCCGCAGCGCCGAGGAGACGGAGGCCGCGGTCGCCTTCCTGAAGTTCCTGAACGACAACAACTTCGAATGGGCCCGCACCGGTCACCTCTCGGTCCGCAACTCGGTCATCAGCTCGCCCGAGTTTGCAGCCCTGCCGCACCGTCAGGAATATGCAGGTACGGTGGAAGCTGCCACGGCTCTGCCGCAGGTCCAGAACTCCCGCGCGGTGTTCGAGGCGATGTTCACCGACTTCAACGCCATGTGGCTTACCGGAACCGAACCGTCCGAGGCCCTCGCGAACATGCAATCCAGCGTTGACCGCATCCTGCGTCGCAACCGCTGATCTCAAGGTCCGGGCCCTGCCACGCGGCAAGGCCCGGCTTTCTGCGAGGCGCCCGGGGGTACGCTCCCACTCACCGGGCGTCTCGCAGGTCCTCACCCCCTTCATCCCGATGCCAAGACCCCTGCGCTTTGCGCATGACCCCAAGGACTGACATGACCCTGCACAGCCCCGCCATCACCCCCGCCCGGACACCCCATCGCCCGGTCCAGTCCCTCGATGGACTTTGGGATTTCCGCCATGAAGAGCAGGACAGCTGGCACGAGGTGCGCGTTCCCGGCCCCTGGCAGGCCACCTTCCCCGATCTCGCCTGGAGCTTTGGCCGCGCGACCTATCGCCGCTGCTTTACTCTGCCGCCCAAGTGGGAGGGGCGCGAGGTTGCGCTGTGCTTCGGTGCCGTCAGCGAGTTCGCCACTGTTCGCCTGAACGGCACTGAAATCGCGAGGCACGAGGGCGGCTGGCTTCCCTTCGAGGTGATCCTGCCCACCGACCTCCTGCAGCCGGAGAACGAGCTGGAGGTCGACGCCGCCCTCCCCGATGCCCAGCGCACCGACCTGCCCGACTTCGCAGAATACCCCCATGGCAAGCAAAGCTGGTACGGCCCCCAGGGCGGCATCTGGCAATCGGTCCACCTGGAAGCCCGGCCGCGGGTTCACATCCGCACCCTGCGACTGGATCCAAGCTGGCCCGATGGCAAGCTGACGATCGCCGCCAACCTGTCCGATCAGTTCCGGGGCAGCTTGCGGCTTGAGATCACTGGCCCCGATGGCCGTCCGGCCCATGCCGCGACGATTTCGCTGGACGGCGACCGGCTGCGCCATGCGGTCGTCCTCGAAGACCTTGCCGCCTGGTCCCCCGACACGCCCGCGCTCTACACCATCCGCCTCATCCTCAGCCTGGCCGGGGGCGACATCGATGCGGTCACCGAGACCTTCGGCTTTCGCAAGATCGAGACGCGGGACGGCGCACTCTGGCTGAACGGTCAGCCCCTCTACCTGCGCGGCGCGCTGGACCAGGATTACTATCCCGACGGCTTTTACACCGCCCCCTCCATCGCCCTGCTGGAGGACCAGTTGCACAAGGCCAAGGCCATGGGCCTGAATTGCCTGCGCTGCCACATCAAGGTTCCTGACCCCCGCTACTATGAGGTGGCGGACCGCCTCGGCATGCTGATCTGGACCGAAGTTCCGAACGTCGAGACCTTCTCCGAGGCCTCCTCCGCCCGGCTCCGCCAGACGATGGAAGGCATCCTTGCCCGCGACCGCAACCACCCCTGCATCATCGTCTGGACCCTGATCAACGAAGACTGGGGCACGCGCCTGCGCGAAGTGGCCGACCAGCGCGCCTGGCTTTCGGACATGGTCGACTGGCTGCGCGCGGAAGACCCCTTGCGCCTTGTCGTCGACAACTCGGCCTGTTTCCCGAACCACCACGTCAAGACCGACATCAACGATTACCACTTCTACCGCACCGCCATCGACCGCCGCGAGGAATGGGATGCCCTCTGCACCGAGTTCGCCGCCGCCGCCGACTGGACCTGGGGCAGTGTGTCCGGCACCACGCGCACCGGACAGGAACCGCTGATCCTGTCCGAGTTTGGCGTCTGGGGCCTGCCCAACCCCAAACTCCTGCGTGGCGAAGATGGCAAGGACCCGTGGTGGATGTCCTACGGCTCGACCTGGGCGGATGAAACCGCCCTGCCCCTCGGCATCGAAGGGCGCTTTGCCGAACTGGGGTTGAAACATGTCTTCGGCAGCTTCGATGCGTTCATCGAAGGCGTCCAGTGGTACCAGTGGATGAACCTGAAATACGAGATCGAGGTCCTGCGCACCCATCCCACCATCGCAGGCTACGTCATCACCGAATTCACCGACGTGCACTGGGAAGGCAACGGCCTGCTCGACATGGCGCGCAACCCCCGCGTCTTCGCCCAGGCGTTGCCGGCCGTGAACGCCGATATCGTAATCGTCCCTGGCCTGGCCCATCACGCCGTGCGCGCCGGCCAACCGGCGGTGTTCGACCTGAAGGTCGCAACCGGCGGCGCGAGCCTGCCCGAGGGCACCACCCTCGAATGGTCACTGGGTGATCAGACCGGCCGTGAAACCATCGCCGCAACCGGCCCGATGGCCATGACCCAGGCCCCACTGTCGGTGGCGATACCCGAAACGCAAAGCGCCGGGCGTGAAACCGCCCGCTTCCGCGTCCTTGCTCCGAACGGGACCGAACTCGCCCGGAACGAGGAGACGCTTTCCGTCCATCCCCTCCGCCCCGCCCCGACGCTGACCTTCGCCTGCGATGACCAGGCCCTGGCCGACCGGATGTTGCTCCTCGGCTTCCAGCAGACCGATCCCGCGGCGGCAGACGTGTTCGTCACCCATGACCTTCACGCCCAGCGGATCGAAGAGATCCACGCCGGCGCGCGGGTGCTGCAACTGGTGGCGCGAAACCCGACCTGGCTGCGCAGCGACCCACCCCCGCGCGAAGGCCCGATGTCCCTGCAGATCGATGACGGCCTGCCGGGCATGGAATCCGGCCACTACTTCGCCATTCCCGGCTACAAGCTGGTCAACCGCCACCGCTCGATCTGGCGCGGCGACTGGGTCGGCAACTTCAGCTGGCTCCGCCGTGACGGTGCCTTCTCGCACATCCCGGGTGGGCCGCTGTTCGATCTGGGCTTCAGCCGCGTGGTGCCGGATCAGGTCATGGTCGGCTTCCGCCCGTGGGAGTTCCGCGGACGCGTCCATGCCGGCGTCGTCGTGGGCTGGGTCCACCGGCCCGGAGGCTTCCTGATCGAAAAGCGGCTTGGCAAGGGCAAGATCGTCGCCACCACCTTCCGGTTGAACCGGGAAGGCGCGGATGTCGATCCACTCGCCACCGCGCTTTACGATGGCATGATGGATCTGGCCCGGCGCGAGTGACTGGAAAGGGGTGGGCCGGCAGGTCCACCCCTTGCCCCCGCCTGCCGGGGACAATAGGCTTTCCGGCGATGCATCCTGTCGCCCCCTCCTCTGTTACGCGCGGCGTTGCGTTGATGATTCTTGCGATCCTGCTCTTCACCGCAATGGATGCGACGGCAAAGGGCCTGATCGAACGCTACCCTGCGCCGCAAGTCGTCTGGGCGCGCTTCGCGGGGCAGCTTCTGATCGTGATGGTGCTTCTCAACCGCCGCGCGCCGCTGATGCTGCGGACCAGCTACCCCTGGCTTCACATGGCGCGCTCTGCCTGCCAGTTTGGTGCCACGGGGCTGTTCTTCCTGTCGCTCGGACATATCGGACTTGCCGAGGCGACGGCGCTGACCGACATCAACCCCGTCCTCATCACCCTCGGGGCAGCGCTCTTTCTCGGCGAGAAACTCGGCCCGCGCCGGGTTGCCGGGGTCGTGGTGGCGCTGATCGGCGCGCTGATCATCCTGCGGCCGGGCCTTGGCGTCTTCTCTCCCTGGGCGCTCCTGCCCCTGGGGGCGGCGGTCTGCTACACCGGAAACGCGCTTCTGACCCGCCATCTGGGCCCGAAAGAGCCGGTCTGGACGTCGCTTCTCCATGCGTCGATCTTCGGCACGCTGGTCGCGTCGATGGCCCTGCCCTTCGTCTGGGTGCCGGTCAGCCTGCCGGACCTCGCCCTTTCCGCGCTGGTGGGCTGCCTTGGTACCGGGGCGCAGCTTTGCATCATCCGCAGTTTTTCCACCACCGAAGCCTCGGTCGTCGCCCCCTTTGCCTATCTCGGGATCGTTTTTGCCACCGGCTGGGGGATCGTTCTTTACGACCAGTGGCCTGACCGCTGGACGGTGATCGGTGCGCTTGTGATCGTGGTGGCGGGGCTTTATGTCTGGCACCGCGAAACCCGCGCTGCCCGCACCGCATAAGGTCGCACCCGCACGATGGCCGAACCCACGCCCTTCAACACGCGCCACTGGCTGCAGGACCGTGCCCTGCGCGGCCTGATCTGGCTCTTGCTGCGCCTGCCCTACCGCTGGCGGGTGCCGCTTTGCGGCTGGGTCATGTCGCGGGTGATCGCCCCCCTTGCGGGATACCGGGGGCGGATCCGGGACAACCTGCGCATGGTGCTTCCCGACCTGCGCGAAGCCGAGGTGTCGCGCATCCTCCGCGCCGTGCCCGACAACGTTGGCCGCACCGTGATCGAGATCTACTCCGGCCCGGAATTCGTGGCTCATGCGCTGAACAACCCTCCGACCGGCGCGGGGGTTCAGGCGCTTGAGGCGGCGCATCAGGCCAGGCGCCCCGTCATCCTGGTGACCGGTCACTTCGGCAATTACGACGCGTCGCGCGCGGCCCTGATCGCACGCGGCTACCGGGTCGGCGCCCTCTACATGCCGATGGGCAACCCCTATTTCAACGAACACTACGTCAGGGCGATCTCCGGCATCGGCACGCCGCTATTTCCGCGCGGTCGCGCGGGGCTGGCCAGCATGGTGCGGCACTTGCGGTCAGGCGGAATGCTCGGGATGCTCGTCGATCAGCACATGCGCCACGGCGAAGAGCTGACATTCTTCGGCCGCCAGGCGCTGACCGCGCTTTCGGCGGCGGAACTGGCGCTGAAGTATGACGCCCTTCTGGTCCCGACCTATGCCGTGCGCAATCCCGACGGGCTGTCCTTCGACATCATCGTCGAGGCCCCGATCCCGCAGGGCAGCCCTGAAGCAATGACCCAGGCGCTGAACGACAGTCTTGAGGCCCTGGTCCGTCAGCACCTCGACCAGTGGTTCTGGATCCATCGCCGCTGGAAAGGCACCAGCGCCAGCCCGACGCCGCCTTAATCCACCCGCGCCGCCGCGAGAATCGCCGCCGGCCCTTCGGTCTGCACGATCACCGCACCTGGCTGGCTGCCATCGTAGGGCGCGCTCAGTTCAAGCGGGGCCTGTCCCGCCCAGTCGCCCAGCCGGTCCCAGGAGGTGACGATGTTGGTATATGTGATTGTCTTGCCGGCATTCTCGCCCCGCTCGATCATCACCGTCTCCTCCGGCATGTAGCGCACCAGCTGGATCCGCACCGGCGCGTCCAGCGGCGGGTCCGCCTCGGCCCGGATCACCAGCATGTCGCCCTCACGCGTGGCGGTCAGCGTCACCGTCGACGCAGCCGCCAGATGCTCCTGCAGCCGCGCGGCGGTCTCATCCGGGGCAAACCCCTCGATCCGGTGCTGCCCGCCGATGATCAGTTGCGGCGTGTAGATCGTGCGGCTTCCCACCGCCTTGGCATAAGCCCGCTGCCGGTCGGAAAACTTCGCGTTGGCGAACTTGTCAGCCCAGCCGATATAGTCCCAATAATCGACATGCAGCGCCAGCGGCAGAATCCGCGGATCGGCAGCCAGCATCGCCACGAACTCGTCCGCCGGCGGGCAGGAGGAACAGCCTTGCGAGGTGTAAAGCTCGACCACCACCACCGGCTCTGCCGCGACCGGGGCAGCACATGCCACCCAAATGCCGCAAGCGGCGCTGACGAAATGTCGCATGACGCGTATCCTGATCATTATTCCCCACGCCCGGTTATAGGCAGTGCCTCCCACCCGAGCCAATCAAGGTTTTGCGAGAGCCTGACACATGCCGAGAAGAAACCCGTCCAATAGGGCTGGATTTTCGGCATACAACTGCATACAATAAGCCCAGCCACACTCCAGGAGCGACCCGATGACCGTCACCGTAGGACATGACCTCAGCAAGACCCGCAAGAGCCTGACGGCGGGGGGCCAGACCGTCAGCTACTACTCGATCCCCGCGGCCGAGGCGGCGGGCCTCGGCTCCTTCGCCAGACTTCCGGCGGCGTTGAAGGTCGTGCTGGAAAACATGCTGCGGTTCGAGGATGGCAAGACCGTCACCACCGACGACATCCGCGCTTTCGCCGAATGGGGCGCCAAGGGCGGCCAGAACCCGCGCGAGATCGCCTATCGCCCGGCCCGCGTGCTGATGCAGGACTTCACCGGCGTCCCCGCCGTCGTCGACCTTGCCGCGATGCGCGACGGCATCAAGGGCCTGGGTGGCGATGCGCAGAAGATCAACCCACTCGCCCCGGTTGACCTTGTCATCGACCACTCGGTGATGATCGACGAATTCGGCCACCCCCGTGCCTTCCAGCTTAACGTCGACCGCGAGTATGAGCGGAACATGGAGCGTTATGTCTTTCTGAAATGGGGCCAGAAGGCGTTCAACAACTTCCGTGTCGTGCCGCCCGGCACCGGCATCTGCCACCAGGTCAACCTTGAATACCTCGCGCAGACCGTCTGGACCGACACCGACCAGGACGGCCAGATGGTCGCCTACCCCGACACGCTCGTCGGCACCGACAGCCACACCACGATGGTCAACGGCCTTGCCGTCCTTGGCTGGGGCGTCGGCGGGATCGAGGCCGAGGCGGCGATGCTCGGCCAGCCCGTCTCCATGCTGATCCCCGAGGTTGTCGGTTTCAAGCTGACCGGCACGATGATCGAAGGCACCACCGCTACAGACCTTGTGCTGAAAGTCGTGCAGATGCTGCGCAAGCACGGCGTCGTCGGCAAGTTCGTGGAGTTCTACGGCGACAGCCTTGACCGCCTGCCCTTGGCCGACCGCGCCACCATCGCCAACATGGCCCCCGAATACGGTGCCACCTGCGGCTTCTTCCCGATCGACGCGGAAACCCTGCGCTACCTGCACATGACCGGCCGTGACGAAGGCCGCATCGCCCTTGTCGAAGCCTATGCCAAGGCAAACGGCATGTGGCGCGATGCGTCCTACGACCCGATCTACACCTCCACCCTCGGCCTCGACATGGGCACCATCGTCCCCGCCATCTCCGGCCCGAAGCGCCCGCAGGACTTCCTGCCGCTCACCGATGCGAAATCGTCCTTCGCGACTGAAATGGCCACCAGCTTCAAGCGCCCCCTCGGCACTGAAGTCGCGGTCGCGGGAGAGGATTACACCATGTCCTCGGGCAAGGTCGTGATCGCCTCGATCACTTCCTGCACCAACACCTCGAACCCTTACGTCATGATCGGCGCGGGCCTCGTCGCGCGCAAGGCCCGCCAGTTGGGCCTGAACCGCAAGCCCTGGGTGAAGACCTCGCTCGCCCCCGGCTCCCAGGTTGTCAGCGAGTATCTGAACGCCGCCGGCCTGCAGGAAGACCTTGATGCCATCGGCTTCAACCTTGTTGGCTATGGCTGCACCACCTGCATCGGCAACTCCGGCCCGCTGCAGCCCGAAATCAGCGCCGCGATCAACGAGGGCGACCTTGTGGCCGCTGCGGTCCTGTCCGGCAACCGCAACTTCGAAGGCCGCATTTCCCCCGACGTGCGCGCCAACTACCTCGCCTCGCCGCCGCTGGTCGTGGCCTACGCGCTGGCCGGTGACATGAACATCGACATCACGACCGAGCCTCTGGGCATCGGCACCAACGGCCCGGTTTACCTTAAGGATGTCTGGCCGTCGAACGCCGAGATCGCCGAACTGGTCGACCGGACGGTTACCCGCGCCGCTTTCCAGACGAAGTATGCGGATGTCTTCAAGGGTGACGAGAAGTGGCAGGCGGTCGAGGTCACTGACAGCGAAACCTACGACTGGCCCCCGACCTCGACCTACATCCAGAATCCGCCGTATTTCAAAGGCATGGCGCGCACGCCGGGAACCATCAAGAACATCGCCGGGGCGCGGGTGTTGGCGCTTCTCGGTGACATGATCACCACCGACCACATCTCGCCTGCGGGTTCATTCAAGAACTCAACTCCAGCCGGCAAGTATCTGGCGGAACGGCAAGTTCCGGTATCCGAGTTCAACAGCTATGGTGCCCGGCGCGGCAACCACGAAGTGATGATGCGCGGCACCTTCGCCAACATCCGCATCAAGAACGAGATGCTTGAAGGCGTGGAAGGCGGCTACACTCTTGGCCCGGACGGCGCACAGACCAGCATCTTCGACGCCTCGATGGCCTATCAGGAGGCAGGGACCCCGCTGGTCATCTTCGGCGGCATCGAATACGGCGCAGGCTCCAGCCGCGACTGGGCGGCAAAGGGCACGGCCCTTCTGGGCGTGAAGGCGGTGATCGCTGAAAGCTTCGAGCGTATCCACCGTTCCAACCTCGTCGGCATGGGCGTCATCCCTTTCGAATTCACCGAAGGAATGACGCGCAAGTCCCTGAACCTGAAAGGAAGCGAGGTCATCTCGATCGAAGGCCTTGCTGGTGACCTGAAGCCGCTGTCACTCGTGCCCTGCACCATCCACTACGCCGACGGCACCGAGAAGACGATCCAGATCAAGTGCCGCATCGATACCGCGATCGAGATCGAATACGTCGAAAATGGCGGCGTGCTGCACTACGTCCTGCGCGATCTCGCAGCGACGGCCTGAGGACCTTGCGGCGGGGGCGATGGCTCCTGCCGCGACGCTTCCTAAGTGGCTTTCGGCTTTCCTTAACACTCAGCGGTCAGAGTGGCGGGGCACCCCAGCCAGAAGGCAGACCGATGCCCCGCAATTTTCCGATCCTTCCCGCCGCCCGCCGGTCAACCCCGCGCCGCAGCCGGCAGGGACTGGACCTGCGCTCCAGCCTGCCATTCAGCGAGTTTCTGGTGATCGCGGCCTTCGGGCTGTTTCTCGTCCTCGGCTGACCCTGACAGGACGCGCGTCCACAGGTGTTAACAATTCCTGAAAACCGGGCCAGAAGCCATTGAAATCGTTGGCGCCAAAGCATGTCCCTGCCCGGGACATCAGTCCTGCGCGGCCAAGGCCTTCTCCAGCTCCGGCACGAAGCGGGCCTCGTAATCCGTCCCGACAAGCGGGCCGACAAAGCGGAACAGCACCGTCCCGTCGCCGCCGATGATGAAGGTCTCGGGCGGCGCGGTCACCCCCCACTCCACCCGGTTACGGCCGTTCGGGTCGGTCGCGACGCCCAGGAACGGATTCCCGTCCTCGGCCAGATAGGCGACGGCCTTGGCATCGTCATCCATCATGTTGATCCCGGCCACCCGGATCCCCCGCTCGGCCATGTCCAGCAGCACGGGATGCTCGGCCCGGCAGGGCGGGCACCAACTGGCCCAGAAGTTCAGCACCGTGACCTCGCCCGTGCGTAGGTCAGCGTTGGTCAGGACCGGGATTCCAGGCAGGCCCGTGGTCGGCAGCACCGGCGCCGCGCGCCCGATGAAGACCGACCGCAGCTCACCGGGATTGTCGCGGTACATGCCCACGTAGAACATCCCCGCCATCCCGAAAAACAGGACCACCGGGATGACGAGTAGCCACTTAATCATCAGTCTTCCCCTGCCGCGCCTCGACCTCGGCCAGCGCCCGTTTCACCCGAGCCCGCTGCCAGAACGACAGCGCGACCAGCACCACTATCAGAACCGCCGAAGCCGCATAGGACCCCAGCACCGCGAAGGAATACTTGCCCAGGTCCGGCATCATCACGCCACCCTCTCCCGCGCGAGGAGCGCCTTGAGGCGGCGCGAGCGGATTTCGGTCCGGGTGCGCATCAGTACCAGCGTGACAAATAGAAGCACGAAGCCCGCGATGCAGACGAGGAGGGGCAGCCAGAACACGTCCGCCACGTTCTCCTCCTTGTCGAGCGACAGCGACGCCCCCTGGTGCAGGCCCTGGTTCCAGAAATTGACGGCATAGCGCGACAGCAGCGCGAACACCGATCCGACAAGGCACAGGATGGCCGTCAGGTCGGCGGCGGTGTCCGGGTCCTCCACCGCCGCCCAAAGGGCGATGTAGCCGAAGTAGAACAGCGTCAGGATCAGGAAGGCGGTCAGCCGGGGGTCCCAGGCCCACCAGGTGCCCCACATCGGCTGGCCCCACAGCGCCCCGGTCACCAGCGCCACCAGCGTGAAAGTCAGCCCCACCGGCGCGGCCGCCTTGGCCGCGAGGGCAGAGACATGGTGCCGCCGCACGATCCAGATCAGGCTTGTCACCAGCATCATCACCCAGGCGTTGATCGCCATCATCGCCGAGGGGACGTGGAGATAGATGATCTTGACGGTGGAGCCCTGCCTGAAATCATCCGGCGTGAAGAAGAACCCCCACACCAGCCCGACGACCAGGCACAGCAAGGTCAGCCCGACGACCCAGGGCAAGGCCCGGGCCGAGGTCTGCATGAACCGCTTCGGGTTGGCATATTCCCAGATCGACATGCGTTCCGCCTACCTTTTTCTCTGCGAAGGCTCAACTCACCATCGCGCGACAGCCTAACGCAAATTGACGCGGAGCGCCGCCGCCGCCGCGAAGGGCAACAGCGCCGCAGCACCAAGACTGATCCCGGCCAAGAGGGCCAGCGGGGTGGCAAGCGCCAGGCCTTCCGCGCCGCGCCGCACCACCTCGGCCCCGAAGATCAGGGTGGGGACGTAAAGTGGCAGGACCAGCAGGCTGAGGAGAAGCCCGCCCCGGCGCAGACCCACCACCAGCGCGGCCCCGAAAGCGCCGATCACGGAAAGCGCCGGCGTGCCGAGGAGAAGGCTCAGCACCAGCCAGACATAACCTTCTGGCGGCAGGTTCAAAAGCACGCCAAGCCCGGGCGCGAGCAGGGTCAGCGGCAAGCCCGTGACCAGCCAATGCGCCAGAGCCTTCAGCGCCACCACCGCCTCAAGCGGGATCGGTGCGGTGGCAAGGAGGTCTAGCGAGCCATCCTCGAAATCCAGGGCGAAGATCCGGTCGAGGGACAGGAGGCAGGCCAGAAGCGCGCCAACCCAGAGGATGCCGGGGGCAATGCGGCCCAGCGTGCCCCCCTCGGGCCCCACGCCCAAGGGCACCAGGACCGACAGGAGGAAGAAGAAGGCCAGCCCCAGACCGAAGCCGCCACCGGAACGGATCGCCAACCGAAGATCGCGGGACAGAAGCGCCCTCATCCGGCGCAGCCCTGCATTTGCTCTTTCTCCAGATACTCCCGCCGGAGGCTTCCGCAGGTGCGACCGGTGCCACGCATCATGCGAAGGCCTCGTCAAACCCGTCGCGGGCCAGGATGCGGGTGCGGAAGGGGGCGAGGTCCAGGGTCGCAGCCTCGGGCAGGCCGAGGTCGACATGGGTCGCGATGATGGCGATGCCCCCGCCGGACAGGTGCTGACGCACCACTCCGGCAAAAAGCGCGACCGAGGCGGTGTCGAGGCTGACGGTCGGCTCGTCCAGCAGCCAGACCGGGCGGCCGGTGACCAGAAGCCGCGCCAGGCCAAGACGGCGCTTCTGGCCTGCCGAAAGCTCGGCCGCGCGGCGGTGCGACAGGGTAGCGACATCCATTGCCACCATGGCCTTGTCGACTCCGTCAGAGGCGTGGATCGCGGCCCAGAAGGCCAGGTTTTCCCGCACGGTCAGGGTGGACTTCAGCCCGTCGGCATGGGCGCCGTAGGCCGCCGCCTCGGGCGGCAGGGTGATCGTGCCGCTGACGGGGGGTTGCAGCCCGGCCAGGGTGCGCAGAAGCGTGGTCTTGCCCGATCCGTTCGGCCCGCGCAGGATCAGCGCCTCACCGGGGCCCGCGATGAAGGACAGGCCCTGCAGGACGGTCACCCCGCCCCGCGCAACGCCCAACTTGTCCACCACGATCTGCATGGGCCAAGCCCTATCCGATGCCGGCCGCCCGGAAAAGGGGAATGGGAAAAGGGGCATGGCTTTCACCGCAGCACGACCTTATGTCTTGGCAAAAGCAGACAGGAGATACCCATGCAACACGTTCCTTTCGGCCGTACCGGCCGCATGACCACCCGGCTCGGCTTTGGCGCCTGGGCGATTGGCGGCACCTGGGGGGAAGTGAGTCTGGAGGATGCCAAGGCGGCCCTTCACGCGGCCCTTGATGCGGGCATGACCTTCATCGACACGGCGGATGTCTATGGTGACGGGCGGTCCGAGCGGATCATCCGCGAGGTGCTTGCCGAGCGTGGGGGCGAAGCGCCCTTCGTCGCGACCAAGGCCGGACGGCGGCTGAACCCGCATGTGGCCGAGGCCTATACCGGTGCTGCGCTGGAAGGCTTCATCGACCGGTCGCTGAGCAACCTTGGGGTGGAGCGACTGGATCTGGTCCAGCTGCACTGTCCGCCGACCCCGGTCTATTCCACCCCTGAAGTTTTTGCGGCGCTGGAAGCGATCAAGCAGAAGGGCAAGATCGCCGATTATGGCGTGTCGGTCGAGACGGTGGAGGAGGCACGCGCGGCGATCCTGCAGCCGGGTGTGGTGTCGGTGCAGATCATCTACAACCTTTTCCGCATGAAACCGGCCGAAGTGTTCTTTCCGGAAGCGCGCGCGCGGAATGTGGCGGTGATTGCCCGGGTGCCGCTGGCCTCGGGCCTTCTGACGGGGAAGCTGACGCGCGACAGCAGCTTTGCCGCCGACGATCACCGCAGCTTCAACCGCAATGGCGAGGCTTTCGACAAGGGCGAGACATTCTCGGGCGTGCCCTACGACGTGGCGCTGGAGGCGGTTGACGCCCTGCGCGGTCTGGTTCCGGCAGGGGCTTCGATGGCCGCGTTCAGCCTGCGCTGGATCCTGATGGAAGAGGCTGTGACCGTGGTCATTCCGGGAGCGAAATCCCCGGCCCAGGCGCAGGGCAACGCCGCTGCGGCAGAGATGGCCCCGCTCGCCGAGGAGGTGATGGCCGCCGCGCGGGAGGTCTACGCCCGGCTGGTCGCGCCGCATGTGCAGCATCTGTGGTGAGGGCCAGAGTCCTTGAGCAAGGGCTTTGACGGAGTTTCAGCTCAAGACGATTGCTCGGCCTCAACTGGCAGAAGGGCGACGGCAATCCGCCGTCCTTCACCCAGGAGCACGTTGTAGGTGCGGCAGGCTGTGGGCGAGGCCATGACGTCGACACCGATGCCCTGATCTTCCAGCGGGGTGCGGAAGGCTTGCGGGACATGGGAAACCGTGGCCCCGGTGCCGACCAGAAGCACGTCGATCCGGCCGACCATGCTGAGCGGGGTTTCGATGTCTGCAAAGCCGCCCCAGAGGCTGGCGTCCCACGGCGTGATCAGGCAGGGCCCGCGCAGGACATGGCCGGCCACGCGAAAGAAGCCGGGGCCGTAGCCGTCGACTGCCTTTGCGGTGCCATAGGTGACCTCGATCAGACGCATGGCTTACGCTTCGACGTTGGCGAATTCGCTTTTGCCCGGCGCCTTCGGCTTGTCGCCGCGGTCGACGCCCAGCATGAGGACGATGTTCTTGGCCATGTAGAGCGTGGAATAGGTCCCAAGGATCACGCCGAGCAGCATGGCGAAGACAAAGCCGCGGATCACGTCGCCGCCGAACACCAGTAGCACGATGAGCGAGATCAGCGTGGTGGAGGCGGTCATGATCGTGCGGGACAATGTCTCGTTGGCGGTGAGGTTCATCATCTCGCGCAGGGGCATCTGCTTGTACTTCGCAAGGTTCTCGCGCAGGCGGTCGAAGATCACGACGGTGTCGTTGACCGAATAGCCGAGGATCGTCAGCAAGGCCGCGACGATGGTCAGGTCAAAGCGGATCTGGAACAGCGCGAAGATCCCGACGGTGACCAGCACGTCATGGATCAATGCGGCGACGGTGCCGACGGCGAACTGCCATTCGAAGCGCACCCATACGTAGAACAGGATGCCCAACGTCCCCGCAAGCACCGCGAGCAGTGCCGAGGTCACAAGTTCTGCCGAGACCTTGGGGCCCACCGATTCGACGGCAGGAAAGGTGATCGACGGATCAACCACCTGCAGGGCCTGCTCCACCTCAAGGATCAGTTGTGGGGTCACCGACTCTTCGCCCTCGCGCGCCGAGATGCGGATCATCGAGACATGCTGATCCTCGGCGAAGGAGGGGTCGAACACCTCGGAGATCGACACATCGCCGAGGTCGAGCGTGCCAAGCGCCTCGCGGTAGGCCGCGACATCCACCGCGCTGTTGGATTCGGTGCGGATCGTCGTGCCGCCCTGAAAGTCGATGCCGAAGTTCAGCCCCACCGTGAAGACAAGCACCAGCGAGGCGATCATCGCCACGATCGACGCGCCGAAGGTCACCCACTGGATGCGAAAGAAGTCGATGTTGGTCTGTTCCGGGACAAGCCGCAGGCGCCAAGCCATTTCATTCTCCTCGGGTCAGACCACGATGGTCTTGGGGCGCTTCCAGTCAAGCCAAAGCTCGACAATCAAGCGGGTGACGTAGACGGCGGTGAACATGGAGGTGAGGATGCCAAGGCCAAGCGTGACGGCAAAGCCGCGCACCGGGCCAGAGCCAAGCCAGAACATGATCAGCGCCGTCAACAGGCCGGTCACGTTCGAATCCATGATCGCCGAGAAGGCGCGGTCGAAGCCGACCTCCACCGCGCGCCTTGGACTGGCACCCGCGCGCAGCTCTTCCCGGATCCGCTCGAAGATCAACACGTTGGCGTCGACGGCCATGCCCATGGTCAGCACGATGCCGGCGATGCCCGGCAGCGTCAGTGTGGCGCCGATAGTCGACAAGAGGGCCATCACCAGCGCCACGTTCACCGTCAGCGCGATGTTGGCCATCACACCGAACATGCCGTAGCAGGCGATCATGTAGAGGATGATGAACACAAGGCCGATCATCGCCGCGATCCGGCCCGCCTCGATGCTGTCGGCGCCAAGTTCGGGGCCGATTGTGCGTTCCTCAAGGAAATCCATCTGCGCCGGAAGGGCACCCGCACGCAGGAGGACAGCCAGTTGGGTGCTGTCTTCCACGGTAAAGTTGCCGGTGATGATGCCCGACCCGCCAGGAATGTGGCTTTGGATGACGGGGGCCGAGATCACCTCGTTGTCCAGGATGATCGCGAAAGGCGCACCGATGTTCGCGGCGGTGTAGTCGCCGAACTTGCGTGCGCCGGTGGTGTCGAACCGGAAGCTGACAGCCGGTTGGCCGTTCTGGTCAAAGGAGGGCTGGGCGTCGACCAACTCTTCGCCCGTTACGACCGGAGTTTCCTCGACGATGTAGTAGACGCCATCCTCGTCGATAGACGGCAAAAGCAGGTTGCGCGGGCCAGCGTCTGCAGCAGCGTTGGCGGTGCGGCTGACAACGGCGTTAAAGGTAAGCTGTGCGGTAGTGCCGATCAGTGCCTTAAGCTCGGTCGCAGAGCCGATGCCCGGGACCTGGATCAGGATGCGGTCTTCGCCCTGGCGCTGGATCGTCGGTTCGCGCGTGCCGACCTCATCCACCCGGCGGCGGATGATTTCCAGCGACTGTTGCAGCGTGCGGTCGTCGGTGGCGCGCTTTTCGGCTTCGGAAAGCTGGACGACGATGTCATTGCCTTCGGCGGTGACATCAAGCGTGCTTTGTCCTGCCCCGGTCAGCGTCGAGACACTGCTGCTGAGGGCACGGACAGCCTCCAGCGCGGCGGGCATCCCGGCAGCCTCGGTTATCGTGACGCGGAGGACGCCATCGGGCGAGGGCGCACGGCGCACCGCACCCACCTGCTCGCGCAGGTCCCGAAGGGCGTCGCGCACCTCGGGCCAGGTCGCGTCGATCCGGGTCTTGTAGACGTCGGCCACCCGGACCTCGGCCAGAAGATGTGCGCCACCACGCAGGTCGAGGCCAAGGTTGACCAAGGCGGAGGGCAGGAATCCCGGCCACTCGGACAGCGCAGCCTCCTGCTCCGGTGTCGCGGTGCCACCAGCGGCTTCGATGCCGGCCGATGCGTCGTTGTGGCGTTCCACCTGCGCGTAGAACAGGTTCGGCGCTGCGGCGGCCAATCCCCAGACACAAACGATCAGGATGAACACGCGCTTCCAGAGCGCCATCGATTCCATGGTCTTAGCTTGCGGCCGGTTCGGTCTTGTTCAGGACCTGGCCGATGGTGTGCTTGAGCACCTTGACCCGGACGCCATCGGCAATCTCGACCTCGACCATGCCGTCTTCCTGCACTTTCGACACCTTGCCGACGATCCCGCCCGAGGTCACTACCTGGTCCCCACGACGCAGGGCTTCGACCATGGCGCGGTGTTCCTTCATCTTCTTTTGCTGCGGACGGATCAGCAGGAAGTAGAAGATGACGAAGATCAGGATGATCGGCAGGAACTGGGCAAAAGCTGCCCCGGCAGATGGCGCGGCGCCAGCGGCCTGGGCGAAGGCGGGAGAGACGAGCATGGGCTTCCTTTCCGGCTTGGCCGGGAGAGCCCGGCTTTACATGGTGATCCCCAGGGCCGGCGAGCGGTTCCTGCGATTGCGGCGTGATGTAAGACCTTTCGTGCCGTTGCGCCAGAGGGCGCGCGACTTTCTGGATGCAGGGCCCCACCTTCCCCCTTACGAGGATATGGGGCATAAGCTGGCGCGTAGCGTTCCAGAGGGCCAGACCATGCACGACATCCGCTTCATCCGTGAGAACCCTGCCGCTTTTGACGCGGCGCTGTCACGGCGCGGGCTGGCTCCGATGTCGGCGGCGCTTCTGGCGATGGACGAGGCGCGGCGGGCCAAGATTCATGCAGCGGAAACTGCGGCGGCTGCACAGAACGCGGCCTCGAAGGACGTGGGTGCGGCCAAGGCGCGCGGCGACAACGCCGAGTTCGAGCGCCTGCGCTCACTGGTGGCCGAGAAGAAGGCCGAGGGTGCCCGCCTGACCGAAGAGGCGGGGGCCGAGGACGGGCGTCTGCGCGACGCCCTGTCGCGGATCGACAACCTGCCCCTTGACGAGGTGCCAGAGGGACCGGACGAGACGGGCAACGTGGAAATCCGCCGCTGGGGCACGCCAAGGGAGACGGCGTTCAAGCCGTTGGAGCACTTCGATATTCCGGCGGCAAAGCCCGGCCTTGATTTTCCGACGGCGGCCAAGCTTTCGGGCAGCCGCTTTGTCGTGTTGCGCGGGGCGGTGGCGCGGGTGCACCGGGCGCTGGCGCAGTTCATGCTGGACCTGCACACGACCGAGCATGGGCTTGCCGAGACCTGGACGCCGGTCCTCGTCAAGGAAGACGCGATGTTCGGCACCAACCAGCTGCCGAAGTTCGCCGAGGACAGCTATCAGACCACCAACGGCTGGTGGCTGATCCCCACGTCCGAGGTGACGCTGACGAACTCGGTTGCCGGGGACATCCTCGACGAGGCCACGCTGCCGATCCGGCTGACGGCGCATACGCATTGCTTCCGCTCCGAGGCTGGCTCGGCGGGCAAGGACACCACGGGGATGCTGCGCCAGCATCAGTTCGAGAAGGTGGAGATGGTGACGATCTGCACCCCCGAAACCGCGCTGGCGGAGCACAATCGCATGACCCACTGCGCGCAGGCGGTGTTGGAGCGGCTGGGGCTGCCCTACCGGACGATCGTCCTGTGCACCGGCGACATGGGATTCGGTGCGCAGAAGACGCATGACCTTGAAGTCTGGCTGCCAGGGCAGAACACCTACCGCGAGATCAGCTCGGTCTCCACCTGCGGGCAGTTCCAGGCCCGGCGGATGAATGCGCGGTATCGACCGGCGGGGGGGAAGCCCGAGTTCGTGGCGACTCTCAATGGCTCGGGGCTGGCGGTGGGGCGCTGTCTGATTGCCGTGCTGGAGAACGGACAGGAGGCAGACGGGTCGGTGACCTTGCCTGACGCGCTGGTGCCCTATCTTCAGGGCAAGACCCGGATCACGGCAGATGGGCTTCTGGTCTGAAAGCGGAACCCAACGGACCGGGGCGGAGTTTATCCCTGCCCTGCCCGCCTGACCGGAGCTCTTTATGCGCCTTTCCCCCGTGTTACTGTTGCTTGCAACGATTGCCTTCGGCGTTGCCCCATTCATCACCCCGCCCTTCACCGGCTATGACCCCACCATGTTCCCGGTGCAGATCGAGCGGCCCTCGATCCAGCCGGCAGGCTATGCCTTTTCGATCTGGAGTGTGATCTACCTCTGGCTGATCGCTCATGCGGTCTACGGTGCGTGGAAGCGCGCCGACGACCCGGCCTGGGAGGCGGTGCGGATGCCGCTGACGGTGGCCGTGGGCGTCGGTGCGGTGTGGCTCTGGATTGCCGGGGTCAGCGCGGTCTGGGGGACCGTCACGATCTGGATCATGGCGGCGGGGGCGATTGCGGCATTCCTGCGCGCCGACCCCAAAGTGGACCGCTGGATGCTGTCCGCGCCGACGGCGATCTTTGCGGGCTGGCTTTCGGCGGCCTCGGCCGTGTCGACGGGCGTCTTCATCGCGGGCTATGGCTGGCTGAGCGATACCGCTTCCGCCGCGGCGATGCTGGCGCTTGTGCTGGGGATTGCGGTGACCGTGCAGATGCGCAGGCCGGAGATGCCGGTTTACGGGCTGACGGTGATCTGGGCGCTGATCGGGGTGATCGTTGCCAACATCGGCGCAAACACGACCGTGGCCGTGCTGGCCGCTTCAGGGATTGCCGTGATGGCGGTCACACTTTGGGCAAACCGGAAGGCCTAACGCTTCAGGCTTTCGCGGCCCTTCCCCTCGATATGCTTGCGCAGGCGCGAGGGTGTGTGGAACTTCTGATCCTTGAAGGGATTCTTCGTCGACTGGCTGCGGAAGAACAGCCGGATCGGAGTGCCGGGCATCTCAAAGTGTTCGCGCAAGCCATTGACAAGATAGCGTTTGTAGCTGTCGGCCAGCTCATCCGGGCGTGAGCACATGATGACGAAGCCGGGCGGCCGCGTCTTGACCTGGCTGATGTAGCGCAGCTTGATCCGGTGGCCGCCGGGGGCCGGTGGCGGGTGCGCCTCGGTCATGGCACCCAGCCAGGTGTTGAGGCGCGCGGTCGGGATGCGGCGGTTCCAGACGTCATGCGCTTTCCTGATCGCGTCGTGCAACCGGTCAAGGCCCCTGCCCGTCTTGGCACTGACCGTCACCAAGGGCGCACCCCGAAGTTGCGGCAGAAGGCGGTCGAACATCTCTTTCAGCTCGGCCAGCTTTTCCTGCTTTTCGTCCTCGAGATCCCACTTGTTGACGGCGACCACCACAGCCCGACCTTCGGTCTCGGCGAAGTCGGCGATGCGCAGGTCTTGCACCTCGAAGGGGATTTCAACGTCCAGCAGGACCACAACCACTTCGGCAAAGCGGACGGCGCGGATGCCGTCGGAAACAGAAAGCTTCTCCAGCTTCTCGGTGATCCGGGCCTTCTTGCGCATCCCCGCAGTGTCGAAGATGCGGATCGGGGTGTTCTGCCAATCCGTGCGGACGGAAATGGAGTCACGGGTGATGCCAGGCTCTGGCCCGGTCAGCAGA
>JANPJZ010000045.1:0-2298 GCA_031425795.1 Rhodobacter sp. | reverse complement strand
CCTCGGCCCGCTGGCTGTTGAGCGCTGGTGTCACGCCGATGTGGGGTGCGCTGACCTTTCCGCTGGCGGTGCTGGCCGCGGCGCTGATCCGGGGCGGCGGGGCCTGGCAGGGGATCGGCATTGCGCTGACGATCCTGGCTTTGGGGCTGATCCCGGCGATCCTTTGGTGGGTGCTGAAGCGCTGGCCCGGAGGCAAGCTGGCGGCGGTGACCAACGCGGCGGAGGCCTAAGCGTGGGTTTAGAGATTGAGCGTGGGTTACAAATTGAGCGCGTGCCGCGCATGCCTTTTGTCTCGCCCTGTTGCGTGAAGGACGCAAAAGGGCTCGGGTCTCGGGGGTGCTTCGCCCCCCATGCCATTGGATTCTCGAACCAATGGCGAAACCAATGGCATACCCCAAAGGATATTTGGGCAAAGATGAAAGGGCCTTGCCGCTGTCAGATCAGGTTGACCCAGGCGCGGGCGAGGGTGAGGCCGTGACTGTCGGCTTCGGCCCCTTGGGTTTCGGCGAGGCCAGGGTGGCGGCTGGCCCAGCCGGGGGCCATCTTCTCCACCAGATCGGGAAAGCGGGCGAGCCAGTCGGCGACCATCGGGCGGTTGGCCTCGAAATGGAACTGGGTGCCATAGGTGGCGCGGCCGATGCGGAAGGCCTGGTTCTGCGCCGTGGGGCTGGTGGCGAGGTGGGTGGCACCTTGGGGCAGGGTGAAGGTGTCGGAATGCCACTGGAAGATCGGGAAGGTCTGCGGGACCTGGGACAGGACGGGATCGGCGCGGCCAGCCTCGGTCAGGGTGACGTCGGTCCAGCCGAACTCCGGTGCCAGCCCAAGGTGGTTGTCCGCGCCGTAAGCCCGGGCGAGGAGTTGGGAGCCAAGGCAGATGCCGAGGACGGGTTTGTCGGCATCGGTATAGGCCTGCATCAGCCGGGCGAGGGCGGGCAGGTAGGGGTGGGTGTGGTCGTCGCGGGCGGACTGTTCGCCGCCGAAGACGATGAGGGCGTCGGCCTCTGGCGCGTCTGGCAGGGGCTGGCCGGTCCAGGGGCGCAGCTGGTCGATCAGGGCGGCGCGTTCGTGGAGGGCAACGCCCAACTGACCGTGGTGGGTGATGCGGGTGTTTTCGACAATGGCGACGCGCATTTGGTATCCTTTCGGGTCCCGGCCACTGTGCATGGGGGTGCTGCGGGTTCAAGAGCCTGCAGCGTCGGCGAGATTGCCCTTGCGTTAGCGACGGGCCCGTGAAAAGGGGAACCGCCAAACGAGGCTTGCTCCCGGAGGGAAAACCCATGGAGATTCGTGAGGCCCTTACCTTTGATGATGTGCTTCTGGTGCCGGCCGCATCGAGCGTGCTGCCGTCGGATGCCGACACCTCGACCTGGGTGACGCAGGCGATCCGGATGAACATTCCGCTCTTGTCCAGCGCGATGGATACGGTGACCGAAGGCCGGATGGCGATTGCCATGGCGCAGGCGGGAGGGATCGGGGTGATCCACCGGAACCTCGACCTTGAGGCGCAGGCGCGGGAAGTCCGGCGGGTGAAGCGGTTCGAGTCTGGGGTGGTCTATCAGCCGATCACGCTGACGCCGGACCAGACGCTTGCGGATGCCAAGGTGCTGATGGAGCGGTACAGCATCACCGGGTTTCCGGTGGTGGATGAGACGGGGCGGGTGCTGGGAATCGTGACGAATCGGGACATGCGGTTTGCCTCCGACGACCGGACGCCGGTGTCGGTGATGATGTCGAGCGAGAACCTGGCCGTGCTGCGAGAGCCGGTGGATCGGGGGCAGGCGATCAGCCTTATGAAGGCGCGGCGGATCGAGAAGCTTCTGGTGACGGATGGGGCGGGCAAGCTGACGGGGCTTCTGACGCTGAAGGACACCGAGCAGTCGGTGCTGAACCCGCAGGCCTGCAAGGATGAGCTGGGCCGGCTGCGCGTGGCGGCGGCGACGACGGTCGGGGATGCGGGGTTTGCGCGGTCGGAGGCGTTGATCGATGCGGGCGTGGATCTGGTGGTGATCGACACGGCGCATGGACACTCCGAAGGCGTGGCGCGGGCGGTCGAACGGATCAAGCGGCTGTCGAACACGGTGCAGGTGGTGGCCGGGAACGTGGCCACCGCCGAGGCGACGCGGGCGCTGATCGGGGCGGGCGCGGATGCGGTGAAGGTGGGGATCGGGCCGGGGTCGATTTGCACGACGCGGATCGTGGCGGGTGTCGGTGTGCCGCAGCTGACGGCGATCATGGATTCGGCGCGGGCGGCGGGATCGGTGCCGGTCATTGCGGACGGGGGGATCAAGTACTCCGGCG
>JANPJZ010000044.1:0-6455 GCA_031425795.1 Rhodobacter sp. | reverse complement strand
GGCGTCCGGGTGATGAGCGAGAAGACGGCCTTCGAGTCGGTCAAGATGCTGCGCCGCGTGGTGACCGAAGGCACGGCCAGCCTGGGCGAGGTGCCGGGCTACGAGGTCGCGGGCAAGACCGGCACCGCCGACAAGCCCAAGCGGACTGGCGGCTACTATGACGACAAGGTGATCAACACCTTCGCCTCGGTCTTCCCGGCGTCTAACCCGCAATATGTGCTGATCGTGACGCTGGACGAGCCGACGGACACCACCATGTCGGAAGAGCGCCGCACCGCCGGCTGGACCGCCGTGCCCGTCGCCGCCGAGATCATCCGTCGCGTGGCACCGCTGATGGGCTTGCGACCCAAGCTTGAACCCCCCGCACCTGATGCGGTAACAGCCGCCAGCAACTAGACGGGCCAGAAACTAGACGGGGCAGGGTATGACATCGCGTGCGACACGGCTTTCGGACCTCGGGCTGACCGCCCGCGCCGGACGGGACCCGGCGCTGTCCGGCCTGACCGCCGACAGCCGCGCCGTGCGCGCCGGCATGCTTTTTGCTGCACTGCCCGGCACCACAACCCATGGCGCGGCCTTCATCCCGGCGGCGATCGAGCAGGGTGCAACGGCGATCCTGACGGATGCCGAGGGCCTACGTCTGGCCGCCGATGTGCTGGGCAGCACCGACACCTCCCTTGTCGTGGCCGAGGACCCGCGCGCGGCGTTGGCCTGTGCTGCAGCCCTTTGGTTCGGCGCGCAGCCGCAGACGATGGTTGCGGTGACCGGAACCAACGGCAAGACCAGCGTGGCAACCTTTACCCGGCAAATCTGGGCTGCCCTTGGGCATGAGGCGATCAACATCGGCACCACCGGGATCGAGGGGTCATGGTCGGCGCCGTCCAGCCACACCACTCCCGATGCGATCACGCTGCAGAAGCTGCTGGCGGCAGCGGCGGCGGGCGGGGTGACCCATGGCGCGATGGAGGCCTCCTCCCACGGGATCGACCAGCGCCGGATGGACGGGGTGCGGCTGGTGGCGGCCGGGTTCACGAACCTGACGCAGGATCATCTGGACTACCACGGCACGATGGAGGCCTATTTCCAGGCGAAGTCCGAGCTGTTCAGCCGGCTTCTGCCCGAGGATGGCGTGGCCGTGATCAACCTGGACGGCGCGCGCGGCTCGGATATGGCGGAACTGGCGCTGTCGCGGGGCTTGCGGGTCTTGACCGTGGGCACGGGGCAGGGGGCCGACCTGCAGATTGCCGCGACCCGTCCGGATGGCACGGGGCAAGAGGTGCGCTATTTGTGGCAGGGGCGGGCGTTCCAGACCCGGCTGCCGCTGATCGGTGCCTTCCAGGCCGAGAACGTCGCCGTCGCCGCCGGTCTTGCCATCGCCGCCGGTGACGCCCCGGAGGCGGTGCTTGCAACGCTACCCCGACTGACCGGGGTGCGGGGCCGGATGCAGCTTGCCGCCACCCGGCGGAACGGGGCGGCGGTCTATGTCGACTACTCCCACACCCCCGACGCCATTGCGACCGCGCTGCAGGCGCTGCGGCCGCATGTGATGGGGCGCATCATCATCGTCTTCGGGGCAGGCGGCGACCGGGACCGCACCAAGCGCCCGCTGATGGGGGCGGCGGCCCGCGCGCATGCCGATGTGCTTTATGTTACCGACGACAACCCGCGCACCGAAGACCCCAAGTCGATCCGTGCGGCGATCATGGCCGCCTGTCCAGACGCGAACGAGGTCGGCGACCGGGCCGAGGCGATCCTGCGGGCGGTGGATGCGCTGCTGCCGGGCGACGCGCTGCTGATCGCGGGCAAGGGCCACGAAAGCGGGCAGGTGATCGGCACCGACGTCTACCCCTTTGATGACGTCGAACAGGCCAGCGTCGCCGTCGCTGCTCTGGATGGGGTCATCTGATGCTGCTCTGGACCGCCACCGACGCCGCCACGGCCACCGGCGGGCGCAGCACCTGTGACTGGCAGGCGAGCGGCGTCTCGATCGACACGCGCACCCTCCAGCCCGGTGACCTCTTCGTCGCCCTGAAGGACGCGCGCGACGGGCATGACTTTGTCGCCCAGGCGCTGCAGAAGGGGGCTGCCGCCGCCCTGGTCAGCCGCATCCCCGAGGGTGTGCCGGCCACTGCGCCGCTGCTTGTCGTGCCGGATGTGCTGGAGGCGCTTGCCGCGCTTGGGGCCGCCGCCCGTGCCCGCACCACCGCACGCGTGGTCGGGGTGACAGGTTCGGTCGGCAAGACCTCGACCAAGGAGATGCTGCGCGCCATCCTGTCCGGGCAGGGCCGCACCCATGCCGCCGAGGCCAGCTACAACAACCACTGGGGCGTGCCGCTGACGCTGGCGCGGATGCCTGCGGACACCGAATATGCGGTGATCGAGATCGGGATGAACCACCCGGGCGAGATCGCCCCCTTGGCCCGTCTTGCCCGGCTGGACGTGGCGATGATCACCACAGTCGCCCCCGCCCATCTTGAGGCGTTCGAGAGCGTGGAGGGCATCGCCCATGAGAAGGCCTCGATCTTCGACGGGCTTGCACCCGGAGGCGCCGCCATCTTCAATGCCGATATCGACACCACCCCGATCCTGCGCGCCAAGGCCCTGGCGGTGGGCGCAAGGCCCGTCGCCTTTGGCACCGACCAAACCGCCGACTGGCGACTGATCGAGGCGCGGCTGGCCGATGGGGCAACGGTCTGCCGCGCGACCTGCGCGGACGGCCCGCTTCTCTTCAAGGTCTCCACCCCCGGCCGCCACTTCGCGCTGAACGCACTCGCGGCCCTTGCCGTCGCCGATGCGCTGGGGGCCGACCCGATGATCTCTGCGCATGACCTTGGCCGCTGGGCCCCGCCGCCGGGCCGCGGTCAGCGCGAGCGGATCATGCTGGACCTGGTGGAGGAGACCTTCCTTGACCTGATCGACGACGCCTTCAACGCCAACCCGGCTTCGATGGCCGCAGCGCTGGACGTGCTGATCGCCGCCACACCCACCGACGGGATCGGTCGCGTCGGCGGTGGCCGCCGCATCGCCATCCTGGGCGACATGCTGGAACTTGGGCCGACCGAGGCCGCGCTGCATGCAGCCATTGCCGACCATCCCGGGCTTGCCGCCGTCCATGTCATCCATTGCGTCGGCCCAAGGATGCAGGCGCTGCATGCGGCCCTGCCACGTCGGCAGCGCGGCGAGTGGGTCGCCTCTGCGACCGAGCTTGCCCCCCGCGCCCGCACGCTGATCGACGCGGGCGACATCCTTCTGGTGAAGGGCTCCAAGGGGTCAAAAGTCAGTCTGGTCGTTGACGTGCTGCGGAAAATGGGGCAGGCCGCTGCCTCCACCGAGGGAACCCCCTGAATGTTTTTCTGGCTGACCGAGTTTTCAGATGGTGGGGATTTCTTCAACCTCTTCCGCTACATCACCTTTCGGGCCGGTGGCGCCTTCGCCACTGCGCTGATCTTCGGCTTTCTCTTCGGCCGCCCGCTGATCGACTTTCTGCGCCGCAAGCAGGGCAAGGGCCAGCCGATCCGCGATGACGGGCCGCAGTCGCATCTGTCCAAGGCCGGCACCCCCACGATGGGCGGCCTGCTGATCCTGTCGGCGCTGATCGTCTCCACGCTGCTCTGGGCGCGGCTTGACAATCCCTTCGTCTGGATCGTGGTGCTGGTGACGCTTGCCTTCGGGCTGATCGGCTTTGCCGACGACTATGCCAAGGTGTCAAAGCAGAACACCAAGGGCGTCTCCGGCAAGGTCCGCATGGGGCTGGGCCTGTTGATCGCCGGGCTTGCCGCCTATGCCGCGTCGATGTTTCACCCGGTGGAGCTTACGAACCAGCTGGCTTTCCCGTTCTTCAAGGACCTGCTGCTGAACCTTGGTCTCTTCTTCGTGCCGTTCGGCATGATCGTCATCGTGGGTTCGGCCAATGCGGTGAACCTGACCGACGGGCTTGACGGGCTTGCCATCATGCCGGTGATGATCGCCGCAGGCACCCTGGGCGTCATCGCCTATGTCGTCGGCTCCTCGGCCATTGCGAATGACCTTGGCGTGCATGCCGTCCCCGGCACGGCGGAACTGCTGATCTTCGCGGCGGGCATCTTTGGCGCGGGGCTTGGGTTCCTGTGGTACAACGCCCCTCCGGCGGCGGTCTTCATGGGCGACACCGGGTCGCTCGCCCTTGGCGGAGCGCTTGGCGCCATCGCCGTCTGCACCAAGCACGAGATCGTGCTGGCCATCGTCGGCGGTCTTTTCGTGGTCGAGGCGCTGAGCGTGATCGTCCAGGTTCTCTACTACAAGCGCACCAAGAAGCGGATCTTCCTGATGGCCCCGATCCACCACCACTTCGAAAAGAAGGGCTGGGCCGAGCCGCAGATCGTGATCCGCTTCTGGATCATCAGCCTGATCCTGGCGATGATCGGCCTGGCGACGCTGAAGGTCCGGTAGCTTCCGATGCGCGAGGCTGAGCTTTATCCTGCGCTCAAGGCCTATCTCCAGCGGCAGGGCTATGAGGTGAAGGCCGAGATCGGGGCTTGCGACATCCTCGCCCGGCGTGGCGAGGAGCCGCCGCTGGTGGTCGAGATGAAGACGAGCTTCTCCCTGTCGCTGGTGATGCAGGGCGTGGCGCGGCAGGGGGTGTTCGATACGGTCTACCTCGCCGTGCCGGTGTCCTCTGACAAGGGCTGGGCGCTGCGCTACAGGGATATCCTGGCGCTGTGTCGGCGCCTTGGCCTTGGCCTTCTCGCGGTTGATGTGGGGCAGGGCGTGGTCACGGCGCATCTTGACCCGGGTCCCTACATGCCGCGAAAATCAAAGATAAAGGCCGCCCGGCTTCTGCGCGAGTTCGACCGCAGGGTCGGCGATCCGAACATTGGCGGCACCACCCGCACCCCGCGCATGACCGCCTACCGCCAGGATGCGCTGCGCTGCGCGGCCGAACTCAGCCGCTCCGGTCCGGTCCGGGCGATGCTGGTCGCCCGCGCCAGCGGCGTTGCCCGCGCCGGCCCGCTGATGCGCGCCGATCATTACGGCTGGTTTGACAGGCACGGCAAAGGCATCTACGGCCTCAGCCCGCTTGGCATGGCAGCCGTCGGCGAACACGATCACACCATCGCGGCACTTCGGGCGGGTTGACCGCGTCGCCACCACCTGACTCCTTGACAAAGTGTAAATGCCTGCGTCAACCATTTGATTTCCTTACGTTCCGGCCTGGTGCCCAGGCTGGGCAGCCAATCTCCCCTTCCCCTTTCATCCGTCCTCAAATATCCCACGGGGGTGCGGGGGTGTGAAACCCCCGCTTCCACGGACGGGGGCGGGTGATGATTCCAGTCAAGGGCTACCATGGCGCGAAGGTTGCCGTCCTCGGCCTCGGCCGCTCTGGCCTTGCCACGGCTGCGGCGCTGGTGGCGGGTGGGGCGGAGACGCTCTTGTGGGACGACAGCCCCGAGGCGCGCGCCAAGGCGGAGGGGGAGGGGTTCACCCTGACCGACCTCACCCGCCACGGGGTGCTGGAGGGGGTTGCGGCGCTGATCACCTCGCCCGGCATCCCGCATCTTTACCCCACTCCGCACCCGGTGATTGCCCGGGCGCTGGAGGCTGGCGTGCCGGTGGACAACGACATTGGCCTCTTCTTCCAAAGTGCGGCCTCCTCGGAATGGGCCGAGATGGAGACGCCGCCGAAGGTCATCGCGGTCACCGGGTCGAACGGCAAGTCGACGACGACGGCGCTGATCCATCATATTCTGGCCGAGGCTGGCCGCCCGACACAGATGGCCGGCAACATCGGCAAGGGGGTCCTTGCCATCGACCCGCCGCTGGACGGCGAGGTGGTGGTGCTGGAGTTGTCAAGCTATCAGACCGAGCTTGCCCGCGCGCTGACGCCGGATGTGGCGGTCTTCACCAACCTGTCGCCGGATCACCTGGGCCGTCATGCCGGGATGGGTGGCTACTTTGCCGCCAAGGCGCGGCTCTTTACCCAAGGTGGTCCTGACCGCGCGGTCATCGGAGTGGATGAGGTCGAGGGCCGGTTCCTTGCCGGCCAGATGGGGCAGGGGCCGATGGACGACCGGGTGATCCGCATCTCGTCGGGTCAGAAGCTGGAGCAGTTCGGTTGGGCGGTCTTCGCCCGGAAGGGGTTTCTGGCGGAGTGGCGGAAGGGGCGGCAGGTGGCCTCGATCGACCTGCGGTCCGTCAAGGGCCTGCCCGGCGCGCACAACCAGCAGAACGCCTGCGCGGCCTATGCGGCCTGTCGCAGCCTTGGGCTGGCGCCAAAGCTGATCGAAGCGGCGCTGCACAGCTTTGCGGGCCTGCCGCACCGCAGCCAGCTGGTGGGGGAACGCGGTGGGGTCCGCTTTGTCAACGACAGCAAGGCCACCAATGTGGACAGCGCGGCCAAGGCTCTGCAGGCCTTTCCGAAGGTTCGCTGGATTGCGGGGGGCCTTGGCAAGGATGGCGGGATCGCGGGCTTGCAGCCC
>JANPJZ010000043.1:0-8223 GCA_031425795.1 Rhodobacter sp. | reverse complement strand
GATGCCTTGCGCGTGCCGTGGATTGGGATCGTGCCCTTTTTCCCACAGCACCGCGCGAAGTGGGACGATTGGGCGCAGTCGCTGGATATCAGCCTGCAAAGAGCAACGCTTCCACCGTCTAACCTTTTGGAAAGCTACACGCTCTTGACCGGGTTGCCTGGCAAGGGGGCAAAGTCGCGTGCGCTTTTGAGGGCTTGGCCCACCGCGCCGATCAACTCGGCCCTCGTACACCGGGCAGCCTATCGTCTGCGACGTTTGGTCGAGACTACCGAGCCTCAGCTTAGTCAGGACAGCGCCATCAATCGTGCGACGGAGCGGAGCCTTGAGGCCCTCGACCGGTTCGTGAGGCCTAGAACTGCCGAGCCTCCGGTCGTCGGTCGGCAAGCACGCTGACAAACAAGAGCGGCATCCGCAGCGGCAAGAACGGGTCATGGCGCAAGAGCGGCCAGAAACTGCGGGTCGAGGGGCGGCGGCCCCGGAACAGAGTCCGCAGGAACAGAAAGCTGTAGCCCCGGCGTGTGCGCTCTGCACGCTCCAAGGCAAAGGCGCTGCGGACGGGTGTCATTACCGGCATCCGCAGCAGCTTTTCCGCGAACAGCAATTGGCAGCCCAACCGTTCCAGCGTGGCAGGGTCGTTCCAGTTGTAGGCTGCGAAGAAGACGTTGACGCCCTTTCCGCAAACCACGTTGCAGCGCCAGGATATCGCAACCCGAGCCCCAAGCAGGGCGATCGTAAGCCAGAACATCCGGTCCTCGCTTGCATTTCGCAGATCCGGATCGAAGCGCTGGCCCTGGACGACGGATGCCCGCAGCACAACTGTCGACGTATGGCTCAGGTACCCGGTGACAAACTCGTCATCCAGTGCATGGGCCGGAAAACCCAAGACCGGCCCCTCTTGGTCCAAAATGGCTGCGCGGTCTACCAGCAGTCTTCCATTGTCACGCAGCAGCGCGACATCTTCCGAAAACCGGTCGAAGGCACCCTCCCGGCTGTTGTCACAGCAATAGAAGTCATAGCCCCGATCCAGCGCCTCAAGCGCATCGCTGAGATGGGATGGTGCCCAGATATCGTCCGAATCGAGGAAGGCGATAAAATCTGCGCCCTCTTGCTCGGCCAAGGCAAGTCCCCGATTACGCGCCCCCCCGGGCCCTAGGTTCTCTTCGCGTGCAATGCAAAGGTCGTGGGCAGGGCTCGGCATAAAATCAGTCGCTTCGCTTTCAGCCGTAACGGGCGAAGAATCGTCCATGACGTATATCCGGGTCACGATACCAGCCGACAAAGTCTGGGAAACAATGCTTTCCAGCGCGCGTTTTAGAATTCCAGGCTTGCGCTGGTAAAATGGAATGATGACGGCCACCTTCCTCTCATCAGCAGATAGCGCCGGCGTGCCAACCACGTTCGATAGTGTCATGCTGCCCGTCGAAGCCCCACGGCATCTTCGATCACCGATATGAAGGTCTTGAACTGCTCGGTGCTGTCCATTTCTGGCCGATGCGAATACGCCAGCGAGGCGGCGGACGCCGCAGCATAGTGCACCGGGTCGGACCAGAGGTCCCGGACGGCCCCAACCCAGTCGGCCAACGGGGCATCATAGTCCAGTGCGACACCCCCAGGCCCGATCGCCTCGCCCAGGCCCCCTCGGGTCGAGCCGACAACCGGAATGCCGCTGCAATGGGCTTCCGACGCAACGCGCCCCCAGGCTTCTTCCCATTTGCTTGGCGCCAGCAGAACCCGGGTCCGGCGAAACAGTCCCTTCATGTCCTGTGTCCGCGGTTCAAAGCTGACGTTAGGCACGGCTGCAAGACGCAGCGAAAGCTCGGCCCGCTGCTCGGGTGACAACTGCCAGCTCTCGACGAACAGGAACGGGATCTCCGGACACGCCGCCGCGATGTCGATGGCCTTGTCTAGGCCCTTTGGTGTCACAGGATTGATGAAGGTGACGAACTTCCCGTCCGCTACCGTTTCATAAAGTGATCGGTCGATCGTCGGACGCATGATCGTAGCCCCGATGCCGAACACATCTGCATAGCGTTGCGCAGTGAAGGCCGAATTGGCGATGAACCTTGCGTCAGGCAAGCTGCGAATGTCGCCGCCAAGCTCTTCGAATTCCACGTTCCGCAGGTAGATGACGAGAGGGACACCCGCGGCGGCGAAGGCCTGGGCCAAGGGGACAGTCCCATGGCACTGGATGACAGCAACATCTGGCCTTGTTTCACGCAAAAGCGAGCTAACCTCGCGCGCTGGAAACCAGGCACGGTGGACGGGATAGCCTTGGGTGTTGTCAGTGGCATAGCCTTTTCCCGTCAGCTTCAGCCGGGCGCGCGCCTGCAAACCGAACCAACCCTCACCATAGAGGGACGCCAAGACGCTCGGGCGATGTCCAAGTGCTGCCAGCGCGCGCGCAAGGTGATGCGTGCTGCTTTGGACACCCCCGGCAGCTTGCGGCAGATAGCCGTTGCCCCCTGCAAATAGAATGTTGAAGGACTGTGTCATCGCAAGCTCCTTGCGCCTGGTCTGTAGGTAAAGTTGGGCTCTCCAGCTCACGCGCTGGAATGCACAGCCTTAGCGGTCCGAATCGCCAAGACGTGCCCTGTCATAGGCGCACCACAGAAATACCACGGATTGTGGAAACAATCGCTCGTCCCAGCCTCATGCCGCACTGCAGCGGCGGTTCTGTGCCGGTCCCGCCTTTTTGATAGGCATATCGTCGCTTCTCGCTGCATGCGCAGCCAAAGACCGATTGCCGCAACTGCATAATTCTGGTTCTACCTTTGCATGAACAGACCGGAAAGTTACGCTTCTTTAGGTTGAGAATGGATACAACCTTACGATGAGTAACTCTGCAATCGAAGAAAAGCTCCCGGCGATGATCAAACAACCGGTGAAACTTTGGAGGCATCTTGTGGTAGTTCGCATGCGACCCGTGATTGACCTGAACACCTATTCTGCATCGGCTGATGGCTTTGCAGAAACCGCGCTGCGTAGCGGGGCAGACCGATACGGGGCAAACCCGTCTCCCGCGGTGGGCGGACTTGCAAAGCGTCTTCTTGACCTTGCTCTCGCAGCATCTGCCCTCGTGGCGCTTCTGCCGCTGATATTGGGTGTGCTCGCCCTCGTGAAGTTGACCAGCACTGGACCGGCCTTCTACGGTCACGAACGCGTGGGCTTCGGTGGGCGCCGTTTCCGCTGCATGAAGTTCCGCACCATGGTTGTCGACGGCGACCGGGTACTGGAGGAACACTTCCAGAAGTTCCCCGCTGAACGAGCGGTGTGGCTGGCCGAGCGCAAGCTTCGCAATGATCCCCGGGTCACCCCAGTTGGAGCAGTGCTGCGCAAACTGAGCATCGATGAACTTCCCCAGCTTATCAACATACTGATGGGGCAGATGAGCATTGTTGGCCCACGCCCCGTCGTCGTGGACGAACTGACGATCTACCGTGACTCTGTCGTCCATTATCTGCGCACCAGGCCGGGTCTGACGGGGCTCTGGCAGATCAGTGGCCGCAACGATGCCAGCTACCGAAAGCGCGTGCTCCTCGACCGGCTCTACGTTCTGCGCTGGTCCATTCTGCTTGACCTGCGGATCATTCTCCTGACGATCCCCGCAGTCCTTACTTCCCGTGGGGCAAGGTAGGCCCATGCGTCGTATCGCGCTGGGCCTGACGTTCCTGACGGCCTTTGCCGCTGCGGCACCCGCCGACACGGTAGCGCCTGCGGATGTGCTCGCTCTCCGGGTCACAGACTGGCTGCCTGTAGATGGTGAGTTGCGGGAATGGACCGCGATCACCGGCAATTACATCGTGGCCTCAGATGGCACTGCCTCGTTCCCTTATGTCGGCCAGATCGCCGTTGCAGGCCTCCTCCCGTCCAAGATTGGTGACTTGATCGCCGAAGAGTTGAAGGACCGGTTCGCGCTTGCCGACCGCCCTTTTGCCAGCATCTCGATCTTTGAGCGTCAGCCTGTCCTTGTTGGTGGTGCCGTGCGCACTCCAGGTGAGGTGCCCTTCAGCGACGGCATGACTGCGCGCCACGCCATCGCCCTTGCCGGCGGCATTGAAAGCCCGTCGGGAAGCGAAGGCTCGGCCATGGTGCAAGCCCTCACGGCAGAAGCGCAAATCCGCATCCTGTCCGATCAGGAAGCCGCCGAGACCTTCCGCGTCGCCCGCTTGCGCGCAGAGCTTGACGGCGCTTCGGTTCTTCCGGCGACAAACCTGCCGGACGACCCCGAGACACGTGTCGCCACCCTGCGCGCAGATGCCGAGCGTTTGCTAGCCTTGCGGCAAGAGCGACTGGCAAGAGAGATCGAGCTGGTGGACGGTCGCATCACGCTTCTGAACGAAGAGATAGTGGCGCTTGAGTCAAAGCAGAAAGTGCTGGAGCGCCAGCGCACCCTGTCGGAAGAGGCCCGTGCTTCGATTGCCGATCTGGCGGAACGCGGGCTGGCAGCGAATGTCCGGCTGATGGACGCGGAATCCACGCTGGTTACCGTCGAAACGCAGGTGCTCGATGTGGCAACTGCCCTTCTGCGCGCCCGCCAGCAGGCCCAGGTCGCCAAGTCTGAACGCCTGCAACTGGTCGAGGGCCGCGCCGCCGAGATCATGCTGGAACTGGAGGCCGCCGAGACCGAACTATCTGCCATCCGCGAACGCCTTGACCTGCAAAGGTCATTGGCAGCCTTCCTCTCGGCAGATCTGGGCGGGGAAGCCTCTGCGCTGGCGATGTCGGTGACGGTCTACCGCACCGACGGCCGCACGATACCCCTTACGGACGGCCCTGACACGGTCTTGCAGCCTGGCGACCTCGTCGAGGTTGCTTTACCCGTGGGTCGGCAACCGGCCAGCGACGGCTAAGCTGCCGCTCCCCGCCCTTGCGCGCCTGACATAGACCAACACAGCAACGGTCAGGATCGTGCCGATGTCGAATTGCTGGAAGAACGGCACTTCCACCATCGAAAGCACCACTTGACGCACCATGAACAGGGCAAGAAATAGCGTCTCCGCCCGGGCGTCGCGCATGACCCAGGCGACGGCGCCGATCAACCCGCCCACCACCAGCACGATCTGCATCGCCACGCCGACGACTCCGATCTCTACCGCATTGGACAGATAGGCGTTGTGAAAGTGGAACCCGGACCGGCTTTCCACGCCGAACTCCGTCCACAGCATTTCAGCGAGCGGGTTGCCCGGAACCCAGACCGCCTGAAACCCCGCCCCCAAGAGCGGGCGATGGGCGATCTGATCCACTGCCAGTTCCCAAAGGTCTGTCCGGCCGGTGAGCGACAGATCCTTGCCCGTCGCGTCGAGGAACATCGCGGCGATCATGTCGATCTGTGACAGCATGCCCAGAAGTAGCGCGATGAACCCAAGGATCGCCAGCACGCCGGTCACAAGACGCTGCTCTCGGGACAGGTGCCGTAGGGCCAGGACCACCATCAGCGCCATGCAGACGGCCGCTGTCGCTACCGCCGTCCCGACCGAGTTCGCGCGGTAAAGAAGCAAACCACCCAGCCCCAGGCTGGCGACGCCAAGCACGCGCCAGCGCCCAGGCAAACGCCGGTCCACGGCCAAACACAGCCCGGCCAACACCAGCATTGAACTGGCCGAGGCCATGGCATTCTTGCTGTTGTAAATGCCAAGAAACCCTTCCCCGTCCGCCCTCGCCCGACCGGAGGCAAGGCTTGCCGCGCAGGCCAGCAGAAAACAGACCGTTGTCGTCTTCAGAACCTCCAGGGGCGTCATTCGTGACGCCACTGCCGCAGCGAACAGGACTGTCACCACCAGTTGCAAGCCATGGCGCAAGCTTCGGTCCGGGTAGTCGGACCACAGGATGGAAATCACGCACCAGGCGACCATGAGCCACAACAACGGTTGGTCCCGCACTTCTCCCGCGACGGCCTTGTGCCGGCGAAAGACGAAGGCCATCCCGCAGGCTATGAAGCCAAGGGCGGCCGCGGTGCCGACCATGGGCACCAACTGCAACGCCACAAGCGCCGCAAGGCACAGGATTACGTTCGGAGAAATCTGCAGGACGATCCCGCCGGTCCCGGCGGGTGTGGTGCGGCTCAGGGCGTGACGCACAATACCGACTCAGGAAACTGGCACTCCTCGCCCATCGGTGTGAAGGCAGCCCAGTCCACCTCCATCAGCAACGGACCGTCCGGCGTCTCGAACGGACCCATCCAGTCGGTCAGTGTCTCGGTACCCCAGTGGCTGAAAAAGATCTTCTGCGGTGTCACCGGCAGATTGGTATCGGCCCGATGCACTTCCTTGCCGTCCACGAACCAGCGGATGCTATCGGGCTCCCAGATGAAGGCATAGTCATGAAACGCCGCATCCGTTGGGGGTTCCACCGGGACCGTTGTGCCATTCTGCTGGGTGCCGCTGACATAAGTATTCAACGAAACCCTGCCGGTGTCGCGCGTCAGGATCTCGAAGTCGATCTCGTCATGCGGCGCTTTGTGGACCGGGCCGATGTAGGTGAAGAACGCCGCGTTCAATCCTGACGCCTTACCCGTGCGCATCCGGGCTTCGTAGGTGCCGTAGTGATAGGTGGCGTTGGTCTGAACCTCGCCGCACAGGTGTTCCGCGTCGTCTGCGGCCTTTGGCAGAAACTTCAGCTGCAGCATCCCATCCGTAATCTCGATCGCATCCTTCGACCATGTGCAGTTCTGGTGCGGGCCGTTCGACCAGCCGTCCGAGGTAAACCAGAATTCGCTGTCAAGCTTGTCGAAGTCTTCACGGAAGGCTCCACCGTTGCCTGAATGGGTCTCGGCCGACAGTGGGCCAGCAAGGGCGCAGGCCAGCGAAAGTCCCTTTGCCAGGCGGGTGATCGCAAACATGGGTGCGTCCTTCTTGTTCATTTCCACAGTGCTTTTGCATGCAACAAAGGTCCCGTCACGCCACTTTCGCGTTGGTTGTACCACAGCACCAAGATTGCGCGCCTTTCCGCCAAGAATCTGCGCAAGAATCCACCGAAGCGGCGATCATCTTCGCCAATTGAGACCCAACGGCATGGCCTTCAGGGATCAACTGGCGCACTCCTGCGTTGGGATGCGGCACTGCAGCAAAGGAAGGGCATGTTCTGAAAGTCTCTGTGATCATGGCGAATTTTCGGGGGGAAGAGCATCTGTCGGATGCGCTGTCTTCCGTGCTGCGGCAAACCCATGGCAATCTTGAGTTGATCGTCTCGGACGACGCCTCGCCAGACGACAGCGTCAGCATCGTGAAGGCCGCCATGGCGTCGGACTGCCGCCTGCGGCTGATCGAGGCGCCGGCCAACGCCGGGCCTGCTGCTGCGCGCAACCGGGCGCTGGAAGCTGCTACAGGCGACTGGATCGCTCTCGTCGACAGTGACGATTTGTTGCATCCGCAGCGGATCGAACGCCTGCTGGCAGGGGCGCGGCGGTTGGGTGCCGACATCATTGCCGATGACATGGTCTTCTTCGGAGACACGGCAGACGCAAGCGGTCGGACCTTGCTGCAGCCACTGGCCCTGACTGCCCCCTTGACCGTTGATGCCGCGCTGTTTCTGAAAGCGAGTGGAGAAGATGCAAACCTTCCCGCGCTGGGCTATCTGAAGCCCCTCATCCGCCACAACCGCATCGGCTCGATGCGCTATGATGAAAGCCTGCGGATCGGCGAAGATTACGATTTCATCCTTCGCCTTCTGCTGGCCGACCTGCGCTTTGCGGTTCTCCCCGACCCGATGTATCTTTATCGCCGCCACAGCGGCTCGATCTCGCATCGCCTGAACGAATCTGCAGCCAGGGTGATACTTGCTGCCCATGACCTTGTCGCAACCACCACCCATGCAAACCTCCACGCTGCCTTGGACTTGCGCCGGAAGGGCCTGCTTGCCCTTCTGGACTACGAACGTCTACTGCAGGCGATCCGCAACCGTCAGGCTCCGAAGGCCGCTGGGCTTTTGCTGCGTCAGCCGGGCTTGCTGCTGGACCTTGGCCGAAGCCTGGCGGACCGCCTTTCCCGGAAAAACTCCGTCCCCGAGGCAAGGCGACCGGCCCGGGTCAAGCTTGGTCAGGGACTGGAGAACCGGCTGATCGAACCGCTGTCGGTGCAATGTTGCGCTGTTCCTCCGGCTGGGGAAAACTGGGTTCATGCGCCCGCACCGATGGCCGCTGCACTGTCTGCGCTGGCCGCTCGTTACAACCTGTCCTGTGACCCGCTTGACGAGGCCGGAGCCTGGGCCGCTGACTTGGTTCCCCCA
>JANPJZ010000042.1:0-15939 GCA_031425795.1 Rhodobacter sp. | reverse complement strand
GACGGCCACCGTCTTGATCCCCATCTTGCGCGCGGTCTTGATGACGCGGCAGGCGATTTCACCCCGGTTGGCGATCAGGATCTTCTTGAACATCGGCTTCCCCCCTCAGGTCGTGAATAGCAAAGGACCACCCGGGCGGTCCGCCCGGATGGTCCTGATTGGTGGCGTCGGCCGCCCGCAGGCGGCCACATCTAGATGTGGATCAGTAGCCGGAGTTGCAGGGCGGCAGGCCCAGCTCGATCCCGCAGGTGGCGGCACCGGCAAGGCCGCCGATTGCGGCGCCGGCGATGATGTTTTCGTCAAACGCATCGGCGACCAGCGCGCCAGCGGCGGCACCGGCCAGACCGCGCGACGCGGGGTCCTGCATGCAGCCGGCCAGGGACGTGGAGAGAAGGGCAAAGACGATAAGCGACTTGCGCATGGAGAACTGCCTCGTTGGTTTGTTGTTATTGCACTGGATTCTACAGCAATATCACGCTTTTCAAAGCAGATTTTGAACTGGATCACGGCGTCGGCAACAGCCCGCCCCAGGCGAAGGGTCGGTCCGGCCTGGGAAGGGCCGGACCGCAGGTAAGGGGAAGGGTAACTGTAACAGCGGTGCGAGGCATGCGTATCAAGCACAGGTCCCGCTTCTGGAGAATGCCGCGCCGCCTGTCCGGATGCAAAGCCGAAGGCACGGGCCGGAAGACCTTGGGCAAAAGCTTGCCAGAAGTGGGGAGTGGACGGCAACTTCATGCCTAATCCTCCTCGTCGTCCCAATCGTCGCCGGTGATGAGCGGCGCGTCGGGAGCGAAGACTTCAGGGAACGCAGCCTCGGCACGGCGACGGTCAATGCGCAGAAGCGCGTCGTAACTGGCTGGATCGAAGGGATCTTCGCCTGCGACGACCTCACGACCGAAAAGCCAGGAGAGCCGACCGGCATCGAGGTTGCCCCGCTCGAACGGTTCTTCGCCGAAATGTTGCCAGAGCGCTGCCATGAAGGCGGCATCGGCCAACTTGTCGACGTGCTTTCGGTCCTTGTACCGTTCGCGCGCGATCAGCTTGCTTGCGCCGTCCTTCTTGTTGGCCCGACGGATGACGAACTGGAAATCAGTTCCGGTCAAGCGGCCCGGAAAGCCGCGGTGCTTCAGCATGGGTCATGTCCTCGGTCAGTGCATATACAGGGACCGATATGCGAAATGAGCGCGCCATCCCATAGGGACTGGTGCCGCTGGACCTGAATTTGATGCTGGATTTGCGGCGACACACTGCGCGCAGCAGGCATCAAGCCGGTATAAGGTGCGGGCCCGGTCAGCCTGGGCTGACGGGCCCGCGCCGAAAGATCACTTGTACTTGCCGGTTTCGGTCGGCTCGACGGTGATCGGCTCAACCATGACTTCTTCTTTCTTGGCGCAAGCAGCAAGGGCAGCGCCCATTGCGAGAACCAGAATGATACGTCCGCTCTTCGACATCCTCTACTCCATCTTTTTTGGGGTGCGTAGCAGGCACATGCGCGCCCTAGCCCCCGATACACGTTGAAGGCCGCTTGTCTCCGACCTGTGGCAACCTTATCCGAACCGGATACGGAAAGACACAGGATCGGAACCAAGTTCTTGACCTGTGGCGTTCCTACATCAGGGCCAATCGTCTGACTAGCCTGAATTGTTTGCATGCCTTTCTGCATCAGAATGGCGACCAGACGCAAAGGCCGTCTTCGACCCGGTACGCTTCGAAAAACTGCACGACATCTGGCGCGGCCTCGCCGAACGGAACCTCCTCCCCGGCGAGAGAGATGACGATCTGCTGCGGCTGGGGAACCATGCCTTCGATGCGAGACAGGGCAAAGCTATCGCACAGCGCCTGCATGTCATCGGCAGAAGTGGGTATGTCAGCTTCGGTCAGGCCCGGGGCCAGAAAGCGGAAGCGCGCGGTTGCCCCTTCGGGGCCAGGGGCGTTGGTGATGATCTCGATCAGCCGGAGGTCGCGGCCAGAGGGCACCTGGATCGCATCCCCGGGGGGCGCCTCCTCGGTGCAGCCCGCGACGGCAGCCAAGGCCGCGACAATCAGGGGTCGGGCAAGTGCTGGGAGATCCATCATGATCAAAGCGGGATATTGTCGTGCTTTTTCCACGGGTTCGCCTGCTTTTTCCCCCGCAACGCGGCGAAGGCGCGGGCCACCCGGCGGCGCGTGGAGTGGGGCATGATCACCTCGTCGATAAAGCCCTTTTCGGCGGCAACGAAAGGGTTGGCAAAGCGGTCTTCATAGTCCTTCACCCGCGCGGCGATTTTCTCGGGGTCCCCAAGCTCGCTGCGATACAGGATCTCGACCGCGCCCTTTGCCCCCATCACCGCAACTTCGGCAGTGGGCCAGGCATAATTGAAGTCGCCCCTCAGATGCTTGGAGGACATGACGACATAGGCCCCGCCGTAGGTCTTGCGGGTCAGCACTGTGACCTTGGGCACAGTCGCCTCGGCATAGGCAAAGAGCAGCTTTGCGCCGTGCTTGATGACCCCGCCGTATTCCTGACCCACACCCGGCAGGAAGCCCGGCACGTCGACCAGCGTCAGGATCGGGATTTCGAACGCATCGCAAAAGCGCACGAAACGGGCGGCCTTTCGGCTGCTGTCGATGTCAAGACAACCGGCCAGCACCATCGGCTGGTTCGCGACAACCCCGACCGACTGCCCCTCGAGCCGGATGAAGCCGGTGATGATGTTGCCCGCAAAATCCCGCTGGATCTCGAAGAAGTCGCCCTCGTCCGCAATCTTGGTGATGAGTTCCTTCATGTCGTAAGGCTGGTTCGGATTGTTGGGCACCAGGGTATCGAGGCTGGGCTCCACCCGTGCTGGATCATCGAAAAACGGACGGACCGGGGCTTTCTCGCGGTTGTTGAGCGGCAGAAAGTCGATCAGACGTCGCGTCTCGGCCAGGGCTTCGACATCGTTCTCGAACGCGCCGTCAGCGACGGAGGATTTGCGGGTGTGGGTGGTGGCGCCGCCCAGCTCCTCAGCCGTGACCTGTTCGTTCGTCACGGTTTTCACCACATCGGGGCCGGTTACGAACATGTAGGAACTGTCTTTGACCATGAAGATGAAATCGGTCATCGCTGGGGAATAGACCGCACCACCGGCGCAGGGGCCCATGATGAGGGAAATCTGCGGCACGACGCCCGAGGCCATGACGTTGCGCCGGAACACCTCGCCATAGGCGGCAAGGGAGCCGACGCCTTCCTGAATGCGCGCGCCGCCGCTGTCGTTGATGCCGATGACCGGGGCGCCGTTCTGGATAGCCATGTCCATGATCTTGCAGATCTTTGCGCCATGGGTTTCCGACACCGAGCCGCCGAAGACGGTGAAATCCTGCGCGAAGACATAAACCATGCGGCCATTGACCGTGCCCCAGCCGGTAACCACACCGTCACCTGCGGGGCGTTCCTGCTCCATCCCGAAATCGGTGCAGCGGTGGGCAACGAACATGTCGAACTCTTCGAAGCTGCCCTCATCCAGCAAAAGCTCGATCCGTTCCCGCGCGGTCAGCTTGCCCTTGGCGTGCTGCGCCTCGACGCGCTTTTCGCCGCCTCCCGCGCGCGCGGCTGTCCGACGCGCCTCAAGCTCGTGCAAGATGTCTTTCATGCTGTCCCCCCGACCGTTCCGCTCAAACTAGGCCATGGCGGGCCGTCAGAGAAGCGCGAAACAGAAAATTTGCATAGGCAAGGTAGAAAAAGAGAGGGAAATTGCAAAGCTGCAAAGATCTGGCAGTGGGGGCGGCGGAGAGCTATCGCTGCGCCATATCTGATGAGGACCGCCATGACCGCCCTGCCCGTTCCCTTCGTGACCATCGGCCTCTTGCTTGCCTCGAACATCTTCATGACCTTCGCCTGGTATGGTCATCTGAAGTTCAAGACCACCGCCCTTGTGACAGTGATCCTGATCAGCTGGGGCATTGCGTTCTTCGAATACTGCCTGATGGTGCCGGCCAACCGGATCGGCCATGGCTACTATTCCGCAGCCGAGCTGAAGACGATCCAAGAGGTCATTACCCTGTCGGTCTTTGCGGTGTTCTCAGTCTATTACCTGAAGGAGCCGCTGATGTGGAACCATCTGGTCGGCTTTGCCTTCATAGCGGCGGGGGCGTTCTTCATCTTCCACAAATGGGCGTGATACCGGCATTTCCGCAGCCCCGACTGTGCGCCCGGACGGTGGACATTCCAGACCGCCGGGCGTAGCCGGTGGGGATGCAAAGCACCCCGCGCTTCCTTGACCGGACGACCCCCCCGAAGATCGTCACACTCATCCTGCTGGCAGGTCTGTCGGCGTTGACGATGAACATCTTCCTGCCGTCCCTGCCAGGAATGGCGGCGTATTTCGACGTGTCTTACGGGCTTATGCAGCAATCCGTCGCCTTGTATCTGGCGCTGTCGGCCGCGCTTCAGGTTGTCATCGGGCCGATCTCGGACCGCTACGGCCGCCGGAACGTTCTGATCGTCTCGCTGGTCCTGTTCCTTCTGGCGACGGTCGGCACGCTGTTCGCCGCCAACGCGACGGTTTTCCTGATCTTCCGCATGGCGCAGGCGGTCATCGCCTCGGGCATGGTGCTGTCGCGCGCCATCGTGCGGGACATGGTGGCCGATGAGCAGGCCGCAAGCATGATCGGCTATGTGACAATGGGGATGAGCCTGGTGCCGATGATCGGCCCGGTGATCGGAGGGGTGCTGGACGACCTTTACGGCTGGCGGGCCAGTTTCACGCTGCTCCTGATCCTTGGAGCGGGCGTGTTGGCGCTGGTCTGGGCCGACCTGGGAGAGACAGCCACCCTTCGGAAGGTCAGCCTGATGGACCAGGTGAGCACATATCCGGGACTTCTCTCCTCGCGCAGGTTCTGGGGGTACACGCTCTCAGCCGCATTCGCCTCGGGCTGCTTCTTTGCCTACCTCGGCGGAGCGCCTTATGTGGGCGACAAGGTCTACGGCCTGACCTCAACTGAGGTTGGGGCGCTTTTTGCGCTGACGGCAGTGGGCTATGCGGCTGGAAACTTCCTTGCCGGCCGGTTTTCGGTACGCATCGGAATGAACCGGATGATCCTCGCGGGCACGCTGGTGACGACGGTCGGCCTGACGGTGCTGGCCCTGCTTACGCTGTTGGGACTGTCGGGGCCGGTGGTGTTCTTTGGGCTGACGGTGTTCATGGGCATGGGCAACGGCATCAGCCTGCCCAATGCCAACGCGGGCATCCTCTCCGTCCGGCCAGAGCTTGCGGGCACGGCTTCAGGACTGGGCGGCGCGATTCTGATCGGCGGCGGCGCGGCATTGGCAGCGGTGGCGGGTGTGCTGCTTGGACCGGGATCGTCGGAGATGCCGCTGATCCTGCTGATGCTGGCGTCCTCGGTGGCATCCGTCATCTCGATCCTGTTCGTCATCCGCCGCGCACGGCAGATCGGCGCTTGACGCTGGCGCTTTGCAAAGCGACGCTTCGCTTTGCAAAGGGGGGTCAGCATGGCCACGCAGAAGCTGTATGCCGGCGTCAAGCTGCGCGAGATCCGCGGGCGGCTCAGCCTTACGCAAAAGTCATTCGCCGACAAGCTTTCGGTGTCGCTGCCCTACCTCAACCAGATGGAGAACAACCACCGCCCGGTCAGTGCCTCAGTCGTTCTGGCCCTGGCGCAGGAGTTCGGGCTGGACGTGACGGAACTGACCGCCGGCGAAAGCGAGCGTCTTGTCACCGACATGCGCGAGGCTTTGGCCGACCCGGTCTTCACCTCGGCCACGCCGCCGGTGGCTGACCTGCGCCTTGCGGCGTCGAACGCACCCGCCCTGGCGCGGGCCTTCCTTGACCTGCACCGCGCCTACCGCCAAACCCACGAACGCCTGGCCTCGTTGGACGAGGCCCTTGGGCGGCAGGACGCGACGATGCGCCCCTCGGCCTGGGAGGAGGTCCGCGATTTCTTCCACTACTGCGACAACTATCTGGATGCGATCGACCGGGCGGCGGAAACCTTCGCCTCGGGCACCGCCACCGGCCGGTCGATCGAGGTGCTGGCGCATGACCTGCTGCGCCGTGGGGGGATCAGCCTGCACTATTCTGACAAATCCCCCTTGCGCCATTATGATCCCGCAGCGCGGAGGCTGGACATCTCTGCCCGCGCCTCAGGACCGTCGCAGCGGTTTCAGCTGCTACATCAGGTTGCCCTGCTGGCCCAGAACGACCTGCTGGAGGCGACACTCGACCTAGCGCGCTTTTCCACCCCGGATGCGCGGGACATCGCGAAGATCGGGCTGGCGAACTACTTCGCAGGGGCCGCGCTTCTGCCCTACCGTGCCTTCCTTGCGGCGGCGCAGGAAGTGCGGCACGATCTGGAGCGGCTGGCCGACCTCTTCGGCGCGTCCATCGAGCAGGTAGGCCACCGGTTGTCGACACTGCAGCGCCCGGGCTCGAAGGGGATCCCGTTCTTCTTCGTCCGGGTGGACCAGGCCGGAACGATCACCAAGCGGCACTCCTCTACCCGGTTGCAATTCGCCCGGTTCGGCGGTGCCTGCCCCTTGTGGAACGTCCACCGCGCCTTCGAGGCGCCGGGGCAGTTCCTGCGGCAATTGGCCGAAACCCCGGATGGCGTGCGCTATCTGTGTCTGGCGCGCGACGTGTCGAAGCCCGCCGGGGCGTTCCTTGCTCCGGTCAGGCGCTATGCCATCGGTCTGGGGTGCGAGGTGCAACATGCAGCGCAGGTGGTATATTCCGACGGGCTGGACCTGAAGGGCAGGTTCGAGCCCATCGGCATTTCCTGCCGGATCTGCGAGCGGACGGATTGCCCCAGCGGTCGGTGCCGCCGCTGGAGGGCCGGCTTCGGATCAACCCGAACGCCCGCGACATCCTGCCTTACGAGATTGTCGGCTAACCCTTGCGCAGGGCCGTCGCAATCTGGTCTTTCAGACTGGAGCGGGTCTTCCGCAACACCTCCTCTTCGGCATTGGTCAAGAGGTCCAGCCGGGTTTCGGCGCGGTGGACCTTGTCGTTCACGGAATCATAGTCGCTGAGCAGCTTGGCGAAATGCGCGTTCGAGGTTTTCAGCGCGGTGATCTTCGCTGCCTCGGCGGGGAATTCATCGTGTAGCGTGTGTGGCGTGTTCGACATGGTGCCGTTTTCCCTCCTGTGACTGTGGCACAAGTCTAGGATATTCTGCGGCAGGTCGCCTTGACCGTGATCAAGCTAGCGCTGCGATATGCGCCAGTTCGGGTTGATCCACGGTTCCTGATTCGAGGCGGGCAAGGGGGTCCGGCCAAGGATGTGGTCGGCGGCCTTTTCGCCCACCATGATCGACGGCGCGTTCAGGTTGCCGTTGGTGACCTGCGGGAAGACCGAGGAGTCCGCCACCCGCAGCCCCTGCACCCCGATCACCCGGCATTCGGGGTCGACCACGGCCATCGTGTCGGACGCGCGCCCCATCCGGGCGGTGCCGCAGGGGTGGTAGGCGCTTTCGACATGCTCACGCAGGAAATCGTCAAGCTCGGCATCGCTCTGGGCACCCGCCCCCGGTTGCAGTTCGGACTTCACATAGGGCTTGAAGGCGTCCTGCCCGAAAATCTCCCGCGTGAGGCGGATGCAGCGGCGGAAGTCGTCCCAATCCTCGGGGTGGGACATGTAGTTGAAGCGGATGACCGGAGCGTCGGACGGATTGCCCGACCGCAAGGTGACCGACCCGCGCGACTTTGACCGCATCGGTCCGACATGGGCCTGAAAGCCATGACCTGCGGCAACGGCCTTGCCATCGTAGCGCACCGCGATGGGCAGGAAGTGATACTGGACATCAGGATATTCGACCCCGACCTTCGACCGGATGAAGGCGCAGGCTTCAAACTGGTTGGACGCTCCCAGGCCGGTGCCGGTGAAAAGCCACTGCGCCCCGACCCAGGCCTTGCCCCAGAGGTTCCAGTATTTGTAAAGGGTTATCGGACGGCTGGCCGCATATTGCATGTAGATTTCAAGGTGGTCCTGCAGGTTCGCGCCCACCCCGGGCCGGTCGGCCACAACCGTGACCCCGTGGTCGCTGAGGTGCTGCGCCGGGCCGATCCCCGACAGCATGAGCAGTTTCGGGGTGTTGATCGAGGACGCCGCAAGGATCACCTCACGCGTGGCCCCAATCACCTGAATCTGCCCGCCGCGCTCATACTCCACCCCGGTGGCGCGGGTTCCCTCCATCACCACGCGCCGGGCAAGGCCGCGGATGATCTGCAGGTTCCCGGCCTTCAGCGCCGGACGAAGATACGCGTTCGCCGCAGACCAGCGCCGACCCTTCCAGATCGTCGCCTCCATCGGGCCGAAACCTTCCTGCTGCTGACCATTGTAATCCGTCGTGACGGGATAGCCGGCCTGCTCACCGGACTTGATGAAGGCATCGAACAGCGGGTTGGACCGGGGGCCGCGTGTGATGTGCAAGGGGCCATCGGTGCCCCGGAAATCGGCGCCCGAGCCGCCGTGTGATTGCTCCATCCGCTTGAAGTAGGGCAGGACGTCGGCGTAGGCCCAGCCATCCGCACCCATCTCGGCCCAGGTGTCATAGTCGCGCGCATGGCCCCGGACATAGACCATGCCGTTGATGCTGGAAGACCCGCCGATCACCTTGCCACGTGGGGTGGCAAGGCGGCGGCCGCCGAGGTGGGGTTCGGGTTCCGTCGCAAAACCCCAGTCGTAAAGCCCCATGTTCATCGGATAGGACAGCGCGCCCGGCATCTGGATGAAGGGGCCGGCATCGGAGCCGCCATGCTCGATGACGATGACCCGCTGCCCGGCTTCCGCCAGCCGGTAGGCCAAGGCCGACCCGCCAGACCCTGCGCCGACGATGACGTAATCGGCCTGCATCTCAGGCCCCCCTTGTAAGTTCGGCATCAAGATACCGCAGCGCCAGGGCGACGGCGGCAGCGCCATCCGGCGGCCCGGACTTGAGCACTTCGCGCAGGTAAAGCCCGTCCACCAGCGCACCCAGACCATCGGCAATCTCGCCCGCGCGGTCCCCGGTGAAGGGGCGCAAGCCGACAATCAGGTTCGACCGCAGCCTGCGCTGGTAGACTGCCAGCAAACGCCGCGCCTCGGGCACGCTTTGCGCCAGCACCCAGAAGTTCAGCCAGGCACTCACAACCTCGCGCCGGAAGTTTCCCGGGCTGAACGAAGCGCGCAGAATGGCCCGCAGACGCCCGTCATCCCCCTCTGCCGCCGCCAGCGCGCCCCGCACCTCGGCCCCGTAAAGCGTGAGGATATGGCGCATCGCGGCCAGGAACATGTCTTCCTTGGAACCGAAGTAGTGGTGTGCCAGGGCCGAAGACATGCCTGCACGCTTGGCAATCTGGCTTACCGTGACATCCAATGACCCCACGCGACCGATCTCAACAATCGTTGCTTTGACAAGGGCTTCCTTGCGGATAGGCTCCATCCCAAGCTTCGGCATCGGTGCGGCCCCACATAATGCTTGCCAAACCGTATCAGCACGAAGTTTATTGACTCGTCAATTAACAAAAAACTGCCGGGAGTATCTTCATGTCACGACGCACCGCCCTTCTGTCCACAGTTGTCACCTTTGCCCTTGCCGGCTCCGCCTTCGCCGAGGGCTGTGACAGCATTGTCTTCTCGGATGTAGGCTGGACCGACATCACCGCCACGACCGCCGCCACCTCGCTGGTGCTGGAGGCGCTTGGCTATGAAACCGAAACGAAGCTGCTGGCCGTGCCGGTGACCTATACCGCGCTGGCCGAAGGCGATGTGGACGTGTTCCTTGGCAACTGGATGCCCACGATGGAGGCCGACATCGCCCCCTTCCGCGAAGCGGGCACCGTCGATACCGTGCGCACCAACCTTGAAGGCGCCAAGTACACGCTGGCGACCAATGCTGCCGGTGCTGCCCTGGGCATCGCTGATTTCAAGGACATCGCCACCCACAAGGAGGCCCTGGACAGCAAGATCTACGGGATCGAGCCTGGCAACGACGGCAACCGCCTGATCAGCGACATGATCGCCAGCGGCCCCTTCGGCCTGGACGGGTTCGAGATCGTCGAGTCCTCGGAGCAGGGGATGCTGGCCGAGGTGGCGAACAAGGATGCGGCCGGCGAGCCGATCATTTTCCTCGGCTGGGAGCCCCACCCGATGAACGCCAACTTCGACATGACCTACCTGACGGGCGGCGATGACTTCTTCGGCCCCAACCTCGGCGGTGCGGTGGTGGCCACCAACACCCGCGCCGGCTATGTCGCGGAATGCCCGAACCAGGGCAAGCTCCTGTCGAACCTCACCTTCACGCTGGCCATGGAGAACGAGATCATGGGCGCGATCCTGAACGACGGCGCCGACCCGGCCGATGCGGCGAAAACCTGGCTTGCTGCCAACCCCACCGCCTGGGAGCCCTGGCTTGACGGCGTGACCACCATAGACGGTGGCGACGCCAAGGCCGCCGTGATGGCAGCCCTGCAATAAGGCGACCGGGCCGGGGATACCCCCGGCCCGTCTTCCATCCGCCAGAAGGGGATCGGCCGCCATGGATTGGCTGACCGAATGGAAGCTGCCGATCGGCAGCACCGCGAAGATCGTGTTCGACTGGCTGAAGGTGCAGGCCGATGCCGCCTTCAAGATGTTCGGCGACGCAACCGAGGACGCGATCGAGGGGCTGACCGACATCCTTCTGTCGCCGCCTCTGCACATCCTGCTCTGGATCGCGGCGCTGCTGGGCCTGGCCCTGCTGCGGCGCTATCGTGATCTTCTCCTGGTCGCGGGCGCGGGTATGGTCGCGATCATCGGACTGAACCTGACCGGACTTGCGATCCCGCGTGTGCCGGAAAGCTGGGCACCTCTGGCGCTGATCCTGACCTTTGCCGCCCTGACCTGGGTCATCCACCGCCGGTGGCAACCCTGCCTGATCGTGACGCTGGGGTTTCTGTTCATCCTGAACCAGGGCTATTGGGAGGAGACGACCCAGACCCTGTCCCTCGTCGCCTTCGTCTGTGTGATCTGCATGGCCATCGGCGTGCCCATGGGCGTCGCCGCCGCCCACCGCCCGCGGCTGTACCAGACGATGGAGCCGGTGCTGGACCTGATGCAGACCCTGCCCGCGCCGGTGTACCTTATTCCCTTCGTCATCCTCTTTTCCATCGGCGTGGTGCCCGCCCTTTTCGCCTCGATCATCTTCGTGGTCCCGGCCTCGATCCGGCTGACCTATCTGGGGGTCGCCTCTACGCCGACCGCACTGAAAGAGGCCGCGACCGCCTTTGGCGCCACCGACCAACAGCTCTTGTGGAAGGTGGAACTGCCTTGGGCCTTTCCGCAGATCATGGCCGGGCTGAACCAGACGATCATGCTGTCACTGTCGATGGTCGTCATCTCGGCCTGGGTCGGGGCGGCGGGCCTCGGCGTGCCGGTGGTCCGCGCGCTGAACCAGGTGCGGCCCGACCTTGGGTTCGAGGCGGGATCGGTCATCGTGGCGCTGGCGATTCTTCTGGACCGCATGCTGAGGGTCGCAAGATGAGCCTGCCCGCCGTAGAGTTCGACAGCGTCTCCATCGTCTTTGGCGACAACCCTGACCGGGCGCTCCCCTTGATGGATCAGGGCCAGACCCGGACGGAGGTTCAGCAGGCCACCGGTCAGGTATTGGGCGTCCACGATTGCACCCTCAGCGTGGCCGAGGGCGAGATCCTAGTGCTTATGGGGCTGTCAGGCTCCGGCAAGTCCACCCTTTTGCGCGGGGTGAACGCCCTGAACCCGGTGGTCCGCGGCGAGGTGCGGGTCAACGACGGCAACCGGATGGTGTCGATCACCAAGGCCAACCCGGCCGAGCTGCGCCGCCTGAGGGCGACGCGGGTGGCAATGGTGTTCCAGCAGTTCGGCCTCTTGCCCTGGCGCACGGTGCGGCAGAACGTCGGCCTCGGGCTGGAGCTGGCCGGGATCCCCGAGACCGAGCGCCGGCCAAGGGTGGATGCGCAGCTGGCCCTCGTGAACCTCACGCAATGGGCCGACCGCAAGGTGGGAGAGCTTTCCGGCGGGATGCAGCAGCGCGTCGGCCTCGCCCGCGCCTTTGTCACCGATGCGCCGACGCTTCTGATGGACGAGCCGTTCTCGGCGCTCGACCCGCTGATCCGGGCCAAGCTGCAGGACGAGCTTCTGGACCTGCAAGCCAAACTGAAGCGCTCGATCATCTTCGTCAGTCACGACCTCGACGAGGCCTTCAAGATCGGCAACCGGATCGCCCTGATGGACGGGGGCCGCATCGTGCAATGCGGCACGGCCCGGGAGATCATCGCCAACCCGGTCAGCGATTATGTGGCCGAGTTCGTGGCCCACATGAACCCGCTCGGGGTGCTGACCGCGCGTGACGTGATGCGCCCGGGGGACAGCGCGGGCCAGGCCGTGACCCCCGACACCCCGGTGAAAGTGGTGATGGAGGCGCTGCGCAACGGTGCGGAAAGCCTTGCCGTTGTGGATGGCGGCAAGTGCATCGGCGTGATCAGGGCCGCGGACGTGATGGGCAGGCTGCTTGACCCCCGCGGGGGCTGAGCGATCAATCCTCGAGCACAGCCGTCTTTTGCGCTGGCTTCTTGGCCGCCGGCTTCTTCGCCGCTGGCTTCTTGGCGGTCGGCTTCTTCGCCGCCGCCGGTTTTGTCGCTGCCTTCTTGGCAGCCGGCTTTGCTGCGGCCGGCTTCGCGGCCTTCTTCTTGCCGCCGCCCTTGCCCGCCTTTTCGGCAATGATCACAAGGGCCTCTTCCAGCGTCACCGCCTCGGGTTCCATGTCCTTCGGCAGCGTGGCGTTCACCTTGCCCCATTTGACATAAGGCCCATAGCGCCCCGGCATCACCTGCACATCGCCGCCATCCGGGTGCGGCCCCAGCACCTTCAGCGGCCCCGCGGGCGCCGTGGCCCCGCGCCGACCAGCCGCTTTCTGCGCCAGAACTTCCACGGCCCGGTTCATGCCGATGGTGAAGACCTCCTCCACATCCGGGATGTTGGCATAGGTCGCGCCATGCTTGACGTAAGGTCCGAAGCGGCCAATCGCCGCCTCCACCATCTCTCCCGTCTCGGGGTGCGGGCCGATCTGTCGTGGCAGGGACAAGAGCTCCAGCGCCCGCTCGAGCGTGAGGCTTTCAGCCGACCAGCCCTTGGGCAGACTGGCGCGGTCCGGCTTCGGCTGCGCCTCGGTCGCCTCGCCGCGCTGGACGTAAGGCCCGAACCGGCCCGAGCGGAGCGAGATCGGATTGCCATCGGCATCCTCTCCCAGCACCTTGCCGTCGACACCGTTGGCATCCTCCCCACCCGAAATCGGGCGCGTGTAGCGACATTCCGGATAGTTGCCGCAACCGATGAAAGCCCCGCCCGAGCGCGAGGTCTTCAGGTGCAACCGGCCTGTTCCGCAAACCTGGCACTGGCGTGGGTCCGACCCGTCCGCCCGCAGGGGATAGAGGTGGGGGCTGAGGAAATCGTCGATCTTGGTCAGCACCTCGCCAATCCGCAGATCGGCGGTCTCGGCAACGGCAGCCGAGAAATCGCGCCAGAACCGGGTCAGCACGTCCTTGTAATCGCGCTCTCCAGCCGAGACGTCGTCAAGCTCGGTTTCCAGATCGGCGGTGAAATCATATTCCACGTACTTGCGGAAATAGTTGGTCAGAAAGGCTGTGACGAGGCGGCCCTTGTCCTCCGGGATCAGGCGGTTCTTGTCCTTGCGGACATATTCCCGGTCCTGGATGGTGGTCAGCACGGAGGCGTAGGTGGAGGGGCGGCCGATGCCAAGTTCTTCCATCCGCTTCACCAGCGTCGCTTCGGAATAGCGCGGCGGCGGCTGGGTGAAGGACTGCGTCGGGGTCACTGCCTTCTTCTCGGCGACCTCGCCCTGCATGATCTGCGGCAGACGGCCTTCGTCGTCATCCTCTTCGTCCCGGCCCTCGTCATAAACCTTGAGGAACCCGTCAAACAGCACGACCTGACCATTGGCCCGGAGGGTCACCTCTCCGTCAGCCGAGGTGACATCGACGACTGTCCGCTCCATCCGGGCGGCGGCCATCTGGCTGGAGATCGTGCGCTTCCAGATCAGGTCATAAAGCTTGCGCTGGTCAGGGTCGGCCAGCCGCAGCTTGTCCGGGGCAGCGGCCATGTCCGTTGGCCGGATGCATTCGTGGGCTTCCTGAGCGTTCTTGGCCTTGTTCTTGTACATGCGCGGGCTGTCGGGGACATAGGCTGCGCCGAAGCGGCTCTTGATCTCGTCCCGCGCCGACATCACCGCCTCGGGTGCCATGTCGATCCCGTCCGTCCGCATGTAGGTGATCAGCCCGGCCTCATACAGCCGTTGTGCCGCCGACATGCATTGCTTGGCGCCCATGCCGTGCTTGCGGCTGGCCTCTTGCTGCAGGGTGGAGGTCATGAAGGGCGGCCACGGGTTGCGGGTGGCAGGCTTCGCCTCGACTGCGGCGACAGTCAGCGGCCGCGCGGTGATGGCGTGCACCGCCAGCTCTGCCGCTTCCGCCGTGGGGACGTCGAATTTTGACAGCTTCTTGCCACCCAGGACCGTCAGCGTCGCCTCATACTCCTGCCCGCGCGGGGTCTGGAGAAGCGCCTTCACCGTCCAGTATTCCTGCGGGCGGAACGCGTCGATCTCCTGCTCGCGCTCCACGATCAGGCGCAGGCAGACCGATTGCACCCGACCGGCCGACTTGGCCCCCGGCAGCTTGCGCCACAAGACGGGCGAAAGGGTGAAGCCGACCAGATAATCCAGCGCGCGGCGGGCGAGGTAGGCCTCGACCAGGGGCAGATCCACCTGGCGCGGGTTCTTCATCGCCTCGGTCACCGCTTCCTTGGTGATGGCGTTGAAGGTGACGCGCGCGACCGTCTTGCCCTTCTTCAGGCTTGAGGCGAGTGCCTCCTGCAGGTGCCAGCTGATCGCCTCGCCCTCGCGGTCAGGGTCGGTCGCCAGGATCAGCGTGTCATCGGTCTTCAGCGCTTCGGTGATCGCCTTGATGTGCTTGCGGCTTTCGGCCGCGACCTCCCATTGCATGGCGAAACCATGCTCGGTGTCGACCGATCCATCCTTTGCCGGCAGGTCACGGACGTGGCCATAGGAGGCGAGGACCGTAAAGTCCGGCCCAAGATATTTGTTGATTGTCTTCGCCTTGGCGGGAGATTCGACCACTACGACTGGCATGTTTTCCTGACTCTCCCGCGCCCTGCGAATGGCGGGGCACCATGGGGGCCAAGCGCCGGACTTGTCAACCGGGGGACAGGGCCTGCCTCGTCAGGGCCCGCCTCATCAAAGCCTAGCCAGGACGCCGCGCTGACGGCGGCAGACCCGTGGTTGGCAGTGGTCTGGCCGCTTTTTCAGTCCAGCCGGGCCAAAAGCCCGCCCGGCTGCCGGATGATCCGGCCATCCAACTCAAGTGACAGCAGTTCCGGCGCCAGTTGGGCGGGGCTGACGGCCAGGTCACGCAAAAGCTGGTCCTCGGCCAGGGGGCTGGGTCCAAGCCGGTCGAGAATCATGTTGTGGAGAAGTGCCGTCTCCTTGAGCGGACGCGCCATGGGCACCGGCCCGGGCAGTGGCGGCTGTCTCAATGGCGGATCGTTGCCGGTCGATACCGGGGCTCCCAGCGCTTCAAGCACGTCAGCAGCGCCGCGCACCAGGAGAGCGCCATCCCGGATCAGCATGTTGCACCCTGCGGCACGGGCGTCAAAGGGGTGACCGGGGACTGCCATGACGTCTCGCCCCTGATCCAGGGCGCAGCGCGCGGTGATCAGACTGCCCGACTTCGCCGCCGCCTCGACCACGATCACCGCTTGCGCGAGGCCCGACACCAGACGGTTGCGCAACGGAAAATGCCGCGCCTGCGGCTCAAGCCCCAAAGGGTGTTCACTGATCCGGCATCCTTTGGCGGCGATCTCAACCGCAAGGGCAGTGTTTTCAGGCGGGTAGATCACGTCCACCCCGCCCGCCATGACTGCCACAGTGCTGGCGCTG
>JANPJZ010000041.1:0-6265 GCA_031425795.1 Rhodobacter sp. | reverse complement strand
ATGATTTCGTTACAGTCAGAGCCCTGTCCCTGCCCGGGACACCCCCCCTCAGAACGGCACGTCATCCACCTGATCGGCGGGGATCACCCAACGCGCAACGACCTTTTTCGACCCGGCATGATCAAACTCGATCTCCAGCTTGTCGCCCTCGATCCCCATGATCTCGCCATAGCCGAACTTCTGGTGGAACACCCGGTCCCCCATCACATAGGGCGAGACCGCCTCGGCATCGATCACCACATGCCGCGCCTCGCGGGGCTGTGACATCGGGCGGTTGGACTGCTGGTCCTGCATCCGCCGCCAGCCGGGAGAGTTGTAGACATCAGCCTTCGCCACCCTCTCCTCCAGATGCGAGCCGAACCCGACCGAAGCCGCCGCCCCATATCCGCCGCCGTACAGGCCGGGGGCAGTCAGCACTTCGACATGATTGGCGGGAAGCTCGTCGATGAAGCGGGAGGGCAGCTGGCTTTGCCACTGCCCGTAAACCCTGCGGTTCGAAGCGAAGCTGATCGTGCACAGCTCCTCGGCCCGGGTGATGCCGACATAGGCCAGCCGCCGCTCCTCCTCCAACCCCTTCAGCCCGCTCTCGTCCATGCTGCGCTGGCTGGGGAAAAGGCCGTCCTCCCACCCCGGCAGGAAGACGACCGGAAACTCCAGCCCCTTGGCGGCGTGAAGCGTCATGATCGTGACCTTCTCCTCCGCCCCTTCCGTCTCGTTGTCCATGATCAGGCTGACGTGTTCGAGGAACCCTTGCAGGTTGTCAAACTGCTCCAGCGCCTTGACCAGTTCCTTGAGGTTGTCGAGCCGGCCGGGGGCTTCGGGCGTCTTGTCGTTCTGCCACATCTCGGTGTAGCCCGATTCCTCAAGGATCGTTTCGGCCAGGCGGATGTGGTCGTATTCCGGGTGCAGGGTCGCGATGTGCCAGCGGTCCACGCCTTCCACAAAGCTGCGCAGTTGCGCGCCGCCCTTGCCGCCGAAGCTGGATTTCGCCACAGCCTCCCGCGCGCCGTCGAGGAGGGAAACCCCTGCAGTTCGGGCCATGCGCTGGATGTCGGCCTGCGCCTTGTCGCCAAGGCCGCGCTTGGGCAGGTTCACCACCCGCTCGAACGCCAGATCATCGTCAGGCGACACCGCGAGCCGGAAATAAGCCATCGCGTCGCGGATTTCCTGGCGTTCGTAGAACCTTGGCCCCCCGATCACCCGGTATGGCAGGCCGATGGTCAGGAACCGGTCCTCGAAGGCCCGCATCTGGTGGGAGGCGCGGACGAGGATCGCCTGACGGTTCAGGTCTACCGGCTCCATGTGGCGGGTGCCACGCTGGATCGCCTCGACTTCCTCACCGATCCAGCGCGCCTCTTCCTCGCCGTCCCAATGGCCGATCAAGCGAACCTTCTCGCCCGGCTCACCAGCCGTCCAGAGGGTCTTGCCCAGCCTGCCCTTGTTCGCCGCGATGATCCCCGACGCGGCCGCAAGGATATGGGCGGTTGATCGGTAGTTCTGCTCCAGCCTTATCACCTGCGCGCCTGGAAAATTCTTTTCAAACCGCAGGATGTTGCCCACCTCGGCCCCGCGCCAGCCGTAGATCGACTGGTCATCATCGCCGACGCAGCAGATGTTCTTGTGCGCCTGCGCCAGAAGCCTCAGCCAGAGGTATTGGCAGACGTTGGTGTCCTGATACTCGTCGACAAGGATGTAGCGGAACCAGCGCTGGTACTGTGCCAGCACGTCCTCGTGCTTCTGGAAGATCGTCACGCAGTGCAGGAGGAGATCGCCGAAATCGGTGGCGTTCAGGGTCTTCAGCCGCTCCTGATAGGCTTCATACAGCTCCGTCCCGCGATTGTTGTAGGCGCTTGCGTCCGATGACGGCACCCGGTCCGGCGTCAGCGCGCGGTTCTTCCAGCCGTCGATGAGGCTGGCCAGCAACCGCGCAGGCCAGCGCTTTTCGTCGATGTTGGCCGCCGAGATAAGCTGCTTCAGCAGGCGCAGCTGGTCATCCGTATCCAGAATGGTGAAGTTCGGCTTCAACCCCACCAGTTCGGCATGACGACGCAGGATCTTGACCGACAGCGAGTGGAAGGTGCCCATCCAGGGCATCCCCTCCGCCTGTTCGCCCAGCATGGCATGGACGCGATTCTTCATCTCGCGTGCGGCCTTGTTGGTGAAGGTCACGGCAAGAATCTCATGTGTCCGCGCACGATGCTGGCGCAAAAGGTGCACGATCCTTGCCGTCAGCGCTTTGGTCTTGCCGGTCCCTGCGCCTGCCAGCATCAGCACCGGACCGTCCAGAGCATGGACCGCCGCAAGCTGAGCCTCATTCAACCCCTTGAGGTAATCGCTGTCGCCGTGACCCATCGCCCGCCCGGCCAGTGCGCGCTGCGAGAGCGGCACGGGGGCTGCGGCGGCTGCGAAAGCCTCATCTTCGTCCCAAGCGTTCATCGCTTGAGTATATACGGTTCACCGTCCGGGGAAAGACCCGCGTTCGCGGATTGTTCAGGCAAGCGGACCCCCGCATCTTCGCCGACGGCGGGCTGAGGCGCCTTGTCGCATTTCTGTGCGGAAACGGCGGCAATCCCTCTTGCGCCGCAGTGCAGCGCCCCTAAGGTGGCGGGGTCCTGCCTGGGGGAGGCCCTGATGCCCGAGTTCAAGAAGATCCTTGTCGCCAACCGGGGCGAGATCGCCATCCGGGTGATGCGTGCGGCCAACGAGATGGGCAAGAAGACGGTGGCCGTCTATGCCGAGGAGGACAAGCTGGGCCTCCACCGCTTCAAGGCGGATGAGGCCTACCGGATCGGCGAGGGGCTGTCGCCGGTGGGGGCAGACCTGTCGATCCCCGAGATCATCCGGGTCGCCAAGATGGCCGGGGCGGATGCGATCCACCCGGGTTATGGGCTGCTAAGCGAGAACCCCGAATTCGTCGATGCCTGCGATCAGGCCGGAATCACCTTCATCGGCCCCCGCGCCGAGACGATGCGCGCCCTGGGCGACAAGGCCAGCGCCCGCCGCGTGGCGATGGAGGCGGGCGTGCCCGTCATCCCCGCGACCGAAGTGCTGGGCGAAGACATGGCGCTGATCAAGCGGCAGGCGGCGGAGGTCGGCTATCCGCTGATGCTCAAGGCCTCCTGGGGCGGCGGCGGGCGGGGGATGCGCCCGATCCTGAACGAGGAAGAGCTTGAGGCCAAGGTTCGCGAAGGCCGGCGCGAGGCAGAAGCGGCCTTCGGCAACGGCGAAGGGTATCTCGAAAAGATGATCCTCCGCGCCCGGCATGTGGAGGTGCAGATCCTCGGCGACAAGCAAGGCAACTGCTGGCACCTGTGGGAGCGGGACTGCACCGTCCAGCGCCGGAACCAGAAGGTGGTCGAACGCGCGCCCGCACCCTATCTGACCCAGGCCCAGCGCGACGATGTCTGCGAAATGGCCAAGCGCATCTGCGCCCATGTGGACTATGAATGCGCGGGAACGGTCGAGTTCCTGATGGATATGGACAGCGAGAAGTTCTACTTCATCGAGGTCAATCCGCGCGTCCAGGTCGAACATACCGTCACCGAGGAAGTCACGGGGATCGACATCGTCCAGGCCCAGATCCTGATCGAAGAGGGCAAGTCCCTGCCCGAAGCCACGGGCGTGGCGTCCCAGGCGGACGTGAAGCTGATCGGCCACGCCGTCCAGTGCCGCGTCACGACGGAAGACCCGCTGAACAACTTCATCCCCGACTATGGCCGCCTGACCGCCTACCGGTCGGCCACCGGCAACGGCATCCGGCTGGACGGCGGCACGGCCTATGCGGGGGGCGTGATCACGCGGTATTACGATTCGCTTCTGGTCAAGGTCACCGCCCATGCCCAGACGCCGGAAAAGGCGATCAGCCGGATGGACCGCGCCCTGCGCGAGTTCCGCATCCGGGGGGTGGCGACGAACATCGAGTTCGTGATCAACCTGCTCAAGCACCCGACCTTCCTCAACGATACCTACACGACCAAGTTCATCGACACGACGCCGGAGCTTTTCAACTTCAAACGCCGCAAGGACCGGGCGACGAAGATCCTGACCTACATCGCCGACATCACGGTGAACGGCCACCCCGAAACCGCCGGTCGCCCGAAACCGGCAGCCGAGGCGCGCGCGCCGAAGCCGCCCGCGCTCAAGGCCGAACCTGCGATGGGCACGCGCAACCTTCTGGAGCAAAAGGGCCCCCAGGCGGTGGCTGACTGGATGAAGGCGCAGACCAAGGTCCTGCTCACCGACACCACGATGCGCGACGGGCACCAGTCGCTGCTCGCCACCCGGATGCGGTCGATCGACATGATCCGGGTCGCGCCGACCTATGCCGCAAACCTGCCGCAGCTTCTGTCGGTCGAATGTTGGGGCGGGGCGACGTTCGACGTGGCTTACCGCTTCCTGCAGGAATGCCCCTGGCAGCGGCTGCGCGAGCTGCGCTCGGCGATGCCGAACCTGATGACACAGATGCTGCTGCGCGCGTCGAACGGGGTGGGTTACACCAACTACCCCGACAATGTCGTGCAGGCCTTCGTGGCGCAGGCGGCCGACAGTGGCGTGGACGTGTTCCGCGTGTTCGATTCGCTCAACTGGGTGGAAAACATGCGCGTCGCGATGGACGCGGTGGTGGCTGCGGGCAAGGTCTGCGAGGGCACGATCTGCTACACCGGTGACCTGCTGGATCCGGCGCGGTCGAAGTATGACCTGAAATACTATGTCGCCATGGGCCTGGAGCTTAAGGCCGCAGGCGCGCATGTGCTGGGGCTGAAGGACATGGCGGGGCTGTTGAAGCCCGCGTCGGCCCGCATTCTCGTCAAGACGCTGAAGCAGGAGGTCGGGCTGCCGATCCATTTCCACACCCATGACACCTCGGGTGCCGGGGCCGCCACGATCCTTGCCGCCTGCGATGCCGGGGTGGATGCGGTGGACGCGGCGATGGACGCCTTCAGTGGCGGCACCTCGCAACCCTGCCTTGGCTCCATCGTCGAGGCGCTGAAGAACACCGAACGCGACACCGGGCTGGACATCACCGCGATCCGCGAGATCTCCAACTATTGGGAAAAGGTCCGCGCCCAGTATGCGGCCTTCGAATCAGGCATCCCCGCGCCTGCGTCCGAGGTCTACCTGCACGAAATGCCGGGGGGCCAGTTCACAAACCTCAAGGCCCAGGCGCGGTCTCTGGGACTGGAGGACCGCTGGCACGAGGTGGCGCAAACCTATGCCGACGTGAACCAGATGTTTGGCGACATCGTGAAGGTCACGCCGTCCTCCAAGGTCGTGGGCGACATGGCGCTGATGATGGTGGCACAAAACCTGACCCGCACGCAGGTGGAGGATCCGGGCGTGGAGGTGGCCTTTCCGGACTCGGTCGTCGACATGATGAAGGGCAACCTTGGTCAGCCCCCCAGCGGATGGCCCACCCTCATCCAGAACAAGGTCCTGAAGGGTGAGGCGCCGATGACCGACCGCCCCGGCCTGCGCCTGCCCCCGGTCGACCTCGAGAAGACGCGCCTCAAACTCGCCGAAGACCTGCGCCTTGGCGACGAAGAGGCCGAGGGCGAGACGGTGGATGACGAGGACCTTAACGGCTACCTCATGTATCCCAAGGTCTTCATGGACTACCGCGCCCGCCACCGGCTTTACGGACCGGTCCGGGTCCTGCCGACACCAACCTTCTTTTACGGCATGAATCCCGGCGACGAGATCAGCGCCGAGATCGACCCCGGCAAGACGCTGGAAATCCGCCTGCAGGCCGTGGGAGAGACGACCGATGACGGTGAGGTCAAGGTCTTCTTCGAACTGAACGGCCAGCCCCGCGTGATCCGCGTGCCGAACCGGGCGGCCAAAGCCAAGACGGCGGCGCGGCCCAAGGCGCAAGAGGGCAACCCAGCCCATGTCGGCGCGCCGATGCCGGGCTCCATCGCATCGCTGGCGGTGACCATGGGGCAGAAGGTCCGCGCCGGCGACCTTCTCCTGACCATCGAGGCGATGAAGATGGAGACGGGCCTGCACGCCGACCGCGAGGCGGTGGTGAAGGCGATCCACGTCACCCCCGGCGCGCAGATCGACGCCAAGGACCTGCTGGTGGAACTGGAGTAACGCGCCGCCGGCTCATTCTTCCGCGCGGTCCTGGCCGGTGCCTTCGGGCTTGGAACGGCGCGGCCTTGGAGAGCAGTGAATCAGGGTGCGCGTCCTTGCGGCACGGCTGCGACAGTGCAAACTGTTCCGCGTTCCCGGATCAGCCGGCCTGAGCGTCTGAGGGCGGGTGCGG
>JANPJZ010000040.1:0-3963 GCA_031425795.1 Rhodobacter sp. | reverse complement strand
GATTGGCAACCGCAGACCGAAGGCGCCTTCACCTTCCGGCTGGAGGACCTGCAGGTGACCGAAGGCCCCGACCACGCCTTCGCGCACGGTTTGCTGCGCTGTGGCGGCACCACGCCCGACGGGCACCGGTTCGACGACCTTGTCCGCGCCACCTTCTGCCTTGTCCGCACACCCGACGGCTGGCGCATCACCCATCAGCACATCTCTGCCCCCAAAGGCCCGCAATGACCCAGCTTGACCACGCCTTCGCCGCCCTCTCAGACCCCACCCGCCGCGCAATTCTGGCCCGGCTGGCCGAGGGTGAGGCCACCGTCCAGGACCTCGCCCGCCCCTTCCCGATCAGCCAGCCCGCCATCTCCCGCCACCTCAAGGTGCTGGAGGACGCGGGCCTGATCGAAACCCGCATCGACGGCACTTCCCGCCCCCGCCGCCTGAAACCCGACGCCGTGGAACAGCTCTGGTCCTGGCTTGGCCAGTACCGCGCATTGTGGGAGGCGCGTTATGCACGGCTGGATGACGTGCTGGCCGACCTGCAGAAGGACGACACGCCATGACCACCCAAGTTACCCTCCCCGACGACACCCGCATCGTCATCACCCGCCGCTTTGCCGCCCCGCCCGCGCTCATGTTCCGCGCCCATACCGAACCCGCCCTCATCCAGCGCTGGATGGTCGGCCCCGACGGCTGGACGATGCCGACCTGCCAGTCCGACAGCCGCCCCGGTGGCAGCTTCCGCTTCGACTGGTGGGACGGCAAGGACACCCGCTTCCACGCCACCGGCGAATACCTGGAAGTGACCCCCCAGCGCATCGTTCACATCGAGCGGATGTTCCTGCCCGACCCCACCCCGGATGCCCATGTCGAGACCCTCTTCACCCCCGACGGCTCCGGCACCCTCCTCACCGTCACGATGACTCTGCCCAACGCCAAGGACCGCGAGGCCGTCCTCGCTTCCGGCATGACCGAGGGGCTGGACGACAGCTACACCCGCCTTGAAACCCTTCTGGAAAGCGCCTGACATGGACACTCTCGCCTCCCCCACCGAAACCTTCACCTACAGCCGCGATTTCAACGCCTCGCCCAGCCTTCTCTGGCGCGCGATCACCGATCCCGCCATCGTCCCACGCTGGCTGGGCAGTGACGTCAATCCGATGATCCAGTGCGACACCGACCTGCGCGAAGGTGGCGCGTTCCGCTGGGTCTGGCGCTTCGAGGGCAACGACACCGGCGTCACCGGCCGCTTCCTGACCGTCGACGCCCCGCGCACGCTGGTGAACACCGAGGCTTTCGACGACGACTGGACCGGGGGCGAGACCACCGTCACCCAGACCCTGACCGAAATCGCCCCGCAGACCACCCGCCTCCACATGACCATCCGCTACACCTCCGCCGCCGCCCGTGACGCGGCAGCGCCGGAGATGGAACGCGGCCTTGCATCGCATTACGCCCAACTCGACCGGCTTCTCCCCACCCTGATCCCCGGCCGCACCGACTTTCGCCTTGTCGCCGTGGGTGACCGCCAGATCACCGTCACCCGCAGCTTTGCCGCCCCGAAACCCGCCGTCTTCCGCGCCCATACCGACGCGGCCCTCCTCAAACGCTGGATGGGCAGCCCCGACATGCCACTGGAGGTCTGCGAGATGGACGCCCGCCCCGGCGGCAGCTTTCGCTACACCTGGGTGATGCGCGACGGCACGCGGATCACGCTCTCCGGCAGGATCACCACCCTGACCCCCGACCGGATCACGCACACCGAGGTGTTCGACCCCGACTGGACCGGCGGCCCGACCGACGTCAGCACCAGTTTCGCCGAAGCTGACGGCCGCACCACCGTCACCGTGCAGATCACCTATTCCAGCACCCCAAGCCGTGATCAGGTGTTCGCCTCCGGCATGGGCGAAGGCATGGCCGGCGGCTATGACCTTTTGGAGGCGGCCCTCCAACCGTAAGGTCCGATCTCCGCCCATCACGCACCCCGACCTTGCTTCCCCGCCCCGCCTGCGCGACCCTTCCACCAAACCTGAAGGAGCAGCGCGCATGAAAGTCGGCATCGTCGGCACGGGCATGGTCGGAAGTGCGGCGGGCTTTGCGCTCGCCCTCGGTGGCGGCGCAAGCGAGGTGGTGCTGGTCGACCAGAACGCCGCCCGCGCGCTGGCCGAGGCCGAGGATATCTCCCACGCCGTCCCCTTTGGCCGCCCGGTCACCGTCCGCGCGGGGGAGTATGCCGACCTTGAGGGTGCAGGCGTGGTGATCCTTGCCGCAGGCGTTGGCCAGAAACCCGGCGAAACCCGCCTGCAACTCCTTGAACGCAACGCCGAGGTGTTCCGCACCGTTGTCGCCGCCATCACCAGGGCCGCGCCCGATGCGATTCTGCTGGTCGCCACCAACCCGGTCGACGTGATGACCCACGTCACCACCCGCCTCTCCCACCTGTCCCCCGCCCGCGTCATCGGTTCCGGCACCGTCCTCGACACCGCCCGTTTCCGCAGCCTCCTTGGCCGCCACCTTGGTATCGCCTCACAGTCGGTGCACGCCTATGTCCTTGGCGAACACGGCGACAGCGAGGTTCTCGCCTGGTCCGCCGCCCGCGCAGGCTCGGTTCCCATCGCCGCCTTTGCCGCCCAGGTCGGGGCCGCGATCACGGATTCGGTCCGCGACGAGATCGACGCAGGCGTGCGCCGCGCTGCCTACCGGATCATCGAGGGCAAAGGCGCCACCTGGCACGGCATCGGCGCTGGCCTTGCCCGCATCGTCCGCGCCATCGCGGCGGATGAGGGCGCGGTCCTCTCCGTCTCCAGCCGGACCGAAAGCCTGGGCGACATTCCCGCCGTCACCCTCTCCCTGCCTCGCGTCGTCTCTCGCAAGGGCATCATCGCCGAACTTCGGCCAGAGCTCGACGAAGCGGAAACCAAAGCTCTCGCCGCCTCCGCCCGCCTTCTGGCCGAGACGGAAGGAAAACTGGCGCTCTAGACGCCGTAGACCCGCCGCGCCGTGCCCTGCCCGATCGCGTATTGCTCCGAAGGGGAGAGCCCGGCCAGCAGGTCTGCCGTCATGTCGATCCACCCCGGCAAGCCGGTGCCAAGGTCCACCACCGGCCAGTCGCTGCCCCAAAGCATCCGGTCCGGACCGAAGGCCTGCAAGAGATGGTCCGAATAGCGCCGGATCACCTCTACCGACCCCGTACCCGGTACGCAGTAGGCGGTGATGCCTGAAAACTTCACCACCACGTTTTCAAACGCCGCCACCGCGTCGATGCCGGCGCGCCAGATGTCCCAATCGCCTGCCGCCACATCAGGCACCCCGAAATGGTCCAGCACGAAAGGCTGGTCCGGGCAGGCGCGCAGCAGGGGCAGGCCCACCGCAATCAGCTGCCGGGAAAGGAAATTCAGATCAAAAGGAAGGCCCGCCCGCCCGATCTTGCGCAGATTGGTCCGGAAGGTTGCACCTTGCGATACCTCATCCGGCACGACATGCAGGATGCGACGGAAACCCACCACGCCAAGCCCCGACGCCTCTTCCAGCCAGGCCTCAAAGCCTGCGTCCTCCTCCGGCCGGATGCTGGCGATCTGCCCCAGCATCGCCACCCCGCCGACGCTGGTCCCGACCATCCCGGCCACCAGCCGCGCCTCGGTCTTGTAGTAGGCGTCATCGACGCCGGTTTCCATGAAGATCGTGCCCGCGATCCCCTTGCCGGACACAAGACCAGCATAATCCTCACGGGTGAAATCGCCCTGCAGCCCCGGCATCCCTTCGGTCCAGGCATAGCCGATCCGGTCGCGCAGGATCAGGTGCTGGTGCGTGTCGATCAGGTCCATCGCCTTCCCCTGTCAGCCGTTCGCCAGCCGGAAATCCGGCGTGACCGACCCGTCGCGGACCAGCCTCCCGTTCGGCAGGTCGTTGTCTTCAAGCTTCGCCATGATCTCGTCTTCGGTCAGACCGAACCCCTCCCACCGACGGCGCAGG
>JANPJZ010000039.1:0-6855 GCA_031425795.1 Rhodobacter sp. | reverse complement strand
GGAAACCGTGGTGCGTCCGCCTGTGCTGCTTATCCACGGCGATGCAGACCCTGTGGTCCCCTTTGCCGACATGGCGGCGGCGGGTCAGGCGCTGACGGCAGCCGGATTTGACACCTATGGGCATGTCATGAAGGGCACCGGCCACGGCATCGCGCCGGATGGGCTGGGGGTCGCGCTGCAATTTCTGAAAGAACGCCTGCGGGTCTGATCAGCCCTGCCCGCCCGCGTCAAGATAGGCCGCACATCCCGTCAGGGCGGCAAAATCGTCCTCGACCACGGTGATGGAGAAATCCTGCTGCAGCAGGTCGACGCGGCGCATCTCGCGGAACGCCGCCTCAAGGCCGAAGGTCGCGAAATGCGGCGTCATCGCGCGTGACATGCCGCCGATCAGATAGATGCCGCCATAGGGCAGGTGGATAAGCGCAAGATCCCCCAGCATCTGCCCCACGATCAGGGTATAAAGCTTGGCTGCGTGGCGCGCGGTGGCGTCGCCCAAGGCAAGTGCGGACAGAATTTCCGCCGAGGTCTTTTCGGCCGGGCGCCCAGCCTCGGTCGCGGCAAAGGCATACAGTGTCTCCAGACCGCGCCCGGCTAGAACCTCCTCGACGCCGGCATGGGGCACTTCACCCTCGGCGGCAAGCCGTGCCTCGACGAAGCGGACAAGGCGCAGGGTTTCCTCTGACCGGACCGGCATGTTCACATGTCCGCATTCGGATGGCGGCACGACACGACCCCATGGCGTGTTGTGGACCGGAGCCGCGTTGACGCCCGTGCCAAGTCCGACGACCAGCATCGAGCCGCCCGGCCGGGACGGCCCCGCCACAAGGGTCCGCAGGTTCTGCGGCGCGATATGCCCCAAGGCGTGGCCCTGGGCCTGCAGGTCGTTCAGGATGGCGACGCGTGTGGCACCCGTGGCGCCCGACAGCTTTGCCGCGTCCATGGTCCAGTCAAGATTGGTCAGGGTGGCAACCCCATCCTGCACCGGTCCTGCCGCCGCCACGCAGACGCCGCTGACGGATGCCCCCGCCTTGGCAAGATGATCCGACAGAATGTGGGCGATGTCCTTGCCGGCGGCCATGTATTCGGCATTGGAATACCGCGTCAGGCTGCCCGCGACGATCTCTTTGCCGTTCGCCAGGGCCACCCGCGTGTTGGTGCCGCCGATATCGGCGAGGATCGCAAGCGTCATGTCGTGGTCCTCTGGTCGTTTGTCTGGGGGTGATAGTCTCAGGCATGGCTGCAGATCAAGCCTAAGGATGCGTCGTGCCCGCCATGCCCTCGGGTGTCGAGCGTGGACCCGGGGCAGGGCCGGTCGACTGGCCGATGATCAGTTCGGCCTCATGCACTCGGTGCGTCGGGGCGGCGTCGCCTTGTGCGATGACGTTCAGCAGCATCTCGGCCACCAGGCGGCCTGCCTCGCGCACCGAGGACCGCGTCGCCGTGAAGATCGGAACCGCGTCGCCGTTCTTGAGATAGCTCAGGTCGTCGTCATGGATGATCACCGAGACATCGCGCCCCATGACCAGACCGGCAGCCTCGATGGCGCGGCGCACGCCCATCGCAGAGATCATCGACGCCACCAAAAAGGCGGTGGGCGGATTTGGCATGGCAAGCATGGTATGTGCCGCCTGAAACCCGGCCACTTCGGTCATCTGATCGGATGTCATGAGGCGCGCATCCGCCACGATCCCGCGCGAGGCCAGCGCATCGACATAGCCGGACCGCCGACGCAGCGCGAAATCCATGTATTCCAGACCGTTGACCAATGCGATCCGGGCATGACCCAGGTCCAGCAGGAACTCGGTGGCGCGGTGGAAGGCACGCCGGTTGTTCACGTCGACCCAGTTATAGGGCGTGGCGCTGCCCGAGGCCCGTCCGTGGACGACAAACGGCAGGCCGATGTCATGCAGCAGAGCGATGCGGGGGTCGTCCATCCGGGGCGAGTGGACAATGACGCCGTCCACGGCACCGCGCAGTTTCAGTTCCCGGTAGGTCGTCTCTTCGGTTTCGTCCGCCACGACCGACAAGAGCATGTCATATCCGTTGCGGGAATAGGTCTCCCCCGCGCCTGCGATGAAGTCGGCAAAGATCGGGTTCACGATTTCATGCCTCGTGGCGATCGGAATGACATGCCCGACGGCCAGAGCGCGCCCGGTTGCCAGACGGATGGCGCGGGTGTTGGGGCGATAGTTGTTGCGCTTGGCCGCCGCCATCACGCGCTCGCGGGTCGTTTCGTTGACCTCCGGATAGCCGTTCAGCGCGCGGCTGACGGTTGTGGGCGACAGGCCCAACTGTGTGGCGAGCTCCTTGAGGTTCATCAGGCCATGCTCAAAGCGGTTTAAAACGCTGGCACGCTACTGACACGGGGCCCCGAGGTCAAAGCCCATTCGACCGGGTTTGTACGAATTTCGGGCATGCAAGCGGGCCTTGGCGCATTTCGTGGCCCTGCATGTCTGGCAAATCCTGTGGGGTTCACGCCAACTTCATTGACTTGGCGGGGGAGTTGGGAGACGTTCACGCATCCAAAGCGGTTTGAGATGATTCTGACCTGTCTTGGGACTGACCCGCTTGACGCGGATAACGGGAGGAAAATCAATGAAGACAAGACTTCTCGCAAGCGCTGCGGCGCTGGCGCTTTTGTCCGGTGCGGCCGGTGCCCAGGACATGAAGTTTCCGGTAGGCGAAGGCGCCTTCAACTGGGACAGCTACAAGGCCTTTGACGAGGCCTACAATCTTGAGGGCCAGTCGATCAACATCTTCGGACCCTGGCGTGGCGAAGATCAGGTTCTGGTTGAATCGATGCTGGCCTATTTCACGGCCGCATCGGGCGTGGCGGTGAACTATTCGTCTTCTGAGGGATACGAACAGCAGATTGTCATCGACGCGCAGGCAGGCTCTCCGCCGGATGTCGCGGTGTTGCCGCAGCCGGGGCTGATCGGCGATCTCGCGGGCAAGGGTCTGATCCTTCCGCTGGGCGACGAGACGACCGCTTGGCTGACCGAAAACTATGGTGCCGGATCCAGCTGGGCGGCACTTGGGACCTACAAGGGTGCTGACGGCAATCCGGCCCTTTACGCATTCCCCTACAAGGCCGACGTGAAATCGCTGGTCTGGTACAGCCCTGACAACTTTGCCGATGCAGGCTACGCGATCCCAGCCACGATGGAAGAGCTGAAGGCGCTGACCGAACAGATCGTCGCCGATGGCGGCACGCCCTGGTGCATTGGCCTGGGTTCAGGCGGTGCTACGGGTTGGCCTGCGACCGACTGGGTCGAGGACATGATGCTGCGCACGCAGTCGCCGGAAACCTATGACAAGTGGGTGACCAACGAGCTGCCGTTCAACAGCCCCGAAGTTGTGGCTGCAATCGACGAATTCGGCTACTTCGCCAAGAATGACGCCTTCGTTGCGGGCGGCGCTGCTGCCGTCGCGTCGACCGACTTCCGCGACAGCCCCAAGGGCCTCTTCTCGTCGCCGCCTGCCTGCTACATGCATCACCAGGCGTCGTTCATTCCGTCCTTCTTCCCAGAAGGCACGGAACTCGGCACGGATGCGGACTTCTTTTACTTCCCGGCCTATGCGGGCAAGGATCTGGGCTCACCGGTGCTTGGTGCCGGAACGCTGGCCTTCATCATGAAGGAAAGCGAAGGCGCACGTGCGTTCATCGAGTTCCTGAAGACCCCGATCGCGCATGAAGTCTGGATGGCGCAGACCGGCTTTGTCACGCCGCACACCGGTGTGAACATCGACCTCTACGGGTCCGATGCGCTGAAAAAGCAGGGCGAGATCCTGGCCAACGCAACCACCTTCCGCTTCGACGGGTCCGACCTGATGCCGGGCGCGGTTGGCGCGGGCACCTTCTGGACCGGGATGGTCGACTTCGTGGGCGGCAAGTCCGCACAGGAAGCGGCTGACGCGATCCAGGCCTCGTGGCCGAAGTGAACTGACACGGCAGGGGCCGGGCGCATTTCGCCCGGCCCCTGATACCCGGTTCTGGCGCGTTTCGCCCAACAGCCCAGCAAAGACGGGCATCTGTCTCGCACATCAGGGGAGGGGTTCCATGCATCCGGCATTGCAGGCTTTGGTGGTGATCGTCATCGGTGTCGGTGGCTGCATCTTCTACTTCTACGCCTCGAACCTGTTCCTCGACAAAGTGCTTTACCCCGCGCGGGGGCCCAACGCAGGGCGCAACACCAACCGCGCCAACATGATCCGGCCCTGGCTGTTCCTGTTTCCGGCGCTGGCCCTTCTGTGCCTTTACCTCGCCTATCCGGTCTTCGCGACGGCCTGGCTGTCGCTGTTCAACCGGGACGGAAACTTCGTCGGCCTTGGCAACTATTTCCGCATGTTCGACGAGCCCAAGTTCATCGAGAGCCTGCGCAACAACATCCTCTGGCTGATCGTCGTGCCCGCCGCCGCCACCGCCTTCGGCCTTCTGGCGGCACAGCTGACCGACCGGATCAAGTGGGGCAATATCGCGAAATCGCTGATCTTCATGCCGATGGCGATTTCCTTCGTGGGCGCGAGCGTGATCTTCAAGCTGATCTATGACAGCCGCGACGCGAACCTGAGCCAGATCGGCCTGATCAACGCGGTCTGGCTGAAGTTCGACGGTGGCATCGGGTCGTTCCTGATGCTGCGGCTGGTGCCCTTCGTGCTGATCGGCTGCCTTCTGCTGGCGATTGCATGGGGCGGCTACAGCGTCCTTCGCCCGCTTCTCCAGGGCCAGCGTGGCGGACCGCTGTTGATCGTGGCCCGTGTGCTGGGCGCACTTGTCGCGGCCTTCCTCGTCTATGCTCTGGCCGTGTGGCTGTATGGCATCGTGACCAATGACCTGCCTTATGGTCAGCCTCAGGTCTGGCTGCAGAAGCCGTACTGGAACAGCTACTTCCTGATGGCGGTGCTGGTCTGGATCCAGACCGGGTTTGCCATGGTCATCCTGTCGGCCGCCCTGCGCGGGGTGCCGGAAGACACGATCGAGGCGGCCACCATCGACGGGGCGAACGCTTTCCAGATCTTCTTCAAGATCAAGGTGCCGCAGATTTCGGGCACGATCGTTGTGGTCTGGACCACGATCACGATCACCGTGCTCAAGGTCTTCGACATCGTGCTCGCCATGACCAACGGCCAGTGGGAGACGCAGGTGCTGGCCAATTACATGTACGACAAGCTGTTCCGCGCGCTGGACTGGGGCATGGGCTCGGCGAGCGCCATGATCATCATGCTGCTCGTGACCCCGATCCTGATCTGGAACGTGGTAAACGCGCGCAAGGAAATGCGGTAAGGGGGCGGCGATGGACGGGATTGTTGGCAAGAAATCGGGCCTCGTCTGGGCGGTGCATCTGTCGACCCTGGCGCTGGTGATCCTGTGGGTGCTGCCGACCTTCGGGCTTCTGGTGTCGTCGTTCCGGACCGGGGACCAGATTGTCGGCTCGGGGTGGTGGCAGTCGCTGTCGACGCAGGTGCAGCAGTTGGCGGCCGTGCGGATCGAAGGCGACGAGGTGGAGCGGGATGGCGGCTTCGTCATCGAGGGCCAGCTTTACGCGGCTGGCACCGATGTCAGCGCCTGGGGCACCTCCTCACGCGAGCCGGAGGCCTATGAGCCGGGCGCTGTGGCGGATCTGGGCGATGGCGTGGCGCTGACGGTTGGGGCGGACGGGGCGTTTGCACTGTCGTCGCCGACCTCGATGGCGGAGTTGCGGATGCCGCGGGTCTTCGCGACGGCCTCCACCCCGCCGGAGTTCACGGTGAACAACTACACGAACGTCATCTCCTCACCGATGGCGGGCCAATCGATCGGGCAGGCGTTCCTGAACACGCTGACGGTGGCGATCCCGGCGACGATCATCCCGATCCTGGTGGCGGCCTTTGCGGCCTATGCGCTGGCCTGGATGGATTTCCCCGGTCGCGCGTTGCTGGTCGCATTCGTCGTGGGGCTGCTGGTCGTGCCGCTGCAGCTGGCGCTGATCCCGCTGTTGCAGTTTCACAACTGGATCGGCATCGGGAAAGGGTATCTGGGCATCTGGATGGCCCATACCGGCTTCGGGTTGCCGCTCGCGATCTATCTCTTGCGCAATTACATGGTCGGCCTGCCGCGCGACATCATCGAGAACGCCAAGGTGGATGGGGCGACGGATTTCCAGATCTTCACCAAGATCATCCTGCCGCTGAGCTTCCCGGCGCTGGCCAGCTTCGCTATCTTCCAGTTCCTCTGGACCTGGAACGACCTGCTGGTGGCATTGGTGTTCCTGGGGACCGGCAATGACCAGCAGGTGCTGACCGGCAACATCGTCAACCTGATGGGGTCGCGCGGGGGCGACTGGGAGATCCTGTCGGCCTCGGCCTTCGTCTCCATCGCGGTGCCGCTCCTCGTGTTCTTCTCGATGCAGCGGTTCCTGGTGCGGGGCCTTCTCGCGGGGTCGGTGAAGTGAGCTTGATGGAACGTGACGGCCGGTCAGTGCTGGCCGCAGACCCCGATTGGTGGCGCGGTGCGGTGATCTACCAGATCTACCCGCGCAGCTTTCAGGACAGCAATGACGACGGCATCGGGGATCTGGCCGGGATCATCGGGCGGCTGGACCATATCGCCGCCCTCGGGGCCGATGCGATCTGGATCAGCCCGTTCTTCACCAGCCCGATGAAGGACTTCGGCTATGACGTCAGCGACTATTGCGATGTCGATCCGATGTTTGGAAACCTTGCCGATTTCGACGCCCTGGTTGCGCGCGCGCATGACCTGGGGCTGCGGGTGATGATCGACCTCGTGCTGTCGCACACCAGCGACCAGCATCCCTGGTTCAGGGAAAGCCGGGGAGACCGCACCAACCCCCACGCCAACTGGTATGTCTGGGCGGA
>JANPJZ010000038.1:0-15241 GCA_031425795.1 Rhodobacter sp. | reverse complement strand
CCGGAGGAGAACCAGGTGTCTAGGACATCCTCGTCGCGCCAGATCGGATAGACCAGTTTGGTCGGGTCCTGCTCCGTTCCGTAGGCTGCCAGCGCGGTCGCCAAGGCCTCTACCGCCGCGGCCCGGTCGGCGACTTCCACCAAGCGGGCGTGGTTCAGCGGATGGGGCAGGCCGGCCAGCGTGTCACGGAAGCTTTCGCCCACCGTCGCAACGTCCGCCGCGCAATGGTAGATCGCATCGCGCGACACATGGCCGCCGTCGCCGAGAACGCGGAGGATTTCCACCTCGTCCAGCGCCTCGTCGCCCTCATCATCTTTGAAACCTGGGGCCGACAGGTCCAGTCCATACCAGACCGGGATCTGGTGCCCCCACCAAAGCTGGCGGCTGATGCACCAGGGTTCGATGTTTTCCAGCCAGTGGTAATAGGTCTTCTCGCCCGAGGGTGGGATGATCTTCGTGCGGCCGGTCCGCACGGCATCGAGCGCGGGTTCGACGATCTTGGCGGTGTCGACGAACCACTGGTCGGTCAGCATCGGCTCGATCACCACCTTCGACCGGTCGCCGAAGGGCTGCATGATCGGCTTGGACTCGACATAGGGCACCAGTTCCAGGTGCTCGGAGCCGGTTTCCTTGTCGACGGATTTCTTGAGGGTGGTGACCGCCAGCCCCTCCGCTGTGATTGCCTCGACCACGCGCTTGCGGGCCTCGTAGCGATCCAGCCCGCGAAGGTCGTCGGGGACGAGGTTCAGGGCGTCGATCTCGGCTTCCGACAGGGTGAAGGGCTGCTCGGCGATGCCGGGGGTCGCGTAGCCCTTGGCCACCAGCCAAGCGCGGGACATCTGGCCGGCGATCTTCGCGGCCTCATCATAGGGGACGCCGTCGGAGCGCATCTGGGCGCGGGTGTCCAGAAGGCGGTAGCAGGGGATGTCGCCGCGCTTGGCGACGGCGTAGTCGTTGAAGTCATGAGCGCCGGTGATCTTGACCGCACCGGAGCCGAAGGTGGGGTCCGGATACTCGTCGGTGATGATCGGGATGAGGCGGCGGTGTTCGGCGGGACCGACCGGAATTTCGCAGAGTTTTCCGACGATTGGCGCGTAACGTTCATCTGATGGATGAACTGCCACCGCGCCATCGCCCAGCATGGTTTCGGGGCGCGTGGTGGCGATCGAAATGTAATCCCGCGTCTCGCGCAGGGTCACGCGGCCTTCGGCGTCCTTCTCGACATACTCGTAGGTCTGACCGCCCGCGAGCGGATATTTGAAGTGCCACATGTGGCCGGGGACTTCGGTGTTCTCAACCTCAAGGTCGGAAATAGCCGTCTCGAAATGCGGGTCCCAGTTCACCAGCCGCTTGCCGCGGTAGATCAGGCCCTTGTTGTAGAGGTCGACAAAGACCTTGATGACGGCGTCGTGGAAGTTGCCATCCTCGCCCGCTGGCGCGCCGGGGGCGCCGGACATGGTGAAGGCCTCGCGGTCCCAGTCGCAGGAGGCGCCGAGGCGTTCGAGCTGGCCGCGAATGTTGCCGCGCGACTTCTGCTTTTGTTGCCAGACCCTTGCGAGGAACTTCTCACGCCCCATCGTGCGGCGGTCGGGTTCCTGATGCAGCGCCATCTCGCGTTCGGTCACCATCTGGGTGGCGATCCCGGCGTGGTCGGTGCCGGGCTGCCACAAAGTGTCGTCGCCCTGCATCCGGTGCCAGCGCGTCAGGATGTCCTGCAGGGTGTTGTTGAACGCATGGCCCATGTGGAGCGAGCCGGTGACGTTCGGTGGCGGGATCATCACGGAAAAGGCCGGGCGGCCGGGCTTGGCGTTGGCCCCGGCGGCGAAGGCTTTGGCGTCAAGCCAGAGCTTCGAGATCCGCGCCTCGGCCTCGGTCGCGTTGAAGGTCTTTTCCATCGGCATGTCGCTTTTCCCCGGCAGTCGCCGGACGGGTTTAGCCAAAGCCGGGGCCGAGGGAAAGGGCGCTCGGGTCAGCTTTCGTCCAGAAGCGCAGCGAAGCCGCCCGAGACCATGCGCTTGTCGTCGAAGGGCATGCGGGAGTCCAGTTCTTCGGGGTGCGCCATCATCTGGTCATGCGCGCGGTCACGGGTCGCCTTGTCGGGCCAGACCATCCAGCAGAAGACGACCGTCTCACCCGGGCGGAGATCCACAGAGCGCTGGAAGCCGAGATTGACGTCGAGATCGTCGGCCCAGCCGGCAACGAGGGTGAGCGCGCCGAGGTTCTTGAAGAAGGGCCACCACTTCCGCTCATGTGCCTGGAAAGCTTCGCGGTCCGTGATGCGGACGGGAATGACGAAGCCATCGAAATAGCTCATGCCGGGCTCCTTGGTGCGACAGGGGTCTGGGGTCAACCCGCGCGCTTGGCCCCGGTTCCCGCCGCTGCGGAGCTTAGCCGAGGGCGGGCAGGAAGGGCTGTCCGTTCAGCGCCTGGGTGAAGGTGGCGGCCACGAGGGCGGCGTAGAGCGCTGCGGCAAGCCAGACGGCACGACTGGCCTGCGCAGGCAGCAGGCGGGCGGCGAGGAGGCCGGCCACGGGGACGAAATGCAGGGCATGGGTCGCGAGGAAATGTGCGACACGGAGGTCGCCGGCGTCGCGCGACCAGCCCAGGATCCAAAGCGTGCGCGTCGAGGTGCCGACGAAATGGCCCCCGGCGGAGGAGAGGTAGCCTGCGACCGGGACGGTGAGCGCGAAGGTCAGGATCAGGCCCAGGGCGACCGACAGTTGGACGGTCGGGTGAAGACCGCTGGCCGGGTTGCGCCAGACCGAAACTCCCATCACGAGGCTGGCCGAGGTCAAGAGCACGGCGAAGGCCCCCATCAGCGGGTAGACGGCGGCGAAGACCGGGATCTCGGTGTTGAAATGCGATGCGGTGTTCAGCATGGCGGCGCTGGACAGCCAGAGAACCTCGCCGAGAATGGCGATGATGACGGCTGCGGTGAACCAGCGCCAGGGACGGCCCCTACGGGTGGTTTCGGGCATGTAGCGGGCAAAGAAAGCGAGGGAGATCGTGTAGACGCCAAGTGCATAGTGGAACTTGATCGGCTTCAGCCAGGGGCTGTCGCCCTGGAAGAGGCGGGTGTCGAGGGCCATCGCGGCGTAAAGCGGAACGAGCGCGAGGGTCAGGAGGATGGCCAGAACGGTGAAGCCCGGTGCGTCCGTTGCCATGCGGCGGAGGTCGGGCGCGGTGACGGGCGGGGCGGCGAGGGTCAGGGTCATGCGGCAACCTTTGACATGCGGGCCCGGGCGGCAAAACCAGCGCGCAGGGCGGTGAAGGCCAGAAACCCGGCCGGGCCGAAGAGGAAAGTCAGGACAAGGCAGGGCAGGGTGAGGAGGTGGGGGATCCCTTCGGCCCGGGCGGTGCGGGTGATCCAGGCGCCGACGAAAAGATCGAAGGCCAAGTAATGCACCCATCCGGCAAGGGCCACGAAGGGGTTGGTGAAGAGTGCCATGACATTGGCCAGCGTGTCGAAGCCGCCCGGTGCGTCGGACCAGTGGACAAGGATCAGCCCGGCATAGCCGACCGACAGCAGCACGGGGATGATGAGCGCCGCCACAGTGTCGGCCAGCCGTGGAGCGAGCGGGGCGAGCAGCAGCGAAAGCCAGCCCAGGATGGCGAGAGGGCCGGTCACCTGGAACAGGGCGTGGGGGTCGGGGGACATGGGCTCTCCTATCTTGACAGTGACAGGATAGACAGTGCGCAACATCCGTCAAGGAAAATTTTGACAGTGGAAAGATGGCGGGTTATTCCCTGGGAATGAAATCTGAACCACCCCGGTTGCGCCCTCTTGCGGTGCATTCACCGGCTGCGGACGCGCGGCCCTATCACCATGGCGATTTGCGGGCCGCCTTGTTGCAGGCCGCCGAGGCCGAACTGGCCGAGCGCGGAATGGAGGGGTTCTCGCTGCGGTCGGTGGCCAAGCGGGCCGGGGTCAGCCACGCCGCCCCGGCGCACCATTTCGGCGATGCGCAGGGGCTGCTGACGGCCCTGGCAGCGGAGGCGTTCCGGCAGTTCCTGGCCGCGCAAGCCGCGCGCGAGACGGTGGCCGAGAAGGACCCGGCGTCGCAACTGGTGGCGGCGGGACTGGGCTATGTGGATTTCGCCATTGCCCGGCCGACGCTGTTCCGGCTGATGTGGCAATCGGACAGGCCGGATTTCGAAGTGCCGGATCTGGGGCTGTCGGCACGGGCGGCCTACCAGCATCTGATCGATCAGGTGGCGGCCGCGGGTGGGCGGAGCACGGCGGACGAGGCGGCGGTCTGGGCGCTGGCGCATGGGCTGGCGGACCTTCTCGCCTCGAACCGGTTGCGCGGGGTGAGGTCGCTGGAGCCCGAGGCGCGGGACGCCATGGTGGCAGACATCATCCGGCGCGCGCTGCCAGAGGTCTAGCTTTCCTGCAGGATCGGCTGGAAGCCACCGAAGACCATGCGCTTGCCGTCGAAGGGCATCTCCACCCCGTCCATCTCCGGGTCTTCCATCATCCTGGCATAGGCTGCGTCGCGGGTGGCCTTGTCGGGCCAGGTCATCCAGCAGAAGACGACAGTCTCGTCCGGTTGCAGGTCGACCGCGCGCTGGAAGTCGGTGTGCTTGCCCTCTGGCACGTCATCGCCCCAGCCTACGACGATGCTTTGCGCGCCCATATCGCGGAACCTTGGCCACCACTTCGCCTCGTGGGCGCGGTAGACGTCCTTGTCGGTGGTGCGTACGGGGATGAGGAAACCGTCGATGTACATTGGATGCTCCTTTTCGGTTGGTCAGACGAAACCCGGTGGTGCCGCGATGTGTTCCGTCAGACCGCGCGGTCGATCTTGGTGGAGAGGTGGATCAGGCTTTCGGACGCACGCACCCCCGCCATCGCGCCGATCTGGTCGAGCACCTGATCGAGGACCTGGGTGTTCGGGCAGGCAACCTGCAGCAGGAAATCGAACCGGCCCGAGGTGGTGAAGACCCGCTCCACCTCGGCGATGGATTTGAGGCGGGTCAGGACGGCGGCCTGCGACCGGGGTTCGATGGTGAGGAGGACAGAGGCCCTGAGCCGACCCTCGCGCGCGCCTTCGCCGAGTTTTAGGGTGTAGCCGGCGATCACGCCGCTGGTTTCCAGACGCTCCAGCCGGGCCTGGATGGTCGACCGGGCGACCTTGAGCCGGCGTGACAGGGTGGCCACGGACATGCGCGCGTCGGCGCCAAGCAGCCCAAGAATGTTGCGATCCAGCTCATCCATGCATTATGCCATCTTTTTCGTCATTATAACGCCACATCACCGCATTTATACAGTTTTGTTCGGTGAGTTTGTACATCATATGCGGCATCCTCCACTGCAGGAAAAGGGCGGCTCATACGCACCTGGCCTGGTTCACTTGAAACCACGCTGGTGCCCGGTCCCATAGCTGCTGCGGGGAAGGGCGAAGCGTCTTGTTGGCAAAGGAAAATACGCCGATGGGACTTTCCAAGACGATCTGGACCAATCCGACCGAATTTCTGCGGACGCAAGCTCCCGAGAACCCGGTGCTGTTTTTCGCGCCCTCGGCGGCGCAGGCCGCCGCGCGCCGGTTCATCGACGGCTTTCCCGGCATGGTCACCTATGCCGTGAAGTCGAACCCGGGCGAGGCGATGGTGGAAAACCTCGCGGCGGCCGGGATTCGCGGCTACGACTGCGCCTCGCCCTTCGAGATCGACCTGATCCGCCGCCTCGCGCCGGATGCTGCCATCCATTACAACAACCCGGTGCGCGCGCGGCATGAGATTGCCCATGCGGTCGCCAAGGGTGTCAAGTCCTACAGCGTTGATTCCAAGTCGGAACTTGCCAAGCTGGTCGAGATGGTTCCGGTCGACGGCACCGAGATTTCGGTGCGTTACAAGCTGCCGGTCGCGGGGGCCGCCTACAACTTCGGTGCCAAGTTCGGCGCTACGGTCGAGCTTGCGGTCGAGCTGTTGAAGGACGTGGCGGCGGCGGGCTTTATCCCCTCGCTGACCTTCCACCCCGGCACGCAATGCACCGATCCCCATGCCTGGGAAGCCTATATCCGCGAAGGGGCAGAGATTGCCCGCGCGGCTGGCGTTACCATTGCGCGATTGAACGTCGGCGGCGGTTTTCCCAATCACCGCATGTCGGCGATCGTGCCGCAGATCGAAGAGACCTTCGCGCTGATCGACCGCGTCGCCACCGAGGCCTTTGGTGAGAACCGGCCACTTCTGGTCTGTGAGCCCGGTCGTGCCCTTTGTGGCGATGCCTTCGCGCTGGCCGCTCGGGTCAAGGCGTTGCGGGACGGGATACATGTGTTCCTGAACGATGGCGTCTATGGCACGTTGACCGAACTGCCGATGATCGGCGTGATCGACAGGATCGAGGTGCTGTCGCCGGAGGGTGTGAAGCGCCAGGGCGAAGTGATGCCCCGGATCGTCTTCGGGCCGACGTGTGATTCGGTGGACCGGCTGCCGGGCGAGATTCCTCTGCCCGCCGACATGGCCGAGGGCGATTTCGTCATCTGGCAGGGGATGGGGTCTTACTCCACCGTCACCAACACCCGGTTCAACGGGTTTGGCGAGCTGCAGATGGCAACGGTCCTTGGGCTGAAGCTTTAGGCGGACAGGTAGCAGGGGATGCCCCGTCGGCTGGTCCGGCGGGGCATGCCTTTTGGAGAGCTTGAATGACTGTCGTCACCGTCGCCGCGACGCAGTTCGCCTGCAGCTGGGATCTGCCCGGCAATGCTGACCGGGCCGAGGCGCTGGTGCGCGCCGCTGCCTCTAAGGGTGCGCAGGTCGTGCTGGTGCAAGAGCTGTTTGCGGCGCCCTATTTCTGCATCGAGCAGCACGCGCGCTACTTCGATCTGGCGCTTGCCGCCGAGGGGCACCCGCTGATCGCCCGCTTTGCAGCCCTTGCGCGAGAGTTGGGGGTGGTCCTGCCGGTCAGCTTCTTCGAGCGGGCGGGGCAGGCCTTCTTCAACTCGGTCGCCATGGTCGATGCGGATGGGCAGGTGCTGGGGATCTATCGCAAAAGCCATATTCCGCAGGGGCCGGGGTATGAGGAGAAGTACTACTTCTCGCCCGGCGACACGGGGTTCAGGGTTTGGGACACGGCGTTCGGCCGCATCGGCGTGGGTATCTGCTGGGACCAGTGGTTTCCGGAATGCGCCCGGTCGATGGCGCTGCAGGGGGCGGAGATCCTGCTTTATCCCACGGCCATCGGGTCCGAGCCGCCCGCGCCCGGCTATGACAGCCAGCCGCATTGGGAGATGGTGATGCGCGGCCATGCGGCGGCGAATATCGTGCCAGTCGTCGCCTCGAACCGGGTGGGGACAGAGGTGGCCCCGGACGGGCGTGAGGTCACGTTCTACGGGTCGTCCTTCATTGCCGACCATACGGGCCAGCTACTGGCAAAGGCGGGACGGGAGGAGGAGGGTGTGCTGGTCCAGACGCTCGACCTCGGCGCGATTGCGGCGCTGCGGGCCAGTTGGGGCCTGTTCCGAGACCGTCGGGTTGATCTTTACGGCAGGGTGCAGACCCTGGACGGGCGCGGTTGAAGCGGCGGGGCGGCTTTAACCGCCCCACCTGGGCCTAGCGGTGGCGCAGGTCGATGTAGTCGCGCTGCGTCGGCCCGATGTAAAGCTGACGCGGGCGGCCGATCTTCTGGGTCGGGTCGGCAATCATCTCTTTCCACTGGCTGATCCAGCCCACGGTGCGGCTGATCGCAAAGATCGGGGTGAACATCGCGGTCGGGAAGCCCATCGCCTCCAATATGATGCCGGAATAGAAATCGACGTTGGGATAAAGCTTCTTCGAGATGAAATACTCATCCTCCAACGCGATCCGTTCCAGTTCCTTGGCGACCTGCAAGAGCGGGTTGTTTTCCACGCCCAGAAGGCCCAACACCTCGTCCGCCGATTCCTTCATCACCTTGGCGCGCGGGTCGAAGTTCTTGTAGACCCGGTGGCCAAAGCCCATGAGCCGGAAGCCGGAATTCTTGTCCTTCGCCTTGGCGATGAACTCCGGGATACGGTCGACGGTGCCGATTTCCTTCAGCATCTCAAGGCAGGCCTGGTTCGCGCCGCCATGCGCGGGCCCCCAAAGGCAGGCAATGCCGGCGGCGATGCAGGCGAACGGGTTCGCGCCCGAGGACCCCGCCAGCCGGACGGTCGAGGTCGAGGCGTTCTGCTCATGATCGGCATGAAGCATCATGATCCGGTCCATGGCCTTTTCCAGGACCGGGTTGACGACGTAATCCTCGGCCGGGACGGCAAAGCACATGTTGAGGAAATTGCCGGCGTAGCTGAGCGCGTTCTTCGGATAGACGAAGGGCTGGCCGACCGAGTACTTGTAGGCCATCGCGGCGATGGTCGGGAGTTTCGCGATCATCCGGATCGCGGCAACCTCACGCTGCCACGGGTCATTCACGTCGGTCGAGTCGTGGTAGAAGGCCGCCATCGCGCCGACCACGCCGACCATGGTTGCCATCGGATGCGCGTCCCGGCGGAAGCCGCGGAAGAAGTAGTGCATCTGTTCGTGCACCATCGTGTGATTGGTCACACGGTGGGTGAAATCAGCCAGTTGCGAGGCCGTTGGCAGCTCACCATACAACAGCAGATAGCAGACTTCGAGGTGCGTCGACCTTTCGGCCAGTTGCTCGATCGGATAGCCGCGATAGAGCAGTTCCCCCTTGTCGCCGTCGATGTAGGTGATGGCGCTTTCGCAGGCGGCGGTCGAGGTGAAGCCCGGATCATAGGTGAAGACGTCCGCCTCGCTATAAAGCTTGCGGATGTCCAGCACGTCGGGTCCGACCGTGGGTTTGTGGACGGGCAGGTCGTAGGTCTTCCCGTTCAGCTCGAGCTTGGCAACTGTGTCCGACATGGTTCTTCCCCGGTGTGACAGGGCGTCCCATGGCAGGGGGCGTCCCAGAGCTATCCTGCACCAAGCCTTGGTGCGGCTACAAGGGCAGGGACGCAGGTCAGGCGGATGCGTCCTTCAGCCTCTCGACGGTCTCGTCCCGACCGATGACGAGCATCATGTCATAGACGCTTGGTGTGACACTTTTGCCCGCGATGGCGGCCCGGAGCGGGGCTGCCAGCTTGCCGAAGCCAAGACCGTTCTCGGCCGCCACTTCGGTCAGAATGGGCTCCAGAGCCTCTTTCGTCCAGCTAGCACTTTGCAGGCGCGGCGTCAATGATTTCAGTATACCACGGGATACCGGATCAAGCGCCTCTTGTGACTTTCCGTCCGGCCGGATCGGTCGGGTAGCCAGAAGGAATGACGCCTTTTCAACAAGTTCCGGAAATGTCTTCGCAGACTTCTTCAAGAAGGGCAGCGCGCTTTCCATGGCTTCCCGTTGACGCTTAGTCAGGGGCGGGTGGTGGGTCGCGGCCATGTAATCCGCCAATTCATGCAGCAGTGCAGCATCCTCGGCCATCGCCATGTGCTGGCCGCAGGTGTTTTCCAGCTTCTTGAAATCCAGCCGGGCCGGGGCCCTGCCGATTCCATCAAGGTCGAACATCTGCATCGCCTCGGCGCTGGTGAAGATCTCGGCGTCGCCCTTGGCCCAGCCAAGGCGGGTCAGATAGTTCCGCATCCCCGCCGCCGGGTATCCCATCGCCTGGTATTCCTCGACCCCGGTGGCCCCGTGGCGCTTCGACAGCTTCTTGCCATCCGGCCCGTGGATGAGCGGGATATGCGCCCAGACTGGCACGTCCCAGCCCATCGCGTCGTAGACCATCTGTTGCCGGGCGGCGTTGTTCAGGTGGTCGTCGCCCCGGATCACATGGGTCACGCCCATGTCATGGTCATCCACCACGACGGCCAGCATGTAGGTCGGCGTGTTGTCGCTGCGCAGGACGATCATGTCGTCCAGCGTCTCGTTCCTGATGATGACGCGGCCCTGGACGCGGTCTTCGATCACGGTCTCGCCGGTGCGGGGGGCCTTCATGCGGATGGCAAAGGGCGCATCCGGGTAAGCCGAAGGATCGGCGTCGCGCCAGGGCGACAGGAACACGGGGTAGCGGCCCGCAGCCTCTTCCGCCGCGCGGAAGGTGGCGATTTCCTCTTGCGTGGAGAAGCACTTGTACGCGGTTCCTCGCGCTAGCATCTGGTGTGCCACCTCGGCGTGACGGTCCTTGCGGTCGAACTGGCTGACCACCTCGCCGTCCCAGTCGAGGCCGAGCCAGGTCAGCCCGCGCAGGATTGCCGCCGTCGCCTCGGGGGTGGAGCGTTCGCGGTCGGTATCTTCGATCCGCAGGAGGAACTTGCCGCCGCGCCCGCGGGCGTAAAGCCAGTTGAACAGCGCCGTCCGCCCCCCGCCGATATGCAGGTATCCGGTCGGAGACGGGGCGAAGCGGGTGACGACGGGGCGATCGGACATTGCGGCATTAACCTTTCGGAAACCATGCGGAGGCTAGGCTGCCTTGGGTCTTAGGCAATCGAAAGGGGGAGGACAAGGTGGCCGTCATCCGCCTGATGCTGCTGCCCCTGCACGAGCTGCAGACCGCACGGGGCACGCTGTTCCCCTGGATTGCCGTGCTGATGGGCTGTGGCGTGGCCTTGTGGTTCGCCATGCAGGAAGAGCCGGGGCCTGGCAGCTATTCCCTTGCGGCCCTGGCGCTTGTGCTTGGCGCAGCTTTCGCCCGCTGGGGGGCAGAGCTTGGCCGACCGCTGGCGCTCGGGGTGGCGGCGGTGGCCGTGGGCTGGCTTGCGGCGGGGATCCGGGCTCATTCCGTGGCTGAGCCGATGCTGGGCTTTCGCTACTTCGGGCCGGTCGAGGGCCGGATCGTGGCTATTGATCGCTCGCAGTCCGACGCCCTGCGCCTGACGCTGGACCGCGTGGTGCTGCGCGAGGTGGACCCGGACCGGACGCCCGCGCGGGTGCGGGTGTCGCTGCAGTCCGAACAGCCCTGGCTCAGGCCGGTGCCGGGGCAGGTGGTGGTCCTCACCGCCTCGCTTGCCGAACCGGAGGGGCCGGTGGAGCCGGGCGCCTTCGACTTTCGCCGCATGGCCTTCTTTGACCGCCTGGGCGCAGTGGGCTACACGCGCACGCCGGTTCTGCTGCTGGAGGCGCCGGAGGGCGGGGCTCTGCCGATCGACCGCCTCCGCCGCCATCTGACTGCCGGGATGCTGGCCCACATGGAGGGCCAGGCCGGGGCTTTCGCGGCGGGGGCGATGACGGGGGACCGGTCTGCGATCACCGAAGACACGGTGCAGGCCCTGCGCGACAGCTCGCTCGCGCATCTTCTGGCGATTTCGGGGATGAACATGGCGTTCCTGACCGGCTTCGTCTTTGCGCTTCTGCGGTACGGGCTGGCGCTGGTGCCCTACATCGCGCTGCGGGTGAACACGAAGAAAGTCGCGGCGGTGGTCAGCCTTGGGGTGGCGGCCTTCTACCTTCTTTTGTCGGGGGCCAATGTGGCGACCGAGCGCGCCTTCATCATGATCGCGGTCTTTCTAGGCGCGGTGCTGCTGGACCGCCGCGCGCTGACCCTGCGCTCGGTCGCGGTGGCGGGGGTCATCCTGCTGCTGACCAAACCGGAAAGCCTGCTGGAGCCGGGGTTCCAGATGTCCTTCGCCGCTACGGTGGCGCTGATCGTGGGGTTTGCGGCGCTGGACAACAGCATCTACCGGCAACGGTTGCCGCGCTGGCTGATGCCGGTGTTCACGCTGGTGCTGAGTTCGCTGATCGGCGGTCTGTCGACGGCACCCTACGCGGCGGCGCATTTCAACCGGTTCACGGATTATGGACTGCTTGCCAACCTCTTGACCGTGCCGGTGATGGGGGCGGTGATCATGCCGGCCGGGGCGGTTGCGGCGCTGGTCGCGCCCTTTGGGCTGGCCTGGCTGCCGCTCTGGTTCATGGAGCAGGGCGCGCGCTGGATCCTGTTCGTGGCGCACTGGATTGCCGGGCTTGACGGCGCGGTTACCGCGATCCCTGCGCCGGGGCCGTGGGTGATCCCTCTGTTCACGCTTGGGGCGATCTGGCTGATCCTGTGGCGCGGCCGGGTGCAGTGGCTGGGTCTGGCACCTGTGGTGGCCGCGTTCGGGCTTTGGATGCTGGCCGACCGGCCAGTCATGCTGGTGTCGGGCGATGGTCGTCTGGTGGGTCTTGAGGGGCCGGGGGGGCGGGCGCTGTCGGCAGCCAAGGGCGGGGGCTTTGCGGCAGAGAACTGGTTGCAGAACGATGGCGACCTTGCCAGCCAGGCCGAAGCGGCGGAGCGACCGGGTTTCACCGGCGCACGGGGTGAACGCTGGTTCGACATCGGCGGCACACGGGCCGTCGTCCTGACCGGGAAAAACGGCGTCGCCGCCCTGGTCCCGGCCTGTGCCACAGGCGCGCTGGTCATTCTGGCGGATCGGGTTGAGGGCGAGGCACCGGAGGGCTGCCGGCTGATCGATCAGACCACCCTTCGCGCCACCGGCCCCCTTGCAGTCTGGAGCAGGCCGGAGGGGCTGTGGATCGAGCCGACGCACCAGTCACAGCGCCTGTGGTCAGGGCAGGCCCGCCGCTACGTGCTGCCGGATCTGACAGAAAAGCCGGTTCAGTAGCTGCGGATCAGCCCCACCAGCCGGCCTTGCACCTTGACCAGATGGTCCGGGAAGACGCGGGTTTCATAGGCCGGATTGGCAGCCTCAAGCGCGATCATCGCACCGCGGCGGCGGAAGCGTTTCAGCGTCGCCTCGTGGTCTTCGACGAGCGCCACCACGATATCGCCATTCTCGGCCGTGGTCTGTTCGCGGATCACCACGATGTCGCCATCGTTGATCCCGGCCTCGATCATCGAATCGCCTTTTACTTCAAGGGCATAGTGCTGCCCCTTGCCCGAGAGCATCGACCCCGGCACTGCCACGTGATGCGAGATTTCCGAGATCGCCTCGATCGGGACACCGGCGGCGATGCGGCCCATGACCGGCAGTTCGATCGCATCCACGGTGGAGACGGTCATTGCCCCGCGAGGCGCGGCGGCACGGTCGCCTTCGATGACGCGGGGGGTGAAGCCGGGCCGCTCCAGCGCTTCGGGAAGCTTGATGATTTCCAGCGCCCGGGCGCGGTGGGCCAGGCGGCGGATGAAGCCCCGTTCCTCCAGCGCGGTGATCAGGCGGTGGATGCCGGACTTGGAGCGCAGGTCCAGCGCATCCTTCATCTCGTCGAACGAGGGCGGGACACCGTCCCGGTCCATCCGGTTCTTGATGAAGTCCAGAAGTTCCAACTGCTTGCGTGTCAGCATGTCCGGCCTCCGCGGGAATGTGTTAACGCAATGTTCTGCCCGTGTTCCCGGTTTGTGTCAAGGAGTTTCCAAACTTGTTCACAACGGCAGGTAGTCCACCAGGATGCCGGCGCCACAGGGCCCGTCATTCACCGGCCGCAGCAAAAGCGCGTCCGCCTCTCCCAGGATCGACAGAAGGGCCGAGTCCTGGCGGTCCAACGGGGTGATCCGGGGCAGATCACCATCCACCGACAGCCGCGCCCGCATGTAATGGGCCCGCGGACCATTCGCGGGCAGATCCTGGCCAAGGCTGGCGCGGAGGAAGCGGGGGGCGGGGGCCGGGTCGCCGAGCATCGCCCGCACCATCGGCAGCAGGAAGAGGTGTCCGCAGACGATTGCCGAGACCGGGTTGCCCGGCAGCCCCAGCATCGGTACCCCGTTCAGCCGCCCGGCCATCAGCGGCTTGCCGGGGCGCATGGCGATCTTCCAGAAGGCGGGCTCGAACCCCGCCACCTTGCCCACAAGGTCATGGTCGCCGACCGAAGCGCCGCCGATGGTGACGATGAGATCCGCCCCCTCGGCCAGCCCGAGGACGGTCGCAAGCTCGGCCTCGGTGTCGCGCGCGATGGGCAGAAGGCGGGCCTCGCCCCCGGCAGCCTCGACCATGGCCTGCAGCGCGAAGCTGTTCGAGGCGATGATCTGGTCTGGGCGCGGGTCTTCGCCGGGCATCACGAGCTCGTCCCCGGTGGCGATCAGCGCCACCACGGGACGCCGGGACACCGCCACGGCGGGAATGTTCATCGCGGCAAGCAGGGCGAGGTCGTTCGGGCGCAGGCGGCGGGGCGACAGGCTGTCACCGGCGCGGAAATCCTGACCGAGGGGGCGGATGTGCAGGCCGGTATCGGCACCGTCGCGCAGGATGATGCGGTCGCCAAGCGCCACGACATCCTCCTGGATGAGGACGCGGGTCGCGCCTGCGGGCACCGGCGCGCCGGTGAAGATGCGCACCGCCTGGCCGGGGCCGACCTGCCCGGTGAAGGCATGGCCCGCGCCCGCCTCGTCGATCACGGCAAAGACGTCGTCGGGGCCGGGGTCGCCCTGGACGGCATAGCCGTCCATTGCCGAGGCGGCAAAGGGCGGCTGGTCGCGCGTCGCCACGGCAGGAGTGCCCATCCAGCGGCCCGAGGCCTTGGCCAATGGCACCGATTCTAAGGGAAGTGGGCCGGCCAGCGCCAGGCATCGGGCAAGAGCCTCTTCAACCGAAATCATCACTGCGCCTCGTAACGTCCTGATTTACCGCCATCTTTCAGGATAAGCCGGATGCCGTCGATCACCATCGACTTTTCCACTGCCTTGACCATGTCATAGATCGTGAGCGCGGCGACAGAGACGGCGGTTAGCGCCTCCATCTCCACTCCGGTCTGTCCGGAGGTCTTGACCGTCGCCTCGATCCGCACACCGGGAAGCGTGGGGTCGGCGGTCAGCTCCACCGCGACCTTGGTGATGGGCAAGGGGTGGCACAGCGGGATGAGATCCGCCGTCTTCTTCGCCGCCATGATCCCGGCAAGCCTCGCGACGGCGAGGACATCGCCCTTCTTCGCGCGCCCTTCGGTGATGAGCGCCAGTGTCTCCACGCTCATCCGCACCGCGCCGGTTGCGACGGCCAGACGGTTGGTCACCGGCTTGGCCGAGACGTCGACCATATGGGCCTGGCCCTGATCGTCGAAATGGGACAGCTCTGGTCGGGCGGGGCCGCTCACAGCCCGCCCTGCGCGGTCAGGGGGCGGTCAAGGATCTGGCGGGTCGCCTCGGTCACATCGGCCTGCCGCATCAGGCTTTCCCCGATGAGGAAACAGCGCGCGCCATATTGGGCGAGGTCGGCAAGGTCTGCCGGGGTGTAAAGCCCGCTTTCCGCCACGATCAGCCGATCCTCCGGCACGCGCCGCGCCAGCGTGCGGGTGGTGTCGAGCGAGACTTCGAAGGTGTGAAGGTTGCGGTTGTTGATGCCGATCAGCGGGGACTTCAGCCGCGCGGCGCGGTCCAGTTCGGCGGCGTCATGCACCTCGATC
>JANPJZ010000037.1:0-3207 GCA_031425795.1 Rhodobacter sp. | reverse complement strand
CAAGGCCACCACCATCGGTGTGGGCGCGGCCCTGCTGGTCTCGGCACTCGACCTGCTGCCGCAAGGCGGCGGCATCAGCTGGCAAGAGGTTCTGGTGACCATCTTCCTCCTCCTCACCGCGCCGATCTCGGCCCTGTTCCTTGCCAAGACGCTCTTGCTCAAGCACGCAGACCCGGCCTCGCTGCCCGACACCGGCACGGGACGCCCCTGGTCCACCCTGGCCGACCCCAAGGTCGACCCCAAGCTCGACCCCAAGTCCGATCATCGCATTCCTTGACCATCTGGTCAAAATCCTGACAGGACCACCCTTGTCCGCCCCGGCCTCACATGGCATCGTCAAGGCCAAAGCCTGCGGGCGGAGGATTTGATGGAAACGCTGACAGCACCCACGCAGGGCCTGCTCCCCCAGGTCACACACCCCCGGAACGCCGGGATGGAGCTTGACCTCGACTGGGTGGCGAGCGTGCAGGCCAATACCTCCGCCATCGAACGCCGCGCCGCCACGCTTCCCGGCCGCCGCTCGGTGAAGAAGGACTACCAGGCCGCCTGGCTTCTCAAGGCGGTCTCCCTCATCGACCTCACCACCCTCAGCGGGGACGACACCCCCGGCCGCGTCCAGCGCCTCTGCGCCAAGGCCCGCCACCCCGTCGCCCCCTGGATGCTGGAGAAGCTGGGGATGCCGGGCCTTACCACCGGGGCGGTCTGCGTCTATCACGACATGGTCGAAACCGCCGTCCGTGCGCTGGAAGGCACAAGCATCCCCGTCGCCGCCGTCTCCACCGGCTTTCCCGCCGGCCTCTCCCCCTACAAACTCCGCATCCTGGAGATCGGCGAAAGCGTCCGCGCCGGGGCCAAGGAAATCGACATCGTCATCTCCCGCCGACATGTGCTCACGCAGAACTGGCAGGCTCTCTACGACGAAATGGCCGAAATGCGCGCCGCCTGCGGCGACGCCCATGTGAAGGCGATCCTGGCCACCGGCGAACTCGGCACTCTGCGCAACGTCGCCCGCGCCAGCCTCATCTGCATGATGGCCGGGGCCGATTTCATCAAGACCTCCACCGGCAAGGAAAGCGTCAACGCGACTCTCCCTGTCAGCCTCACCATGACCCGAGCCATCCGCGACTATGAGGCGCGCACCGGCTTCAAGGTCGGCTACAAACCCGCCGGCGGAATCGCCAAGGCCAAGGACGCCCTCGTCTACCTCTCCCTGATGAAAGACGAACTCGGCCACCCCTGGCTGCAACCAGACCTCTTCCGCTTCGGCGCCTCCTCCCTCCTCGGCGACATCGAGCGCCAGCTGGAACACCACCTCACCGGCCACTACTCCGCCGCCAACCGCCACGCGATGGGCTGATGCATCCTGTCCAACCCCTCCTCGTTCGACTTCGTCTCCTCCTCGGCACCCCCGCGAGGAGTGACGAAGTCATCGACGAGCCTTCCCCCAAAGCCACCGCCCTGCGTCATCGAGGCACCCCATGACCATCAAGGAAATCTTCGACAGCATGGCCTATGGCCCCGCCCCCGAATCCGCAGCCGAGGCCCTCGCCTGGATCGCCAAGCACAACGGCAGCTTCGGCCACTACATCGACGGCGCCTTCACCAAACCTGGCGAGACCTTCCCGACCTCCAACCCCGCCACCGGCAAGCCCCTCGCCGAAGTCACGCAAGGCACCGCCGAGGACGTGGCATCAGCCGTGAAAGCCGCTCGCCTCGCCCAACCCGCCTGGGCCGCCCTCCCCGCCCACAAGCGCGCCCAATACCTCTACGCCCTCGCCCGCCTCACGCAAAAACACGCCCGCCTCCTCGCCGTCCTCGAAACCCTGGACAACGGCAAACCGATCCGCGAGTCGCGCGACATCGACATCCCCCTCGTCGCCCGCCATTTCTCCTACCACGCCGGCCTCGCCCAGCTCCTTCCCTCCGAACACCCCGACCTCCAACCGCTCGGAGTCTGCGGCGCGATCATCCCCTGGAACTTCCCGCTCCTGATGCTCGCCTGGAAGGTCGCTCCCGCCCTTGCCGCCGGCAACACCATCGTCCTCAAACCCGCCGAATACACCCCCCTCACCGCCCTCCTCTTCGCCGAAATCTCCCGCGAGGCGGGCCTGCCCAAAGGCGTCCTCAACATCGTCACCGGCGACGGCACCACCGGTGCCGCCCTCGTCGATGCCCAAGTCGACAAGATCGCCTTCACCGGCTCCACCTCTGTCGGCAAACGCATCCGCGAGGCGACTGCCGGCACCGGCAAGGCCCTCACCTTGGAGCTCGGCGGCAAATCCCCCTACATTGTCTTCGACGACGCCGACCTCGACTCCGCCATCGAAGGCCTCGTCGACGCCATCTGGTTCAACCAGGGCCAGGTCTGCTGCGCCGGCTCCCGCCTCCTCGTCCAGGAAGGCATCGCCCCGCGCTTCTACGCCAAGCTGAAACACCGGATGGACGGCCTCCGCATCGGCGACCCCCTCGACAAGGCCATCGACATCGGCGCCATCGTCGACCCGATCCAGCTGCAAACCATCACCGACCTCGTCAAGAACAACCCCGAGGGCGACCACTACCAGGCCCCCGGTCCCCTCCCCGGCACCGGCTCCTTCTACCCCCCCACCCTCATCACCGGCCTCGGCACCGCCTCCCCCCTCATGCAGGAAGAGATCTTCGGCCCCGTCCTCGTCGCCATGACCTTCCGCACGCCGGAAGAGGCCGTCCAACTCGCCAACAACACCAGATACGGCCTCGCCGCGACGGTCTGGACCGAGAACATCAACCTCGCCCTCGACATCGCCCCCAAACTCAAGGCCGGAGTCGTCTGGGTCAACGCCACCAACCTCTTCGACGCCGCCGCAGGCTTCGGCGGCGTCCGCGAATCCGGCTTCGGGCGTGAGGGCGGGTGGGAGGGCCTGATGGCCTACCTCAAACCCAGCCAGAAACCCGCCGCCCTGAAACCCGTCACCCCCCCGGCGGCACCCACCGAAGTGCAAGTCGACACCCTCGACCGCACCGCCAAGATGTACATCGGCGGCAAACAGGCCCGCCCCGACTCCGGCTACTCGCAACCCGTCTACGGCCCCAAAGGCAAACTCCTCGGCCATGTCGGCATCGGCAACCGCAAGGACATCCGCAACGCGGTCGAGGCCGCCCACGCCGCCAAATCCTGGGCCAAGACCACCGCCTACAACCGCGCGCAGGTCCTCTACTTCATCGCCG
>JANPJZ010000036.1:0-2231 GCA_031425795.1 Rhodobacter sp. | reverse complement strand
GCGATCCGCCCGGCTTCGGCCAGAATGGCCTCGGCCATGTCGGGGGTGGCTTCGGCAAAGCGGAGGGTGGCGCTGACCCGGTCGAAGCCCACGACGTGCTGCAGGATAAAGCGGATGTCCTTGACCGGGGCGCGGTAGGGCATGGGGTCTCCTTCCCAAGTCGGCTTGGCAAAACGGGGGGCCTGCCGTATGGACGACCCGTGCAGGAAGGCTATCCCTTTCACGCTGCCCTTCAAGCTGGACGCTGCGTCAGACCCATGACCGTCACCCTTGCCCCAGATGATGCCGGCATCAGCGAGGCCGCGCGCCTGCTCGCGACAGGTCAACTGGTCGCCTTCCCGACCGAGACTGTCTATGGTCTCGGCGGCGACGCGCGGTCGGACAAGGCAGTTGCGTCCATCTATGCGGCGAAGGGGCGGCCCAGCTTTAATCCGCTGATCGTGCACCTGCCTGACCTTGCAGCGGTCGAGGCGATTGCAACGGTCGGCCCCAACGCCCGCATCCTTGCCGCGGCCTTCTGGCCCGGACCTCTGACTCTGGTACTGCCGCAGCGGCCAGATGCCGGCCTTTCGCCCCTGGTGACCGCAGGTCTGGACACCGTTGCGGTTCGCGTGCCGGCGCACGCTCTCGCGCAGCGCCTGCTGCACGCCTTTGGCGGGCCGGTGGCAGCACCCTCCGCCAACCCCTCTGGCCGCGTGTCGCCCACCCAGGCGGCGCATGTGCTGGAGGGTCTGTCCGGCCGGATCGCTGCGGTGCTGGATGGTGGCCCCTGCGCGGTTGGGCTGGAGTCCACGATCGTGTTGGGCGACGCCGACCCGCTTCTGCTCCGCCCCGGCGGCGTCCCGGTCGAGGCGCTTGAAGCGGCCCTGGGCCGACCGCTCGGCATCGGTGGCGACGCCGCCAGGCCAACTGCCCCGGGTCAGCTCGCCTCACATTACGCCCCCCGCGCCCGGTTGCGCCTGGACGCGACCGAGGCACGTCCAGATGAACTTCTGGTGGGCTTCGGCCCGGTCAAGGGCGCACTGACCCTCTCGGACACAGGCGACCTGGTTCATGCCGCCGCCCGTCTCTTCCACATCTTGCGTGAGGCCGACCGCTTGGCCGGCCCCGGCGGCAGCATCGCCTTCGCCCCGATTCCCGACCACGGCCTTGGTCGGGCGATCAACGACCGTCTGCGTCGGGCCGCAGCGCCGCGCTAGGCGCGCGCAGGCTGCGAAAGACCCCGCTGAACCGCGGGCCGTGCGAGGAACCGGTCGAGATAGGCCGGCACATGCTTCAGCTGATGCCAGCCGACAATATCCGCCGCCTTGTAGAAATCGCGCAGCGTCCGCAGCCACGGCCCAATCGCGATGTCGGCGATGGAGTAGTCAACCACGATCCAGTCCTTGCCCGCCAGCGCACCGTCCAGCACCTTCAACAGCCGCTCTGCTTCGGCCCGATAGCGTTCCTTTGGGCGGGGGTCCTCAACGTCCTTTCCGGCAAAATGGTGGAAATACCCCAGTTGCCCAAACATCGGCCCAAGGCCCCCCATCTGGAACATCAGCCACTGGATGGTTTCCCAGCGCCTTGCCTCAGGAACCAGCTGGCCTGACTTTTCCGCCAGATACAGAAGGATAGCCCCGCTTTCGAACAGCGCCAGCGGCTGCCCACCGGGCCCCTCCGGATCGATGATTGCGGGGATCTTGTTGTTGGGATTCAGACTCAGGAATTCGGCGCTTGTCTGATCGTTCTTCGCGAAGTCGATCAGATGAGCATCATAGGCCAGCCCCATTTCCTCCAGCGCGATGGATACCTTGATGCCATTCGGTGTCGGCAGCGAATAAAGCTGGATCGCCCTCGCGTCGCGCGGTGGCCAGCGGTGGCTGATCGGAAAATCGGCGAGCTGTGGCAAATCATGCTCCTTCCTCTGGGTTTGTTGCAGCTTAGGCGAAAATTCCCCGTTCGGAACGGTATTAACCTGTGCGATAGTTTTGGCGGGCCTGTGCGCCCCTGCAATCAAAATGCTCCCCAGAAGGGGGGCGAAAACTAGGGAACTGTGGAATGCTTAACGAATTCAAGGCCTTCATTTCGAAGGGCAATGTGCTGGACCTTGCGGTCGGCATCATCATCGGCGCAGCCTTCACCGCCATTGTCACCTCCTTGGTTGACGATCTGATCCAACCGGTCATCGGCATGATCATTGGTGGGATCGATTTTTCCACCTGGGGGTTCTCCATCGGCGAAGCCAAGTT
>JANPJZ010000035.1:0-16590 GCA_031425795.1 Rhodobacter sp. | reverse complement strand
GGATTCGAGGAGGAGCGACTGGGGGCCGGGGAGGCGCGAGACCTCGCGTTGCAGGCTGAGCCACTGGGCGGTGTGGGCGGGAAGATTTGGCCAGGAGTCCTGCTGGAAGATGTCGAGGATGCGGTCGGCGAGAAGGGTGGAGGTGGCGAACTTGGTGCCGTTGAAGACGGCGACGCGGGGATCGCGGCCGGGGGTGCGGCTGACCTCCACGGTGAGTTCCTTGAGGCTTTCGTAGCGCACGACCTCACCGCCGATCAGAAAGGTGTCGCCGGGCAGGAGCGAGGAAGCGAAGCTTTCCTCGACCTCGCCCAAGGGGGTGCCGCCGAAACGGCCCTTGAGGCGGACCTTCAGGGTGTCGATGTCGATGATGGTGCCGAGGTTCTGGCGGATCACGGCGGCGGTGCGGGGGTCGCGCAGGTGCCATTTACCATTCGTTAACTTCAATCGCTGCCAGCGGTCATAGGCCTTCAGCGCATAGCCACCAGTGGCGGTGAAATCGAGGCAGGCGTCAAATTCCGCTTTGGTCAGAGAGGCATAGGGGCCAGCGGTGGTGACTTCGCGGTAGAGGGCATCGGCGTCGAAGGGGCCGGCACAGGCGGTGGCGAGGATGTGCTGGCAAAGGACGTCACGGGGGCCGGGACCGCGCGGTTCGCCGTCAAGGGTGTGGGCGCGGACGGCCTCCAGGGCTGCCTGACACTCCACCACCTCGAAGCGGTTGGCGGGGACGAGGAGCGCCTTGGACGGGGCGTTGTAGCGGTGGTTGGCACGGCCGATCCTTTGCACGAGGCGTTTCACGTTCTTCGGCGCGCCGACCTGGATCACCAGATCGACATCACCCCAGTCGATTCCAAGGTCGAGCGAGCCGGTGCAGACGACGGCACGCAAGGCCCCGGCGGTCATGGCCTGTTCGACGCGGTCACGCTGTTCGCGGCTGAGCGAGCCGTGGTGGATCCCGATGGGCAGGTCTTGCGTGTTCTGTAGCCAGAGGTCGTGGAAGAAGAGTTCCGCCTGCGCGCGGGTGTTGTGGAAGATCAGCGTGGTGCGGTGGCGCGTCACCTCATTCAGCACATCCGGGATGGCATAACGGCCGCCTCCACCGGACCAGGGCGGCGGGGCCGAGGTTTCCAGCATGGAAATGTCGGGGTCGGGGCCGGGATCGGCTTCGAGGATCGTGGTCCGGGGGGCGAGAAACTGGGCGAGGGCGGGCGGGTTCTCGACCGTCGCGGAAAGGCCGATGCGGCGGAGGCCGGGGTTCAGCGATTGCAGGCGGGCGATCTGCAGGACGAGCTGGTCGCCGCGCTTGGATTCGGCGAGGGCGTGGATCTCGTCGACGATAACCCGTTGCAGGCCTTGGAAAATCCTGGGGGCGTCTTCGTAGCTAAGGAGGAGGGCGAGGGATTCCGGCGTGGTCAGCAGGATATGCGGCGGGTCGGCGCGCTGCTTTCGGCGCTGGGTGTAGGTGGTGTCGCCGGTGCGGTCTTCGACTCGGATCGCAAGGCCCGCGCCTTCGATGGGCGTGCGGAGGTTGCGGCGGATGTCGGCGGTGAGGGCCTTTAGGGGGGAGATGTAGAGGGTGTGAAGGCCGGGGGGCGGGGTGGGCCCAAGCTCGGCCAGGGTGGGGAGGAACCCGGCGAGGGTCTTGCCGCCGCCGGTGGGTGCGATGAGGAGGGTGGCGGGATTTCCGGCCAGCGCCAGCATCTCGGTCTGGTGGGGGTGGAGGGTCCAGCCTTTGGCGGCGAACCATTCGCGGAGAGTGGTGGGGAGGGTCATTGGCGCAAGATAGGGCGTTTGGCAGGCATGGGGAACGGGAAGCGGCGTGCGCAGGGGGAATGCGCTGATCGGGCGGGATTTTGTGCGGCTGCGATGGGTCTGGCCTGCGTATGGCTGGCGTATGGCAGGGGTCTGGGGACGCAGACTGCGCCGGTGGGATCAACCTTGCCCGGCGAATCGGGCGCTTGGCCAGCCGGATTCCCCCTTGCCCGCAGGCCAGCGCCCGCCTAATCCGGGATGCATGAAACTTCTTTTCCTTGGCGATGTGATGGGCCGGGCCGGACGGGCGGCGGTGACCGAGCGGCTTGCGGGCCTGCGGGCGGCCTGGGGCCTCGATTTCGTCGTGATCAACGGCGAGAACGCGAGCCAGGGCGCGGGGCTGACCCCGGACCATGCGAAGGAGCTGCTGGCGGCAGGCGCGGATTGCCTGACGCTGGGTGACCACGCCTTTGACCAGCGCGACATGCTGAGCTTCATCGAGAATGAGCCGCGGATCATTCGGCCGCTGAACTTTTCCAAGGTTGCGCCCGGGAAGGGGTTTCGCATCTTCGAAGCGACGCAAGGGCGGCGGGTGCTGGTGGCGCAGGCGCTGGGGCAGGTGTTCATGAAGCGGCCCTTCGACGATCCGTTTTCTGCGCTGGAGTCGGTGCTGAAGGCGCATACGCTGGGGGCGGCGGTGCAGGCGGCGGTGGTGGACATCCACGCCGAGGCGACCTCTGAGAAGATGGCGACAGGGCATTGGTGCGACGGGATGGCCAGTCTGGTGGTGGGGACGCATACCCATGTGCCGACGGGGGATGCGATGATCCTGACCAAGGGCACGGCCTATCTGACCGATGCGGGCATGTGCGGGGACTATGACAGCGTGATCGGCATGGAAAAGCTGGAGCCGCTGCGCCGCTTCATCACCGGCATGTCGAAGGCGCGGTTCGAGCCTGCGGGCGGCGAGGCGACGCTGTCGGGCGTCTATGTCGAGACGGATGACAAGACCGGGCTGGCCCTGAAGGTGCGGATGATCCGGCAGGGCGGGCGGCTGGAGGCGGCGGCACCGTGAGCGACAGCGGCGCGGGTCCTTTTGCAGCGGCCCCCCCGCCCTCTCCCTCCCCCACGCGGGGGAAGGGGAGTGACGTTTTCACAAGCCGGTGGTTCTTTGTCGCGGTCCTGATCACGCTGGGCGTGGGCTGGGGATCGACGCAGAGCCTGGGCAAGATGGCGACGGCGACGGGGCATCAGCCTTTCGGGCTGATCTTCTGGCAACTGGTGGTCGGGGCGCTGGTGCTGGGGGTCGTGTCGCTGGTGCGGGGCAAGGGGATGGTGTTCAGCCGTCCGGCGCTGCGGTTCTATCTGGTGATCGCCATCATCGGCACGCTGATCCCGAACGCGACGTTCTATGCGGCCGTGGTGCATCTGCCGGCGGGGATCATGTCGATCCTGATCTCGACGGTGCCGTTCCTAGCCTTTCCGATGGCGCTGGCGCTTGGGCTTGACCGGTTCTCGGGGCCTCGGCTGGCGGGCTTGGGGCTGGGGCTGGCGGGGGTGGCGCTGATCGCCTCGCCCGGGGCCGGCGGGGCGGTAAGCCTGGGCTGGCTGCTGGTGGCGATGGTTGGGCCGCTGTTCTATGCGGCGGAGGCCAATTACGTGGCGCGGGGTGGCACGGCGGGAATGGACGCGGTGCAGGCGATGTTCGGGGTGTCGGTCGTCGGGGCACTTTTGGCCGCGCCGATCGCGCTTGGCACCGGGCAATGGGTGGACCCGTTTCCGCTGGGCGGGGCGGAGTGGGCGCTGGTCGCATCTTCGGTGGTGCATGCGCTGGTCTATGCAAGTTATGTGTGGCTTGCGTCAAAGGCGGGGTCTGTCTTCGCCTCGCAGACGGCCTATCTGGTGACGGGATCGGGCGTGATCTGGGCGATGCTGCTTCTGGGCGAGCGTTTTTCCGCGATGGTCTGGGTGGCGCTTGTGGTCATGCTGGCCGGTGTGGCATTGGTGCAGCCGCGTCCCGAGGCGCAGGCAGCCTGACGGAGGGTGGATGTTCGGACTGGCGATCCCGGCTGAGGTGCAACCCTATGTCGCGATGGCGATTCTCGGGATCATGTTCCTCCTCTTCGTGCTGGAGCGCACGCCCGTCGAGGTGACGGCGATCGGCGGGGCAGCGGCGATGCTGGTCCTGGGCATCCTGCCGTTGGGCGACGCGACGGATGTGCTGTCGAACCCCGCGCCCTGGACGATTGCCATGATGTTCCTGGTGATGGGCGGCATGGTGCGGACCGGGGCGGTGGAGATGGTCATCGCCGCCGCCGAGCGGCATGTCGGCGACCGGCCGCGGACGACGATTGCGGTGCTGTTCGGTGTCGTGGCTGCGGCATCGGCTTTCATGAACAACACGCCTCTGGTCGCGGTGATGATCCCGGTGGTCATCCAGTTGGCGGTGAAGCTGGGGACCGCGCCGTCGAAGCTGTTGATTCCGCTGAGCTATCTGACGGTCCTTGGCGGGATGATCACGCTGATCGGCACCTCGACCAACCTGCTGGTGGATGGGGTGGCGGTGGATCAGGGGCTGGAGCATTTCAGCCTGTTCGAGATTGCCCCCTTGGGCATTGCCGTCACGCTGGCCGGGGGCGCGTATCTGGCGCTGTTCGGCAACCGGTTGCTGCCGGTGCGGCAGTCGATGGGGGTGCTGCTGAACGACCGGCGGAAGATGAAATTCTTCACCGAGGTCGCGGTGCCGGAAGACAGCAGCCTGATCGGCCAGCCGGTGCTGGACGTGGACATCTTCAAGCCCGATGGCGTGCGGGTCATCGACGTCCTGCGCGGGGACGCCAGCCTGCGGCGCGACCTGTCGTCGGCGACGTTGCAGGGCGGTGACCGGGTGGTGCTGCGCACCGAGATGGCCGAACTGATGGGTCTGCAGGCGCGCACGGATGTGCAACTGGTGGACAAGCTGTCGTCGGTCAAGACCGAGACTGTGGAAGTGCTGATCGGCCCGGGCTGCCGGATGGAGGGGCGCTCACTCGGTGAGTTGCGGATCAGGCGGCGCTATGGCGTCTATGTGCTCGCGGTCCACCGGCGGAACCAGAACATCGGGCGGCAGCTGGACGACCTGATCGTGCGGGTGGGCGACACGCTGCTCCTGGAGGGCAGCATCGAGGATATCCAGCGCCTGGCGGCAGACATGGATCTGGTGGACATCAGCCGTCCCCGGGTGACGGCGTTCCGGCGGGCGAAGGCCCCGATCGCGATTGCAGCGCTGGGGCTGATCGTCATCTTCTCGGCGCTGGATGTGGCCCCGATCCTGCCGCTGGCGCTGATCGCGGTGGCGCTGATCCTGATTACGCATTGCGTCGACAGTGACGAGGCGTTCAGCTTCGTCGATGGCCGCCTTCTGGCGATGATCTTTGCCATGCTGGCGGTGGGGCAGGGGCTGGAGAAGTCTGGCGCGGTGGAGTTGATGGTGTCGGCCGTAGCGCCCCTGATGGAAGGGTTGGGACCGTTCCTGCTGATCCTGACGGTCTATTTCATCGGGATGGTGCTGACCGAGTTCCTGTCGAACAACGCCGTCGCGGTGATCTACACCCCGGTTGCGATCGAGCTGGCCGAGAAGCTGGGCCATGATCCGCGCCCCTTTGTCGTGGCGGTGATGTTCTCCGCAACGCTCGCCTTTGCGACGCCGGTGGGCTACCAGACCAACCTGATGGTCTACGGGCCGGGCGGCTACCGGTTCACCGATTTTACCAAGGTCGGGCTGCCGCTGAACTTGATCTGCATGCTGGTCTGCGCGCTGCTGATCCCGCTGATCTGGCCATTGTAAGGAGATGCCGATGCGCAAGGTTCTGGTTCTGCTGGCCCTCGCGGGGTGCGCCGCCATCGGTCAGCCGGTGCCACAGGCGGCGCGGTTGTCGACCGAGGTGCTGACGCTGACCCTGTCGGACGGCACGGTTTGCCGGGCGGACTGGGCTGCGGCCGGTGGGGTCGGACGGCTGGAGGCGTGCGGTCCCGGCTACGGCTATGCCGTGCGGGTGGTGGAGAACCCTAACGTGCTGCGCCAGCTTTTTACCGGGCTGACCGGCGCGCTTGGGGCCGACGGCCATGTGCCGCCGTTCGCGGAGGTGACGATTACCGATCCTGCCGGGGTGGATCATGTCTTCGTCTCGCCGCCGGTGCCGGAGTAGGGTTGCTCGTCGTTCGACTTCGTCTCCTCCTCGCGGGGGGAGGGGCGCGCGACGAGTGACGAAGTCATCGAGGAGCCGCAGCGCGGGGCCACGGGGTTGCCCTTGTCCCTTGCCCCGGTGTAGAGGTCCTGAGCAGCGAAACCGACCGGAGTTCAGGGGTCATGGCAGGCCATTCGAAATGGGCGAACATCCAGCACCGCAAGGGCAAGCAGGACAAGTTGCGCTCGAAAATGTTTTCCAAGCTGGCGAAGGAAATCACCGTCGCGGCGAAGATGGGCATGCCCGACCCTGACATGAATCCGCGTCTGCGGCTGGCGGTGAAGGCCGCGAAGTCCGTGTCGATGCCGAAGGATGTGATCGACCGCGCCATCAAGAAAAGCCAGATGGGCGACGGAGCGGATTACACCGAAATCCGCTATGAAGGCTACGGCGTGAACGGGATCGCGATCATCGTCGAGGCGCTGACCGACAACGTGAACCGGACCGCGTCGAACGTGAGGTCCTACTTCTCCAAGGCGGGCGGAAACCTTGGTACGACGGGCTCGGTCGCGCATAGCTTTGACCGGGTGGGCGAGATATCCTATCCCGCCAGTGCCGGATCTGCCGACGACGTGATGATGGCGGCCCTTGAGGCCGGGGCGGACGACGTGGAGTCCGATGAGGACGGCCACTGGGTCTATTGCCAGGTCGAGGCGCTGTCGGAAGTGTCGGACGCGCTGGAAAAGGCGCTGGGCGAGTCGACGGAGTCGAAGCTGGTCTGGAAGCCACAAAGCCGGACGGACGTGGATCTGGATACCGCGCAAAAACTGATGCGGCTGATCGACATGCTGGAAGAAGACGACGACGTGCAGACCGTGACGCACAATTTCGACATCCCCGAGGATGTGGCGGCCCTGCTGGAGTGAGCCTCAGCCGGGCGCCACCAGCATCGTTCCCGCAGCGCGGCGGATCGCCGTGGTCAGCGGGCGCAGGGCTGGCGCGGCAAGGCGGGTGAACTGCCAGTGCAAGGCCACGTCGAGGGCGGTGTCGGGAACCAGCTCTGCCAGTCGGCCCGCAGCAAGATGATCCCTTACCAGAGGCTCGGGGTTCAGGCCCCAGCCAAGGCCGGTCAGGCAAGCCTCGACGAAGGCTTGGGATGAGGCCATGCGGTGGCTGGGAAAGCTGGCGCGGGTCTTGCCGCCGATCTGGCGGGTGACCCAGCGGTCCTGCAGCCGGTCCTTGTCGGAGAAGGTCAGGGCCGGGGCGCGGCTGAGCGCTTGTGGTGTGACGCCAGTTGGAAACCAGCGGTCCATGTAGGCGGGCGAGGCGGTGGCGCGGTAGCGCAGGCTGCCGAGGGCAAGGGTGTCGCAGCCCTGCAGCGGGCCGGGATGTGCGGTGATGGCGGCGACGACTTCGCCCCGGCGCAGCCAGTCCTGGCTGACGTCCTGATCGTCGATCACCAGGTCGAACAGAAACCCGGTCGTCGCGGCGAGGGCGGGGATGACCCAGGTGGCCAGACTGTCGGCGTTGACCGCGATGCGCAGGGTGGCGGGGCCGGGGGAAAGCGCGGGCAGGTCACTGGCGAGGGTGGTCTCCAGCAGCCGCACCTCGTCATGGTGGCGGATCAGCCGCAGGCCGGTCGCGGTGGCGCTGCAGGGCTGGCCACGGCGGATGAGCAGGGTGCCCGTCGCCTCCTCCAGTGCCTTGAGGCGCTGGCTGATGGCCGAGGGGGTGACGTGGAGTTCCGCCGCTGCAAGGTCAAAGGACCCGCGGCGGTGAACGGCGGCGAGGGCGGCAAGCTGGGCGGGGTCGAGCATTAGCCGGGCTAATCCTGGGCCAGGAAGATTAACTTCATTGTGACGGGTCGGGGCGGTAGGTCAAGGGTCTGGCGCGTTGGGCGGGAGCCCGGGGCCGGGGTATCTGGGCCTGGATGAGGGGTGGAGGAGTGATGGCGGAGCGCGATCTGGGGCGGTTGTTGCCGGGGATGGAGCCGGTGCTGCATGACTGGCCCTACGGCTTTGGCCTGTGGCCAGGCGGGGTGCTGCCCTTCGCGCCTTTTGCGACGGTGGCGGAGGATGAGGGGCTGACGGTGGTGGCTCCCTTGCACGAGATCGAGGCGGCGGGGCTGCGGTCGGAGCCCTGGGCGCGGATCAGCCTGACGGTGCACAGCGATCTGGCGGCGGTGGGGCTGACGGCGGCTTTTGCCACCGCGCTGGTGGCGGAGGGGATCAGTGCGAACGTGATTGCGGGGCTACACCATGACCACATCTTTGTTGCCTGGGACCAGCGCGCGGCGGCGCTGGCCGCCCTGAAGGCGCTGGCCGATGCTTGAGGCCGCCGTTCAGGGCTATCTGGTGGCGATCAGCCTGATCCTGGCGATCGGGGCGCAGAATGCCTTCGTCCTCCGGCAGGGGTTGCGGGGGGAGCATGTGCTGGCGGTGGTGGCGGTCTGCGCCGTCTCGGACGCGGTGCTCATCGGGGCGGGGGTGGCGGGGTTTGGCGCGCTGAGCCGGTCGGTGCCCTGGCTGCGCGAGGCGATGCGCTGGGCGGGAGTTGCGTTCCTGCTGGTCTATGGCGCGCTGCGCTTTCGGGCGGCGGCGCGCGGGGGCGAGGCGTTGCGGCCGTCCGAAGCGGTGTCGGCGCCCCTTGGTCGGGTGGTGGGGACGGCGCTGGTGCTGACCTGGGCCAATCCGCATGTGTATCTTGATACGGTGGTGCTGCTGGGGTCGATCTCGGCCCAGTATGCGCCGCATCAGACGGTCTTTGCCGTGGCGGCGATGTTCGGCTCCCTCAGCTTTTTCACCGCGCTGGGCTACGGGGCGCGACTGCTGGCTCCGGTCTTTGCCCGGCCTGCGGCCTGGGTCTGGCTGGAGGTGGCGGTGGGTTGCACCATGTGGGCGATTGCGGCGGCGCTGGCGGTCGGGTGACCCCTTGCGCTTGGCCGGAGGTTCGGGTTCTGTCCCGCGATGCGCGCAGCGACCGACCTTGGACGCCCCGTCGAAGGGGTCTTGTGGATGCTGGCCACGGGCGTGGCTTTCGTCGGCGTCAACGGGATCGTGCGGCATCTGGGAACGGACCTGCCGGCGGCGCAGTCGGCATTCATCCGATTTGCCTTCGGTTTGCTGTTCCTTGCCCCGGCCATCTGGCAGGCGCGCGCGACGCGGTTTGCCGGGCCGGTGCTGAAGATGTTCGGCTGGCGTGGCCTGCTGCACGTGGCGGCGGTGGTGTTCTGGTTCTACGCGATGGCGCGGGTGCCGGTGGCGGAGATGGCGGCGATCGGCTTTCTGAACCCGGTGGCGGTGCTGGTGATCGCCGGCTTGCTGCTGGGCGAGGGGTTGGGCCGGGGGCGGGTAATCTCGATCCTTGTGGCGCTCCTCGGCGCGCTGATCGTGCTGCGGCCGGGCCTACGCGAGGTCTCCATCGGGCATCTGGCGCAACTGGCGGCGACCTTGTGCTTTGCGGTCAGCTACATCATCGCCAAGCGGCTGAGCGGGCTGGCCCCGGCTTCGGTCGTGGTGGCGGTGTTGTCGGTGACGGTGGCGGTGGGACTGGCTCCGCTGGCCTGGTGGGTGTGGGAGCCGGTGACGGGGGTGCAGCTTGGCTGGCTGGCGCTGGTCGCGGCGCTGGCGACCGGGGGGCATTACACGATGACGCGGGCCTTTGCGGCGGCCCCGCTGGCGGTGACGCAGCCAGTGACGTTCCTGCAGATCGTCTGGGCGGCCGCGCTGGGGGCGCTGGTCTTCGGTGAGGCGGTGGACGCGTTCGTCCTGCTGGGCGGGGCTCTGATCGTGGGGGCGGTCAGCCTGAACACCTGGGCCGAGGCGCGGCGCGGGCGCATTCCGCCGCAGCCGGTGCCGTAGGGGTGTTGCGTCGGGGCGGGGCTTCCCGCGCGCCCCGGTCAGTCGCTGTGAAGGGTCTTTCCCTAGGGTCCCCCGCCAAGGCGATCCCCCGGAGGTACCCATGCCCGACGATACCACGATCCTGTCGCTGCCCCTGATCCTTCCGGCCCAGGCGCAGAAACATGTCACCCATAACGAGGCGCTGGCGGTGCTGGACCTTGTAGTCCAGCTGACGGTGATCAACCGCACGCTGACGACCGCGCCGGCGCTGCCCTCGATCGGGGACCGGCATATCGTGGCTGCGGGGGCGACGGGCCCCTGGGTCGGGCAGTCCGGGCGGATCGCGCTGTTCGACGAGACCGGGTGGCAGTTCACCCAACCCCTGCCCGGCTGGCGCGCGCATGTGCTGAGCGAGGGTCAGACGGCGGTGTTCGACGGTCTGGGCTGGGAGACGCCCAGCGACGGGCCGCTGACGGTGACGCAGCTTGGCGTGTCGGCAACGCCCGATGCGACGAACCGTCTGGCGGTCACCTCGCCCGCGACGCTTTTGAACCATGCGGGTGCAGGACATCAGCTGAAGCTGAACAAGGCTGCGGCGGGCGACACGGCGAGCCTGCTGTTCCAGACCGGCTTTTCCGGCCGGGCCGAGATGGGGACTGCGGGGACGGATGACTTTTCGGTCAAGGTCAGTGCGGACGGGTCGACCTTCTTCACCGCGCTGGAAGCGGCGGCGGCAAGCGGCCAGGTGACACTGCCGCAGCCGGTGCGGCTGGGCGGGCAGGCGGCGGACCCCTCCGGTCCGGCGGATGGGACGCTTTGGCTGAACACCACCTCGGGCGAAGTCAAGGTGCGGAGTGCAGGGGTCACGCTGCCGCTGGGCGGCGGCGGGGGTGTCAGCGATGGCGACAAGGGCGACATCAGCGTGTCGGGCGGCGGCGCAAGCTGGACCATCGATGCGGGCGTGGTGAGCCTTGGCAAGTTGTCCAGCATCGCGACAAGCACGATCCTCGGGCGCGCCACGGCGGGAACCGGCAGCCCGGAGGCCCTGACGGCAACGCAGGCGCGCACGGTCCTGAACGTGGCGAACGGGGCTACGGCGAATGCGACGGACGCGGCCTTGCGCGATCGGGCGACACATACCGGCGCGCAGCTTGCCGCGACGATCAGCGATCTGGCCGCGTCGGTGGCAGCAACACCGGCAGTGACCGCGAACACGGCCAAGGTCACGAACGCGACCCATACCGGCGACGTGACCGGGGCCACGGCGCTGACGATTGCGGCCAATGCGGTGGACAACGCCAAGCTGGCCGACATGGCGGCCAACAGCGTCAAGGCGCGGGTCGGGGGAAGTGCCGGTGATCCGTCGGATGTGGCACTGGCAGCCTCGCAACTGCTGGGGCGGGGGGCCACGGGGGATGTGGCGGCGATCACGCTGGGCACCAACCTAAGCATGACGGGCAGCACGCTGAACGCCAGCGGTGGCGGAGGCGGGTCGGTGACGGTGCAGGACGAGGGCAGCACCGTCACCGCCGCGCTGGGAACGATCAACTTCGTCGGGGCCGGGGTCACGGTCACGGGCGGGGCGACGGCAACGGTGACGATTCCGGGTGGTGGCGGAGGTGGCAGCCCGGCGGGGGCCTCGGGCGAGATCCAGTGGAACAACGCGGGGGCCTTTGCCGGAGCGGCCGATGTCGAGATCGAGGGCGGGCAATTGCGCCTGCCGGCGATTGCGACACCTACCCCGCCCGCGGCTGGAGGGGTCAAGCTTTTCGGACGCAACGTGGGCGGACGGATCCTGCCGGCGATCGTCGGGCCAAGCGGGCTGGACACCTCGTTGCAGCCCTTCATGGGGCGCAACAAGCTGGGCTTCTTCCTGCCGCATGGCAATAACGCCGGCTTCACCAACTTCGGTCTTGGCACGGCGGCGGTCGGGACGGCCACGGGTGCGAACGTCACGACGACCAACCTGCACACCTACCTGCAGCGCCACGAATGGCTGGTGACCACGGCGGCGACGACGGCGGTGGCCGGTGTGCGCGCAACTGCGCAGCAAAAGACGGTGGGCGGGCCGGCTGCCGGGCTGGGCGGTTTCATGCTGGTCTGGCGCTGGGCCCCGGCGACCGGCGTGGCCAACGCCAGCCATCGGGCGTTTGCGGGGATGCGCAACTCCATCGCCGCACCTACGGATGTGAACCCGTCGACGCTGACCGGCATCTGCGGCATGGGCTATGATGCGGCGGATGCGAACATCCAGTTCATGCACAATGACGCGACCGGGACGGCGACGAAGATCGATCTGGGGGCCGCTTTCGCCAAGCCGAACATCGACCGCACGGCCGTTTACGAGGTGGTGATGTTCTGCCCGCCGGGCATCACGCAGGCCCTGAGCTATGAGGTGACCAACCTTGTGTCGGGGGCGGTGGCAAGCGGGACGGTGACCACCGATCTGCCCAGCACGACCACGCTCCTGGCACCCTATGCCTATGTTTCGGTGGGCGGCGTGTCCTCGGTCGTGGGGATCATGGTCAACAGCATGTACCTGGAAAGCGACTACTGAGGCGGGCCTTGGCTTATGGCAGAGGTGCCGCACCTCTGCCATTTGACAGTCGTTGCCCCCTCTGCATAGAGAGGCCCTTGATCTGATGAAGGGGCTTTGATCGTGCGCATCGCTATGATCGGAACAGGCTATGTGGGGTTGGTGTCCGGCACCTGCTTTTCGGACTTCGGCCATGACGTGGTCTGCGTCGACAAGGATATCGGCAAGATCACCCGGCTTCTGGGTGGCGAGGTGCCGATCTTCGAGCCGGGGCTTGAGGCCCTGCTGGCAAAGAACGTGGGTTCGGGGCGGCTGACCTTCACCACCGGGCTGGCCGAGGCCGTCGACGGGGCAGAGGCGGTGTTCATCGCCGTTGGCACTCCGACGCGGCGCGGCGATGGCCATGCCGACCTGACCTATGTGATGGAGGCCGCGGCCGAGATCGGGCGGGCGCTGACGGGCTATACGGTCGTGGTGACGAAATCCACGGTGCCGGTCGGCACCAACCGCAAGGTGGCCGAGGCGATTCGTGCGGCCAACCCGCAGGCGAAGTTCGACGTGGCCTCCAACCCTGAATTCCTGCGCGAAGGGGCCGCGATCGACGATTTCATGCACCCTGACCGCGTCGTCGTGGGCGTGGAAAGCGAGAAGGCCCGCAAGGTCATGGCCGAGCTTTACCGCCCGCTTTCGTTGCGCGAATTCCCGATGATCTATACCGGCCTCGAAAGCGCCGAGATGATCAAATACGCCGCCAACGCCTTTCTTGCGACCAAGATCACCTTCATCAACGAGGTCGCCGCCCTGTGCGAGAAGGTTGGCGCAGATGTGAAGGCCGTCGCCAAGGGCATCGGCATGGACGGCCGGATCGGTGACAAGTTCCTGCACGCAGGTCCGGGATATGGTGGGAGCTGTTTTCCCAAGGATACCAAGGCTTTGGCGCGGATCGGACAAGAGCACGCCTCGCCCATGCAGATCGTCGAGACGGTCATAAAGGTGAATGACGAGGTCAAACGCCGGATGATCGAGAAGATCGAGGACATGTGCGACGGCAGCGTGCGCGACAAGACGATCGCCTTTCTGGGCGTGACCTTCAAGCCGAACACCGACGACATGCGCGACGCGCCGGCGCTGACGATCATTCCCGCGCTGGTGGGGGCGGGGGCCAAGGTTCGTGTCACCGATCCGCAGGGCAGGCACGAGGGCGAGGCCCTGCTGCCGGGGGTGAAGTGGGTGGAAAACCCGTATCAGGCCGCAGCCGGCGCCGATCTTCTGGTGATGCTGACCGAATGGAACGAGTTCCGCGGTCTGGATCTGGGCAAGCTGGCGAAGAAGATGACGTCGCCGCGCCTTGCCGACCTGCGCAATGTCTATGATCCGGCCGAGGTGGCCGAGGCGGGCTTCAACCGCTATGTCGGCGTGGGCCGCTGAGCGCCGCCAGGTTCGGTGGAACCGCCACGACCGGAGGGGCTTGCCCATGGGCAAACCCCGAGGTTTGAGGAAAATCGTCGGCATTCGCCGCCTTTCCGCCTGAAACGGATCACCCTCCGGTAACCCCGCCTGCCGCATCGTGACTGCGGGTAAATGGGTGTGGTGGGGCTTGGGGTGCATACCTTTCAAGTGGTGGAGACGTTCACGGCTGCGCCGCTGAACCTTGTCTCGGGTATCAGCGATCTGGAGCTTGTGGAGCAGGGCGGCGAGGTCCGGCTTTACACGGCCACGCGCGCCGGTGGCGGCATGATGGCGCTGGACGTCGGCGCGTCGCTGACGCTGATCGACCAGGAGCTGACCGCCCCTGGCACCACCTTGCCCGCTGCCGCCCAGATCGGCGTTCTGAACGTCAACGGGGCCGCGCATCTCTTGGTCACCGGGGCCAACCAGGGAGGGGTAAACACCCATGCGCTGGACGCTGGCGGAGCGTTCGCCGCGTCCCTGCAGCTGCCCGGCAGCCTGGCCGGCACTCTCTCGGCCCAGACCGTGGCGCAGGTGAACGGGACAACCCTCTTCTACGCCGCGCGGATGGGCGAAAGCACGATCCACGCCTACAGTGTCGCAGCCAGCGGCGCCATGACGCTGGTGGGCACAAGGGTGATCGACGGCCCCCGATCGGGCGTCGACATCCCGGCGCTGACGACGGTGCGGGTCGGGGGGGCCGACTATCTTGTCAGCCTGTCGCTGATAGGCGACGTGGTGCGCGTGTTTCCGATCGGCCCCACCGGCACGCTGGGCACGCCGCTGATGATGGGGGTGCCGCAAGGGCTTGGCATCTCCAACCCCTCGGCCGTGAAGGTGGTGGAGATGGGGGGGCTGACCTATCTTCTCGTCGCCTCATCGGGGTCGTCCTCGCTCAGCGTGATCGAGATCGGGCCGGGCGGGGTGATGCGGGTGGCCGATCATGTCATCGACACGCTCGACACCCGCTTTGCCGGGGCGCAGGCACTGGCGACCGTCACGCTGGGCGACCGGGTCTTCGTGATCACCGGGGGCAGTGACGAGGGGCTCGCGCTCATGACGCTGATGCCGGATGGCCGGCTGGTGCTGGTCGGCAGCCAGCTGCAGCTGCCGGGGCTGGCGCTGGACAACATCACCGCGATCACCGCCCATGTGGTCGGCGGCCAGATCGAGGTTTTCGTGGCCGGCGAAGGGGCGGGCATCACCCGGCTGCGTGTCGACCCCGGCGCGCTTGCCCCGGTCCGGACCGGCGGACCCGAAGATGGAACCCTCACCGGTGGCGATGCGGGCGACATGATCCTCGGCGGGGACGGAGCCGAACGGATCGACGGCGGCACGGGGGCCGACGTCCTTGCCGACGGCGCGGGGGCCGACACCCTTTCGGGCGGGGCCGGCGCCGATCTTTTCGTGCTGGCCCGCGATGATGCGACGGATGTGATCGTCGACTTCCAGCTGGGCATCGACCGGATCGACCTCTCCGCCTGGGGCCCGATCCATGCGCTTTCGGCCCTGACCATCACCGCCACCGCCACCGGGGCCTGCATCACCCGTGGCGACGAAACGCTGGAGATTTCTAGCCCGAACGGCCTGCCGATCCTGCCCGGCGCCTTCCGGCTCACAGATTTCATCGGCCTCTGGCACGCCCCGCCCCCAACCCCCGAAGAGCTTGGCCGCATCCTCGGCACCGCCCAGGCCGATCATCTGCAAGGCACCGCGTCGGACGAGATCTTCGCGCTGTCTGCGGGACTTGACACCATCGACGGCGGCTTCGGTTTCGACACCCTGGACCTTGGCTCTGTGGGCGCCGCCGTGGCGCTGAACCTCTCCAGCACGGTGCAGTCTTCCGGCCCGGTCGCCGGCCAGCGCTTCGTGTCGGTCGAAGCGGTGATCGGGACACGCTTCAACGACCAGCTGACCGGCGACGGCCAGCACAACCGCCTCGACGGTGGCGAGGGCAGCGACCGCCTGGTCGGGCTTGCAGGCAACGACAGCCTCGTCGGCGGTCTGAGCAACGACACGCTGACCGGGGGGCTCGGCGCCGACCTCCTCGACGGCGGGGCCGGCCGCGATCGCGCCAGCTACCGCGACGCGGACGTCGTGGTCGTCGACCTTGGCCAGCCCGATCAGAACGCGGGCGAGGCCCAGGGTGACAGTTTCCTTGGCGTCGAGGACCTGGAGGGGTCCCGGTTCGGGGACACCCTGCGCGGCGACACCCAAGCAAACGTGCTCTGGGGCCTTGACGGCGACGACGTGTTGCAAGGCCGGAGCGGGAACGACACGCAGAACGGCGGCAACGGCAACGACACGCTGATCGGCGGCGCCGGAGGCGACCGGCTCAGTGGCGACGGAGGCTACGACATCGTCAGCTTCGTCGACAGCGCGGCGGCGATGATCTTCGATCTCAAGGCGCTGGACCTTGCGACCGGCGATGCCGCCGGTGACCGCTACTTCACGATCGAGGGGTTCCATCTGACCACCTTCAACGACAGTTTCTTCGGCAGCGACCTTGGCGACCACGGCGCAGGCCTTGCCGGCAACGACCGGCTTGACGGCCAGGCGGGCAATGACAGCCTGTCGGGCGGGGCGGGGAATGACACGCTTTGGGGTGGCGAGGGCGAGGACACGCTTCTGGGCGGGGCGGGGGGGGACCGGCTGGAGGGCGGGTTCGGGCGCGACATGGCGAGCCATGCCGAGGCGGGGCCGGGGCCGCTTGGCGCGGGCGCGCTGGCCGTGCTTGGGGCGACGGGGGTCTGGGCCGACCTCGCGGCCCCGAGCCTCAACCAGGGCGAGGCGCGGGGCGACAGCTATCTCTCGATCGAGGATCTGGGCGGCTCGGCCTTCGCCGACACGC
>JANPJZ010000034.1:0-9675 GCA_031425795.1 Rhodobacter sp. | reverse complement strand
AATGGTCACGAGAAGGATGTTCATGAACAGCAGGTTGTATTGGCTTTGGAACTGGCTCTGGAAATTGAACAGCGTCAGCTGGACGGTGACGTTTTCCTTTCCCGGGAGGTAGTAGAGGGGGTTGGTGAAATCGTTGAAGATGGCGATCGACTGGACGACGATCAGGGTCACGGTAACCGGCTTCAGCAAGGGCAGGATGACCTTGAAGAACACCTGCCAGGGCCTTGCGCCGTCGATGATCGCCGCCTCGTCCAGGTCGCGGGGGATCGTGCCGATGAAGCAGCGATAAAGCAGGACAGAGAAGGCCAGCCCATAGGCGACCTGGATCAGGATCATGCCATGGATCGTCTTGAAGAGACCCAGACCCTGCAGAACCCAGATTGTTGGAACGATGGCGGGCGGAACCATGAGGCCGATCAGGATAAAGGCGTAGATCAGCTTGTTCCAGCCCGAGGGGCGGCGTTGCAGCACATACCCCACCATCGCGCCGAAGATCACCAGCAAGGTCACGGCGCCGACCGTGATCACGGTTGAATTGAAGTAGGCCAACAGAAGCATGTAGTTGCGGGTCTGCACGACGTCGACGAGGTTCTGCCAGGCTTGCCACTGCTCTGGCCAGGCGAACAGAAACCGCGCGGCCTCCTGCCGGGTCTTCACCGCCATCAGGAAGATGTAGAGGAAGGGCAGGATGAAGAGCACGCAGGCCACGGCGAAGGCGATCAGGCCAGTAGTGCGCTGGCGGGTGCGGGATTTCACAGCTCCACCTGGCGCTTGTTGAACCACCAGGTGAGCGGCAGGATGATGACGGCGATCAGGGCGAACAGGATCACGTTCCCCGCCGTGGCAAGGCCGTAGAAACCGGACTGGTATTGCTTGTAGATCACGCTTGCCAGCACGTCCGAGGAAAAGCCCGGGCCGCCGCGCGTGGTGGCCCAGATGATGTCGAACGACCGCAGCCCGCCGATAAGCGACAGGGTCACGACCGTCACCGTGGCGGGGCGCACCAGGGGCACCGTCACGCGCCAGAACTGCTGCCAGCGGGTCGCGCCGTCGATGCGGCTGGCCTCGTAGTATTCGGGCGAGATCGCGGCGAGTCCGGCAATGTAGATCAGGGTAGCCAAGCCAACACCTTTCCAGATGTCGATCATCGCGACGGAATAGAGCGCAAGGGCTGGGTCCGACAGCCAGGCCGGTCCGTCGATGCCGATGCTGGCGAGGCCCAGGTTGATCACGCCGCGCGTCGGGTGCATCAGCGCCTGAAAGGTGATGCCGATGCCGATGGTCGAGACGAGGACCGGAAAGAATACCACCGACCGCAGAAAGCCCTGCCACAGGATGCCGCTGGTCAGCAGCACCGCAAGCAGAAGCCCCAGAACGGTCTTCGCGCCAGAGGTGACGAAGGCGTAGATGAGCGTGTTGACCGTGCCCTGAATCAGGAACGGCTCCTTGAAGAACTGGCGGTAGTTGTCGAGGCCGATGAACTGCGCCTCGAACAGATCCCATCGCGTGAGGCTGAACCAGAAGCTTGCGATGGTCGGCACAAGAAACAGCGTGACGAAGACCACCGCCGCCGGCAGCACGAACCAGTAGGGATAGGGCGACGGGCGGCGGGATGCCATCGGGGCCTCATGGATGGAACACGGGCAGGAAGGGTGCGTCAGAAACCGGACGCAGGATAGCCCCCGCCCAAGGTCGCGGGCGGGGGCCGGAACCGGCAGGGAGGACTACCAGTTCGGCAGACCGAGTTGCTTGGCCTGCTTTTCGACGTCCTGGTCATACAGCGCCGCGGCATCGGCCGCGGGGCGGATGCCCGAGCCAACCTCGACGGTGATCTGCTCCAGTGCCGGTCCCTTGATCGGGGACAGGAACTCCAGCGCCGGTGCAGTCATGCCTTCGGTCTGGAAGTAGGGCATCATGTCGGTCACGGCAGGGGGCACGTCGGCGGGCAGGTCACAGCCCTTGATGAGATAAGGCCCCGAAGCGCCGCTGGCGGCGATCATCGTCTGGCAGCCTTCGACCGAGGCGACGAAATCAAGGAACTTGGCCGCCTCCTCGGCATTCGTGCCGTCCTTCGGCATGTAAAGTGCGGCGGGCATCCAGACCGTGAGTCCGTTCTTCGCCGGGTCAAGGCCGGGCTGGGCAAAGAAACCAAGATCCCCGAGGTTGTCGGGATAGTTCTGTTTTACGTTGCCGATGCCGAAGGTCAGCATGGGGTAATGCGCCCCTTCGCCGGTGGCGACCATGCGCATCCCGTCATCAAAGGTCGCGACGCCGAAATCCTCGTTCATGTAGCCGGCCTTGAACACCGCTTCCAGGTAGTCGAAGCCGCGCATCGCTGCGGGCGTGCTGGCATACTTCGCCTTGTTCGCCGTATAGTCGGCCGCAAAGTTTGGCACTTCGGCCTGGACGTTGAAGTAGTCGGCTAGGACGAACAGTTGACTGGTCCAGGTGTCCCCAAAGGTGGTGATGACGGGGACCTTGCCCGCCTCGGCCACCTTGGCGTTGTTGGCCATGAACTCGTCCCAGCTTTTCGGGATCGTCAGGCCAAGGTCGGCATAGATCTTGCGGTTGTAGAAGATTCCGCCGCCCATCGCCGGGCCGAAGGGCACGCCGCGCACGCTGCCGTCGGAGGCGGTCACGACCTGCTTGAAGCTGTCGAGCACATTGGCCTGCCCGGCAAGGCTTGTCAGGTCGGCCAGCGTGTTCTCCGGCTTCAGCGCTTGGAACAGCGAGCCGGAGTTGTAGTTGAAGATGTCTGCCATTTCGCCGGTGGCAAGACGGGTCTTGACGATGTTGTCACCGTCCGCGCCTCCGGGGCGCTGCTCGATATCAAAGGTCACGTCCGGGTTCGCGGCGGTGTAGGCGGCCGTCACCGCCTCCATCGACGAGATCGTCTCGGGGTTGTTGTCGATCAGGACGGACAAGGTCACTTCCGCCTGGGCCATGCCCGAGGTAATCGCGATCGCCGTCGCAAGCGCCGCGCTGTAGCGCAAGGTCTTCATGGTTGGTCTCCTCCCAGAGTTGGTCTTAGGTCGTCAGGTCGAACGAAATGTCATGCTTCCCCGCCGGAAGGGTCAGCCCATCGGCGGGCACGGTGACGGGCATGCCGTTCACCGCCACATTCCGACGGTGCGCGCTGGCGGTCAGCCGCCCGGTGCAGCCATGCGGCAGGGACACCCTGTAGGTCACCGAGGTGCCGGCGAGCGTCCACCCGGCCTCGATGCGGCCATGGCGGCAATCGTGCCAGGCTTTCACCGGCGAAAGGGCGGGAAGGATCAGGGGGTTGAGCGTCACCTCTTCAAAGCCGGGCTTTTCGGCCATTGGGGCAACTCCGGCCACCCCCTCGAACAGCCACTGGCAGACGGCGCCGTAAGCGTAGTGGTTGTAGCTGTTCATGTCGGGATCGTAGATCGTGCCATCCTCACCCAGCGCATCCCAGCGTTCCCAGATGCTCGTGGCGCCACGGTCTACTTGGTAAAGCCAGCCGGGCACCTTGCGGTTGAGGAAGATCTTCTCGGCCAGGTCCGCCATTCCATGCATCGTCAGCGCAGGCAGGATCGCCGGCGTGCCGATGAACCCCGTGCCGATCAGCCCATCGGCATCTTCGACCACCCGACGGAAATAGGTCTTCCCTGCTTCGTAGTAGTCGTCCGGGACCAGACCGTAAAGAAATGCCAGGCTCCACGAGGTCTGGTCGTTGTGGGCGATCCTGCCCGAGGGCGAGAAGAACTCGTGCCTGAACGCCGCCCGAATCACCTCGGCCCGCTCGCGCAGCACGGCTTCCATCGGATCGCCGATCAGCCGCGCGATTTTCGCGGTGAGGTCGGTAGAGATGAAATGGTAGATCGTTGCGGCGCAGTCGTCCGCGATGGTCGGCCGGGGCTTCCTGTTGTCGCCCACCGGCTGAATCCAGTCGCCGAAGGTAAAGCCGTGTGCCCCCCACTCGGCCGGGGGCCGGACGATGGGGCCGTCCGAAATGCCCCAGACATAGTCGAGCCACTTCACCATCGCCGGGAAGTTTTCGCGCAGCACGCTGGTATCGCCGTAGTGCAGATAGACCTGCCAGGGGATAATGACGATGGCATCGCCCCAGCCGGTCGAACCCGCCCAGTCGCCGCGCCCTTCGATCGGGTGCAGCCGCGTCGGGTCGGGAGAGAAATGCGGAACAGCACCGTTGGGCCGCTGGTCATGGCGGACGTCGCGGAGATACTTCTTCAGGAAGCTCTCGCAGTCAGCCAGCCAGCAGGCCGTGCCAGCAAAGACCTGGGCGTCCCCCGTCCAGCCGAGGCGCTCATCGCGCTGCGGGCAGTCCGTAGGGATCTCGATGAAGTTTGATCGCTGAGACCAGACCGTGTTCAGAACCAGCCGGTTGACCGAAGGCTCGCCACAGGTGAAGCCGCCCGCCTGCACGGGCACCGACGTCACGGGGACCTGATGGATGGACTGAAGCTTTGCTCCACCGGTCAGCGTGACCCGAGCATAGCGAAAGCCGAAGAAGGTGAAGAGGGGGGCGTAACTCTCAACCCCGTCGCCCCTTAGAGTGTAGCGCTGTTCAGCCCGGGCAGAGCGGAAGTTGCGGTTGTCGAAGGCGCGGTTCGGTCCTAGCACCTCGGACAGCTCGATCCGCACCTGCGCACCCGCAGGTCCTTGCACGGCGATCCGCGCATAGGCGCCGCAGTTCTGACCGAAGTCATGGACCATCCCCGCCTCGTCCGCCCAGCTTTCCAGTGGCGGGACCGGGGGAAGTTCTTTCACCGTCCCGGTTTCCTGCGGCACCAGAAGCTGGCGGTCGAAGTCCAGGACTTCGACTCCGTGCGTATCGGTGATTGCAATCCGAGCGTCGTAGTCCTCGCCGTAGTAGATGCCATTTCCCGTCACCGGCGTCAGGCCGGACCGCCAGCTGGCATCGGTCTTCAGCACGGTTTTTCCCTCGGCCACCAGTTCGGCAAAAGCTCCGATCCGGGTGCCCCAGGTATTCGGAATCGGGTTCAGTGCCCACATCAGGCGGGAGCGATACCACCCGTCGCCAAGCCAGATCTCGAGCCGGTTCGGTCCCGGCCGCAAGAGCGCGGTCACATCATAGGTCTGATAAGCGATCCGGTCGTCATAGCAGGTCCAGCCCGGGGTCAGAAGGTCGTCGCCCACCCGAAGCCCGTTGAGGAAGGCACGGTAAAGCCCTTGGGCCGAAAGGTGCAGGAGGCTGCCTTGGTCAACACGCTCCAGATCGAATTGGCGCGCGACAAAAGTGCCCGGGCCGCCGGTGCCCTCATCACATGCCGGAGCAATCATCTCCGCCAAGAAGGTGTTTGTTGGCTGCGAACTATCGGTTGCGGATATAGCCCGCGCCTGACCCTCAAGGCCCATCTGTCATCCTCCCATCCGTGCCGAATCAGGTCTCCTCCCGTTTCGTGCACCGTTCTACGTAAATCATTCTACAGGCCGGTTTGCCTTGCAACAGTTTTTTGGTAGGGTATGGCGAACGGTGAGGGAATAATGGCGGACGGTGGGGCCAAAGAAGCGAGCAGCCGGGTAACGATCCGGACAGTCGCTGCCGATGCCGGGGTGTCCGTCGCGGCCGTGTCAAAAGTCATGCGCAACGCATATGGCGTTTCGGATGCCTTGCGCCTCAAGGTCGAGGCAAGCATTGAACGCCTGGGCTACCGGCCGTCAATCGCGGCGCGCGGTATGCGGGGGCGAACGTTTACGCTCGGCGTTTTGCTGGTCGGCATCGACAACCCGTTCCTGCCCGGCATCTACCAGGGCATCGAAAGCGTGACAGAAGGGGCGGGTTACAAGATCATGGTCGGCGTGGGCGCGGCACGCGCGCGGACCGAGGCACAGTTGATCGAACAGATGATCGACAACCGGATGGACGGGCTGATCTTGGTCGCCAGCCAGATCGCGGGCGAAACGCTTGAACGTTACGCCCGCCAAATCCCGATTGTGGTTGTCGGACACCATGAAGCCGCGGCGCAGGGCTACGACACGGTGAACAATGATGACCAGATGGGCGCCCGAATGGCGGTCGAGGCTGCCATTGCGCGCGGCCACCGCGACATCGCCTTTCTGACCCAGTCCGATCAGGATGACCACTACGCCGATGTCGCTCCCCAGCGCGAGGTCGGCTACCGCGATGCGATGAACGCCGCGGGGCTTGGGAACCATGTCCGGGTTCTTGCCCTGCCGCATCACGGTGCACCTCGTGACCGGCAAATCCAGCAGATGCTTATAGCACCCGATCGACCTCGCGCGATTGTCTGCTGGTCGGACCTTGATGCCATCCCTCTCCTGAGCGAGGCGCACCGGCTGGGCATCCGCGTCCCCCAGGATCTTGCGCTGATCGGCTACGACAACTCGCCCGTTGCCGGCCATTCGATGATCGGCCTTGCGTCGATCGATCAGGACGGACCGCGGCTTGGCAGACTGGCGGCAGAAGCGTTGTTCAGCCGGATTAACGGGCGTCGTATCGCTGAACACATGACGATCGACCCGGTTCTGATTGTCCGTGGAAGCATTTGACAGTCTTTGGTCGACAGCGTTCGTCGGAGCTTACGGAGCGCACCCCAACGTCCCTTCCTGCCGACCATGGGTAACGGCTCGCGCCACAAGTTGAACCGAGGGCGTCCTGGGTCGGTTTCTCCAACGATGCTTTTCCCAGGGCCTCCGCAGACGCGCCTAGATGTCTATGGCTTCCTTGCGTTTTGATCAGAGTTCCTGCGCGGTTGGTCGGAAGAGGATCTCGTTGATGTCGACATCCTCGGGCTGGCTGATGGCGAAGCCGACCAGACGGGCGAAGGTCGCAGCAGGAACACCGACCTCACCAACATAGTCCTGGTTGGCCTTCTGCACGTCCTGCTCGGTGATGTGGTCCAAAAGCTCCGTCTTGACCGCGCCGGGGGATATGATCGTCGTGCGGATGTTGTAGGGCTTCACCTCCATCCGCAGTCCCTCCGAGATCGCGCGCACGGCGAACTTCGTTCCGGAATAGACCGCCGAGCCGCCAAAGAGCTTGTGCCCCGCGACCGAGGCGAGGTTGATGATGTGGCCGGACTTCTGGTCCTTCATGTAGGGCAGTGCCGCGGCGATGCCGTAGAGGACGCCCTTGATATTGACGTCGATCATCCTGTCCCATTCGTCGATCTTCAACCGCTCCAGCGGCGACAAGGGCATGATGCCGGCGTTGTTGATCAGAACATCGATCCGGCCGTAGGTCTGGACGGCGGTGTCCACCAGCCGCTGCACGTCGTCGCGTTTGGTGACGTCGGTGGCGACCGCGGTTGCCTTGCCGCCTGTCCCGGCGATCTCGGCCACAAGGGCTTCCAGCCGGTCGGCGCGCCGTGCGCCAAGCACAACGCTGGCGCCCTTGGCCGCGAGATGCTGTGCTGCAGCCTCGCCCATGCCGCTGGAGGCGCCGGTGATGACGATGACTTTTCCGGTGATGCTGTCAGGCATTTTCTTTCTCCTGTGATGGGTTGATAAGTTCGAGGCGCAGCGGGAACTCGCCGCGCACAAGCAGAGGCGCGACACCGCCTTCGATCCGGCCGCGGCGGATCAGGTCGCGCCGATAAACGTAGCTGTCGTGGAAGGAGGCGAGACTGCCCCAGCCAAGGAAGTAACAAAGGTCCCCTGGCGTCTCGAAGTTGATGTCCACCAATCCGGCTTCAACCAGCCGGCGCGGCAGATGCGCGATCTTCTCGTTGGTCAAGAAGTCCATGATCGTCAGATCAAGGGGCAACAGCGAAATGAAGTCCGTGACGGTCGGGTTCTCGGCCAGTCGGTAGGTGAAGTCATGGCCGGCGAAGCTGCAACGAACGCGCGCTGAAGCTTCTGTCGCCTGCGCCCTGGCTACCGCCGGGATGGCCAGCACGCCGACAAGAAGGCTGCGTCGGGAAAGAAGTGGGGGCATCCCCTGGGATCCTTCATTGCCAGGCGGGAAAGGCCCGACCGCAACGTCATGCGGTCGGCACGCAAGGTCGAGATGCCAGCCGACGCATCGAAACGCTCGGTGGCTTGGAAGGGCGCGGTTCAGAAGCGTTCGTAGGTGACGCGCCACCCTTCGGCAGAGTCGACCGGCGTGAGCACCAGCTCCTCGTCTGCAACCTCGAACACCCGGTCGAGTTCCTGGCCGATGAGATCGCGCACCAGCGCGGATTCGACGGTAATGGTGAAGGTGTTGTTCGCCTCGTCGATCGTCACCGGCCCGTAGTAGGCTTCATAGCCGTTCGCGGTATAGGGGGTCGGTGCTGCGTCGGGGTCGGGGTTCATCGCCTGCACCGACAGCGTGCCGCCTTCGGTAAAGATGACTTGGCCGGTGTAGGGCACCTCTGCCATGGTCCCTTCGGCATTGGCGAACTGCAGCGACGTCATCCGCCAGCTGCCGATGATCGAGTTGTCCTGGCTGAAGGCCGGCGCGGCGGTTGCCATGGCGAGGGCGGCGATGGCAATGCTGATATAGGGTTTCATGTCTTGTCCTTTTGGGTTGGTTATCGTGGGGTTGGTGGTCAGTTGGTCATCGGGTTTTCCGAACCAGCCCGGCCGGCGAGCAGCGCCGATCCAGTGAGGAGGGCGGCGGCCAGAAGGAAGGCGCCCCACCAGCCGACATTGTCGAACAGAAGGCCGCCGCCGTAGGCCCCGCCCGCGATGGCAAGCTGAATCAGGGCGACCTGCAGGCTGCCCCCAGCTTCAAGGTCGTCGGGGATGACGCGGGCCATCCAGGTGCCCCAAGCCGCGGGGATCGGCGTGTTGCAAAAGCCCCAGAGGATCAGAAGGGTTGCCGTCGCCCCGAAAGAGGGGCCGACCATGATCAGCATCAGCGCGACTGCGGCCAGGACAAGCGGCAGCCCGATTAGCGCGGCGGAAAGGTAGCGGCGCAGAACGAACCCCGCGACCAGCAGCCCCACCAATCCGCCTAGGCCCAGACCAAGCAGGACCAGCGACAGCGTGCTCACATCCAGCCCGGTGACGGTCTCCAGGAAGGGCCGCAGGTAGATCGACAGGGAGTTCATCCCGATGAAGGCCAGTGCCGTCGCCGCCATGCCGATGGCAAAGGTCCGGTTGCGCAGTAGACGAAACATGCGGGCGACCGAAACCGTCTCCGTCGGCGGCATCTTCGGCAGGACCGCCAACTGCCAGACTAGGGCCGCAAGCCCGATGGGGACGGTGGCAAGGAAGGTGCCGCGCCAGCCGATCAGCTCGCCCAGAAAGCTGCCCAGGGGTGCTGCAATGACGATGGCAAAGGCGGTGCCGCCCTGAAGCAGCGCGATGGCCTTGGGCAGATCGGCGGCCGAGGCGAGGCGGGCCAGGATCGCCATCGACAGCGACCAGAACCCGCCGATCGCGATGCCGACCAGCGCCCGCCCGACAAGGAAGACCAGGAAGCCGGGGGCAAGGGCGACGATCAGGCTCGAAGCCGACAGCATCGCCGTGTAAAGCAGAACCACGGTCCGCCGGTCGTAGCGGGCGAGGAGGCCGTTGCCGAAGAGGCTGGTCAGGACGGCGAAGGCCCCCGAGACGGCAATCGCCAACCCGGCCTGGCCTTCGGTGATCGCCAGATCCCCGGCGATGGGGGTCAGAAGGCTGACCGGCATGAACTCCAGCCCGACCAGAAGGAAGGTCAGCAGCGAAAGGCAGGCGACGGCGCCCCAGGAGGTCGCCGCCTCGGTCGGTTGTTGGGTG
>JANPJZ010000033.1:0-24816 GCA_031425795.1 Rhodobacter sp. | reverse complement strand
AACGTGGCCCGGATCAAGCATGAAATAATCTCCGTCCACAGTGTCGACGGCAAGTTTCAGCCTCGCATCATGTCAGAGTTTGCCATCGAGGAGTTCTGCCGGGCACTGACTCTTGACGACTTTGAGGTCAGTGCAGCGTAGCTGTGCAGGTCACGATCTACGCCGATTAGCTTGGCCGCTCCGGGACGCCGGGGTGGCCTATCTATTGATCCCTTTGCGCGCCCTCGATCGGCGGCACAACCTCGGGTAGTGTCTCAGTTTGAAATCCGCGACCGTTGACATGGGTATCGCCCAGCGCCACTGGTTCCTATATGCTTAGCGCGAAGCATACGGAGGACGCCATGCCCAGCAGAACGCTTACGGAAGAAGAACGCGACGTAATCCTGAAAAGGCAGCGTGCCATGAACCCTGGCGCGTCAGTTCGTGTCTCACCCCAGACTGATGATGAAGGGCTCGCCATTGTAACTATCATGTCGGCAGTCGAGATGCCCGCCGGATGGAAGCCGGGAGACGACCTGTGATGCCTAAGGGGCCGAACGGAGAGAAGCGCCCCGTCGACGCAATTGGCCTTGCCGTGCACATCGGCAGGATCGCGACGGGCGAGGTTGAGGACGTGCCAGAGAATGACGGCAAAGACCCCGCCGCAAAGGCGTTGGGCAAAAAAGGTGGCGCGGCCCGCGCCATGTCAATGACTCCGGACGAGCGCGCCGCCGTTGCGCAAAAGGCAGCCGCAGCACGTTGGGCAAAGAAATAGCTACGTCCACGTCCGCGCAACATTGACAGACGTGGCGCGAATGACCTAGGGTTAGCGGGAACCGACTCGGGGACCGCAATATGAACTTCCTAGAAATTCTGGAAGGCGAAATAGCCGCACAGGAGCGGCTATTGGAAGCCCAGCCCGCATACGTCAAACTTAAGGCGTTGCGCGCCACGCGTGACGCTTATGTGGGGGTCAACGGATCGCATGGCCATGCCGCCGCCTCGCTCGCAAAAGGGCACGCAAGCTTGCAGGAGTCTTTTCTGTCAAGCGCCCGTTCGCGCGCACGCGGAGCGCCGTTGTCAGGCAAGAGCTTGGAGGCTGTTAAAGCCGTCATCGAGGTCCTTCGGCTCATTGGCTCGCCGGTGAAGACTGCGGACTTGCTCGACATGATCGGCAAGGATGGAATCTTTTTTTCGGGGCATGCCCCGCAGAATGTTCTTTCAAGTCTCCTATCCCGCTCGCCGGACGTAGTGTCCTTGGGCGGGCATGTGGGGTGGGCACTGAAAGAATGGAATACGGCAGGGGGCGAGAAGCTTGGCGGCGATACGCCCCCTGCCGTCAATGAAACCCCAGCGCAAGGCCGTGAAGCCGGTCCGGGGGGTGGCACATGAGGAGGTAACTAAAGCCGCTCTCGCGGCGTCCTCACGCACCCGTAGCTCAGTGAATAGAGCGGGTGATTGCTACTCTCCAGGTCGTCAGTTTGAATCTGACCGGGTGCACCATCCACTAAGCGCCGTGTGCATATTTAGCACACGGCGCTTCCAATGTGAATCCCTAAAATAATGCTTGACGCTAAGCAAAAATGTTCATATACAAAACGTATGAACAAGCTAGACATCAAAACCCGCGTCACCATCCTCAACATGCTGGTTGAGGGTTCGTCCATGCGTTCGATCAGCCGCATAACGGGTGTCTCCATTAACACCGTGACCAAGCTGCTTGAAGATGCAGGCCGCGCCTGCGCCGCCTACCACGATGTGACCGTGCGCAACGTAAAGGCACAACAGGTCCAGTGCGATGAGATATGGTCATTCGTTTACGCCAAGGACAAGAACGTCGCGGAAGCCAAAGCCGCTCCCAACGGCGCTGGCGACGTGTGGACGTGGACCGCGATTGATCGCGATAGCAAGATGATCCTGGCCTTTGAAGTTGGCGACCGTTCCGCAGAGACCGCACGCGAGTTTATGTTTGATCTGGCTGACCGTCTGGCAAGCCGCGTCCAGTTGACCACGGACGGCCACGGCGCTTACCTTAAGGCCGTTGGCGATGCCTTCGCCGCTGACATTGATTATGCCATGCTGGTCAAGCTGTATGGCGAACCCACGGGCGCCAAGGGCCATGAGCGCAAGTATAGCCCCGCTGAATGCACGGGCGCGCGCAAGGAGCCGATCTTCGGCAACCCGGTCAAAGAGATGATCAGCACGTCGCACGTTGAGCGCCAGAATCTTACCATGCGCATGGGAATGCGCCGCTTCACTCGTCTGACAAATGGGTTCAGCAAAAAGGTGGAAAACCACCTGCACATGCTGTCGCTCTACTTCGTCCACTACAACTTTGTGCGGATGCACAAGACCATCAAAATGACCCCGGCAATGGCTGCTGGCGTGACTAACACGCTGCATGACATGGCTTGGCTGGTCGGGATCATCGACGCTGCAGCACCGGCACCCAAGCTGCGCGGCCCTTACAAGAAGCGCGCTTGAAGGAACTTCTACCGCGCCGCGCTGTTTGTGTTAGGATTCTTGCGACCAACCGAGGGAGTCCAACCATGAACGTTCAAGTAGTCGAGTTTCGCAGGACGACAGCGCGCCTTGATGTGTCAGTCGTTCAGCGACGGAACGAAGCTGGCGTATGGAGCGTCGAAGCCATCGCGGACGATGAAGATGGAAGCGTCTACCAGGCGCATTTCCACGGGCCAAACGCCGAAGATCGCGCGCGGGAATACGCTTCTTTCAAATACGGCGTCTAAAAGACAACTTCCAGATCAACCTCATCAACGCATGTCTGGGGTCGGGAATGCCCGGTCCCAGTGTGCCACGCTCCATCAATGACAGCCACGCTTGCAATGTCCGAGATGAACATGCAGCGCCATTCTCCGCCCGGCGGCAGTCCACTGGAACTGTAGCCTGCAAACTGGTAGGTCAGCACTTTCTGCCCGCCGTTCTTGTGACCTATGACGTGCGGGCAAACGTCCCGATCTGCCCCCTTAAACCGAACACGCACAGGCTGCTTGTTCGCTATCGCCTCTCGCAGTTGCTGGTAGATGGTCATGCCTTCCTCCGTTACTTGGCGGAGAATGGCACAACCAAGAGCAGTTGCAGAATCTTATTTCAAACTGAGACACTACCCAACCTCGATCCCGTCTGGCTTTTCCACCCTATGCGCGATAAGCTAGGCGCGGACCTCGCCCCGCATCTCGGCCGGGCAGTGGCTGTGCTGGCCGAGGACGTCCTCGAGACGGTGCCGCAACTCTCTTGGAACAGTTTACGGCCAAGACATTCAGTTTTTCTGTTGCGGCTCTATTCTGAGGAAAATCGGTGTCTCTTCGGATATCCCATAGGCAGCCCTCACAGCAGACCAAGTCTCGTTTGACGGTCCAAGGAGGCTCTTTAACTCGGCGCTGACATTGATCCCAGCCTCCGATGCTCCATGTAATCCTAGCGTTATCCGTTTGAAGCAACGCAATTTGTCCGGCGGAGTCCTTCTGCAGCCCGACTAGAAAGGTTAAGTCGTCGCGCAGACCTCCGACTGCCGGACAGCGCCGCACTTTTTATGCTCCTGTTGTATCGAATCTGCGTTTCAATTACCTTTCTCTAGTCGCATCGGCGGAGGCCATCATGCGCATTCCCATCATGCACTGGCATGCCATGCTTGAAGAGGCCGGCAAGCTGATCGAAGTGACAATAGTCGAGTGCCCGCGGTGCGGGCTTCGCATGTCGGCGCCAGGGTCAACATTGAAAGATCAGCGCCGGTGCGCTGCTATGCTTCGTGCTGCCTGCCCACGCAGCGAGACCAACACCTATGCGTTGGAATTCATGCCAGTGCGGGGGCGACCTTCCTATGCTGAGGAAAAGGCCGGCGATAGGACTAGGCCCGTGCCCGCAGGCTGTACGGGCAATGCTCCTGAACCTACTGCTCCCTGAATCATCACCAGCGCGGCTTGATGCAAGGTGGCTTTCCATAGACTGCGTGCAGATCAGCCGGTAACGATTGCACATGGCAAAATCACCTGACGAAGCCTTAGACGCCTGGGTGCGGCACTTGGCAGAGGTCGAAATGGAGCTGGCGCGCTACGGCGAGAAATACGGCTTCACCGACAACGCCAGAAGATTGCTCATAGACAGTCCTCTTAGCGACTTAGCCCTCATCAAAGAGCGTCTGAAGAAGCTGATCTGATCGGCTGCGGGGGCCAGCAACAGAGGGGACGGGTGCTGGGCCCCGCTGCCGATCAGATGCCCTTCAGAGACCTCGAGAAGTCGAAAGGGTGCAGGCATGACGTGCGAGGATCGCTTCGGTTCCTTCCGCATGCGCATCTTTCCCGTCACGCCGACCCCTAGACGTCGCGGCTATAGTTGCGGCAGGCTGAGGCGAGCGCGGTAACCTGCATCCTTCCGGGCAGCAGCCGCCCACCAAGCGGATGGGACGGGTCACATCAACCGCGCTCGGGGGGTGCGTTCGGTGGACCCGTTGGCTCCACCTTCCGGCCTGACACCGCCCAACGGAGGCTATGCAGATCAACGCACCGCCGGAAAGCGGTTGCCCGTGATGACGCCCACGGGTCCAGGCGGGTACACGGTTGGCCTGCAGGATACGTTATCTCACACAGCCGATCAACGCTCCCTGATCCGCGTTCAATACGGCAGTTGCTTTCGCGCTCTCACCGGCACGCCGCGTCCCGCTGTCGGATCACCAGATCCCCGGTCAGGCCCGGCGTTAGCGGGCGACCTGGCCTATGGAGTGTCTATTCGATTCCCTGACGTGGATCTTGTGCAGACGTGGCGGCCGTCCCGTCAATCTCAGTCCAAGTGCAGACCCCGTCTGGTCGGTCCTTGTTCCAAAGTGATGATCTGAAAACAACAGAGCCCGCCCCCGCCGCAGTGGAGCGGCTTTCCTTTTGAACGCAGAAGCGAACCTTGTAGAGCGGCCTGCCGTGGGTTCGCTCAAATTGCCAGCTGCTCACCAAGCTCGATTACTCGGTTCGATGGCAAGCAATAGAAGTCGGTCGCATTTGATGGCGACTTTGCTAGCGCCAGGTAGAGCCGCTCTTGAAACACCGTCAGGCCCTCAGTGCTTGAGGCTCTGAAAGGTCGCCTATAGCAGTCAGGCCCAACCCTTAACTTCCCAGCCGAGTGCTTGAACCAACACTGGTTCCTGACGCTTGCAGACGCGGCGCAAAGTTGGAGGCTTGGCGCAAATACTACAACGAATAACGGCCGCACGGCGCGATGGGCAACAAGTGCCGATCCTGCTGACAAAACCAAGGGGCGTCACAAGCCCGTCACCCTGAGCGAAGCCGGAAAACTCTGCCTTCGGGCGGTCTAACTTTGGGATCGGATCACGCGAAAAACGGGGACCCGCGCCGACGCTCTCGCCGAGTAGCACGGTTTACTGGCTGCCTGCCCAAAGGCGGGGTAGGGGTATCAGAGACTGGTTAGCATTCGTCTGACAGCACCGCCAATCATACAATGCCAAGAGTGGCCGGGCAAAGCCTTGCCGGTCGGATCGTGATTAAAGGAAGCACCCGACAGTTGCCGTCGCCCCCCAGCCAAGGCCCCAGCCTGCGGGCGCGGGGCAAGCCGAGTAACCTTTTCTTTGTCCGTTTCCGACGGTTCAGCTATGGTTATCCTGTACCGCTAGTTGACGCAGTGGTTGGGCCTGACTGCGCTGTCATTTAGGGTGATGCTATGAAAGCAAAATTGGGTCGTGCAATTAGACGTGCTCTTTTGGGCGAACGTCTATATCCGCTGCAGCTTTCGGATTGGAGCGGGGAAGTGGCGGCGGTAGAAGAAGTGGTTCTGCAAGCCGCTGAGCTGCATTCGGCGGCAAGCCCGAGGTTTGCCGGGGCAGTCGACCCCCAGCGCCTTCCGACCTTCGCGCCCGCAGCCGTTCCGAGCGTCAAGCTTTTAATGGTCAACGATGTCAGCGTGTACGGGTCGACTCCCTTCTTTACGGTGGGCAAGCGCGCAGTCTTTCCGTCCCATTTCAATCTTGCAACAGACATAGTTGTTGCCGAGATTGCAGGTAGAGCGAGGGTTTCCAAAGACTCGCATCGGATAACATACCTGAAGTCCGGCGATACCCTTTACATGGATCAAGCAATATCTCTGCTTGGTGAGCATACCTACAATTATGCGCATTGGTTGCTAGAGATGATGACGAGGGCGGTTCTAATTGAAGGGGTTGCGACCATCGCAGATTGGCCGATTCTGGTGGATGACACTGTGAGCCCGCGACTGCTTGGCGTTCTCAAGCTTGTCATTGGGGAAAGGAGGAAAATTGTGAAGGTTCGGTCCTGGCAAAAAGCGAAGGTCGGTCGGCTTGCCTATGTTACACCCGCCGTCACACTGCCCTCCGAGCCAAGAACAATCTATAATGGAGGCTATTTTTCCCCAATTGATCAAGGCCGATTTCTGTTCTCAGGCCAGTCACTGGAGAAGCTTCGCGAAACCATCATCTCGGAGCTGGCATGCAAAGATGCGAAGTTTGCCGAAACAGCGCGCGAGGCGCCATCCCACGTCTTTCTGGAAAGAGCAGCCGGAAGCGCAAGCAATGGCAGACTCCTCTTGAATTCTCCAGACCTGCTCGATCTCATGAAGGCCTCGGGATTCACAGTTGCGGATACGGGGTGCATGGAGTTTGCCGAGCAAGTGGCCTTGCTTTCCAAGGCCAAAGTGGTGGTTTCCGTGGCGGGTGGCAGCACGACAAACGTTTTGTTCGCTCCTGCTGGGTGCGAGGTGATAATCTTGACCCCTGGATTCGAAACGACAGACTTCGGCTATTTCTCCAACCTAATGAACGCTCTGGGGCACAGTGTAACCTTCGTTGTCGGATCATCACAACTTGCAGGAAAGTCTGCCAATGTGCGGCACTCTGATTTCACCGTTGATATGGAGGAAGTGCGAAAAGCTGTTGCCAAGGCCAGCGCCAACGGTCGGCAGATGGGCGCGTGTTGAGTGGCATTATCTTCATCAATCGCAACGCCTTGCAGTGGCGAGATGGGCACCAGAGAAGGTTGGATTGCAGTCGCGCTGCATCCGCCACAAGCCGTTCATAGGGCTGGATATTTTAAGATCGCATTGTTCTTGGCCCACAAAGAACCCCGCACAAGAAGGGAAGCTTGAAGCACGCACCGCACCACAGTGCCGTAGATCCTGCGGACCACCTTCACAGCCAACTAGAAGGGTCTGACCTGCACCGCCCGCGTTCATCTTACCGAACGGCGTCCGCCTGATTGGTGCCTGACGGCATGTAGGTGCTGTAGCCGATCGGTCAGGACGTATCAGTTGCATTCACTTGATCGGCGAGACTATCCTCGGCACAAGTGGAGATTGGGTGCGCCCCCGGAGTAAGTCAGAGCTTATGTCGATAGACGAATGCCGGATCATCGACCTTCCGAAAATCGCAGATCCGCGCGGGAATCTGACGTTTATCGAAGGAAACAACCATGTCCCCTTCCCGATCGAGAGGGTCTACTATCTTTACGACGTTCCAGGGGGGGCTGACCGCGGTGGACACGCCCACAAAGAGCTGAAGCAGTTGCTGATCGCCATCTCCGGCAGTTTCGACGTGATCCTTGACGACGGACACGAGCGGAAGAAGGTCCAGCTGAACAGGTCCTACAACGGCCTGCTCATCAACTCCATGATCTGGAGGGAGATCGAGAATTTCTCGTCCGGAGCGGTTTGCCTTGTCTTGGCGTCGCGGCGCTATGAGGAAGAGGACTACTACCGGGACTACGATGCGTTTCGCATGGCAGCTGGCAAGCCATGACCACCGCGATCCCGTTTCTTGACCTGCACGCCGCCTACCTGGAGCTCAAGCCTGACATCGACGTGGCTGTCCGGCGCGTTCTTGACAGTGGGTATTACATCCTTGGACCCGAAGTTGAGAATTTCGAGACCGAGTTCGCCCGGTATTGCGAAACCAGCCATGCCATCGGTGTCGGGAACGGCCTTGATGCTTTGGTTCTGGCGTTGCGAGCACTGGACATTGGCCCCGGAGATGAGGTGCTGGTCCCTTCGAACACATTCATCGCAACCTGGCTTGCCGTGACAGCCGTCGGCGCAAAACCCGTGCCGATCGAGCCAGACCCAGCGACGCATAACATTGATAGTGCACGCCTTTCTGCCGCACTGACGAGCCGGACCCGTTCGGTCATCGCTGTTCATCTCTATGGCCAACCCGCAGACCTTGGTGCATTGTCAGCATTTTGCCGCCAACACCGTCTGCGTTTGATCGAGGACGCGGCACAAGCGCACGGCGCGCGACATCGCGGTCGGCGTATCGGGGCGGAAGGGGATATTGCCTGCTGGTCGTTCTATCCCGGAAAGAACCTCGGCGCGCTTGGCGACGGTGGCTGTGTGACCACGTCCGACCCGGACCTGGCCGAGCGGATACGCCTCTTGCGCAACTATGGCTCGCGCGAGAAATATGTCCACGAAGAGGTTGGCACCAACAGTCGGCTCGATCCGATGCAAGCCGCCGTCCTCCGGGTGAAGCTGGCCCATCTCGACGCCTGGAACGATCGACGCAGAAAGATCGCAGCCGTGTATCTGGACAGGCTGCGGGACACCGGACTGGCCCTGCCCGAGGTTCCGGACTGGGCCGAACCGGTCTGGCATCTCTTTGTGGTCCGCCATCCTGATCGCGATGCCCTGCGCCAGAGCCTGCAAGCGGCGGACATCGGCACGCTGATCCACTATCCGATCGCGCCGCACATGCAGCGCGCCTATGCCGGACTGGGGATCGCGCCCGACGCCCTGCCGATTGCACGAAAACTGGCCGACGAAGTCCTTAGCCTGCCCATTGGCCCCCAGATGGAACTGGAAGCCGCCGAACGGGTGGCAGAGGTGGTCAGACAGCTCTGCACCCGGTAAAGTGGTGCTGAAACTGCCGGGTCCGTACGGTGAAGAAAGAGTGTACCGCACGGGCCAGGAGCAACCTCGGGAAGTACCATGACGAAGAATCTGCTGATCATTGGCGCTGGCGAGTTTGCCGACATCGCCTACGAGTACTTTACCGTGGACAGCGATTACACCGTTGTCGGCTTTGCGGTAGAGGCGGCCTACCTTTCCGAAACAACCAAGTTCGGCCTGCCGATCGTTGCACTTGAAACGGCGGAAAGCGTCTTTCCCCCGGATAGCGTCACGGTCCATGTTGCAATCACCTCTACGTCGCTGAACCAGGTGCGTGAGCGGATCTTCGGGATAGTCCGCGCCAAAGGCTATCGCTTCGCGAACTATGTCAGCTCGCGGGCCTTCGTCTGGCGAACCGCGCAGCTTGGGGAGAACGTTTTCATCTTCGAGAATAACGTGATCCAGCATGGGGTGGTGATCGGCGATGGCGTGGTCCTCTGGAGCGGCAATCACATCGGACACCAAAGCCGGATCGGCAACTTCTGTTTTGTCTCCTCGCATGTGGTGATCTCGGGTTACTGCACCATCGGCCGACGCAGCTTTCTTGGCGTCAACGCCACGTTTGCCGACCATGTCAGCATTCCTGCGGACACCTTTGTGGGGCTTGCCAGTGTTCTGAACAAATCAGTCGACGAGCCCGGCCAGATCCTGACTGGAAGCCCTGCGGTGCCCTCAAAAGTCAGCGCCTACCGATACTTCAAGGTAAAGCCCTGATGCCTTGGGAAAAGCTCGGCCAAGTCTTTTGCCCAGACGGAACCCATACCTGGGCCAGCCACAGTTTCATGACCGTCGTCCCGATCCAGTTGACCTCGGCACGCATTCGCGTGTTCGGGGGTATGCGCGATGCGGCGGGCGTTTCGCGGATCGGTTGGGTCGATGTCGCCTCCGACGACCCGACACGGGTTCTGGCAGCCTGCAGGATGCCAGCACTCGATATCGGCCAGCCTGGTGCCTTCGACGACAATGGTGTCATCCTGGGCGATGTGATCCGCCTGCCGGATGATCGACTGCGCATGTACTATGTCGGTTTTCAACTGGTGCAGAAGGCCAAGTTTCTGGCATTCACCGGCCTTGCGGAAAGCTCTGATAACGGACTGACCTTCGAACGAGTGCAGAGCACCCCGGTCCTCGACCGTGCGCCGCACGCCCCGTTCATCAACGCGCTTCACAGCATTGAGGCGATCGCAACCGGCGGATACCGCGCCTGGGTGTCCAGTGGTGAGCGATGGCAGGTGATCGATGGCCTTGTCTACCCGCAGTACGACTGCTGGACCCTGACGAGTGCAGACGGGATCTTCTGGGATCCACGAAATGCTCTGAAGATTCTCGAAGCAACGGGCGACGAATACCGCGTCGGTCGGCCTCGCGCCAACCGGCTGGCGTCGGGCGGCTACGAATTGCGGGTCACGTCGGACACCCTGTCCAAGCAATATGGAACCCGTCGCCTTACCTCGGACGATGGCATCCATTTTGTCCCATCTTCTGACGTGGAATTGCCGAGAGGGCCTGCCGGGGCTTGGGATTCGGAGATGACCTGTTACCCAGCCCGGCTTGACAGCAGGGCGGGGCAGAGCTTCCTTTTTTACAACGGGAATGGCATGGGTCGTACCGGCTTTGGAGTGGCGCGCTGGACGGATTGGGCACCAGAATGATCGAAGTCCGCCGCTACGCCTCCAGTGATGAAGGCATCTGGGACAGATTCGTCGACCAATCCAAGAACGCAACGTTTCTCTTTCGCCGCGCTTTCATGGATTATCATTCCGACCGCTTCACCGACCAGTCCCTTATGGTGTTCAACGAGGGCAGGCTCGTTGCCGTTATGCCTGCAAGTTTGGGATCGGACGGGGCGATCGTCTCGCATGGCGGACTGACCTACGGTGGCATGGTGATCGACGCCCGAACAACCGCTGCAGACGCTCTGGACATCTTCCGTCGCCTCCTTGACCGCTGCAAGGCCGACGGATTTTCCCGGCTGCACTACAAGCCCGTACCGCACATCTATCACCGGTTGCCGGCTGAGGAAGACCTTCACGCCCTCTTCCTCTGCAACGCGCGGCTTTGCCGGTCGGATCTCTCCGGCACCGTCGCCCTTCAGGATTACGACGGGTTTGCCAAATCGAAACGGGCTGGACTGAAGGCGGCGGACAAGGCTGGTGTTATCGTGAGCGAAAGCCGGGACTTCGCCTCTTTCTGGGCCCTGCTTGTCGAGCGGCTTGCCGGGCACCATGGCACAACCCCAACGCACTCCCTGGCCGAAATCGAGCTGCTGGCGGGCCGGTTTCCGCAGGAGATCAAGCTTTTCGTGGCCACACTGCAGTCCGAACTCTGCGCGGGCATCGTCGTCTTCGATTGCGGAAACACGGTCCATACCCAGTATATCTCCTCAAGCGAACGTGGCCGAGAGGTCTGTGCGATAGATGCGATCGTCGCGCATCTGGTAAATCGCGCGTACAAGGATCGACGCTGGCTAGACTTTGGGATTTCAACCGTCAACCAGGGCCGCGATCTCAACGTCGGGCTTTCGAGACAAAAGGAAATGTACGGTGCAAGGACGACTGTATATCAACAGTATATGGTTGAACTCTAAAAGACCGTCATGAAGTATTCATTCGTTCTTCTTGCCTATAACCAGCAGGACTTCATAGCAGAGGCAGTGAGTGCCGCCCTTGCGCAGGAAGGGGTTGCGATTGAAATAGTGCTCTCCGACGACTGCTCGACGGATAGGACCTTTCAAATCATGCAGGAGATCGTGGCCAACTATCGTGGGCCACACCAGGTTTTACTTAACCGAAACGACACCAACATCGGTGTCGTCGCGCATATCCGCAAGGCAAACGCCATGAGCACGGGCGATGTCCTGATCGCGGCCTCAGGCGACGACATCTCGCGACCGGATCGATCGCGACGCATCATTGAGGCATTCGAGGCAACGAACGCTTGGCTAGTACATTCGCACGCGACCTGCATTGACCTTGACGGTAATGAAGTGCCGCCAACCTATATATCAGCGGACCTTGTGCGCGGCGCCGATCTGTTGACGATTGCCAAGTCTCAGAGTCTGTACCTTGGGGCGACAGCAGCGTTCGACAGAAAAATCTTCCGGAAATATGGCTACGTGTCAAACCCCAATGCGTACGAAGATCTGGTTTACGGTTTCCGTGCTGCACTGGAGGACGGTGTGCACTTCATCGACGACCCGCTGGTGAAGTATCGGGTGGGCTCGGGCATCTCGACGCACCACCTGCATGCCGACGCCGAAGGGAAGCGACTGGCAGAGATCCGCAGGCTGCGGACCGCGCTGGCGGTCCTTGCGCAACGTCGCCGGGATGCGCTTCTCTATGGTCTGTCTCCGACGGACCCTGTCTTCCGCACGATCAACAAGCACCGTCTCAAGGCGTTCCTGCAGCTGTATTTCTTGCGAGCGCTTTCCCCGTCTAGGTGCTCCAGGTTGCTATGGCGACATCCTGTGCTTGCGCTATCCGCACGTCGTCGGGTCCGCAGGTGGAACCGAAAACTGTCACCCTAGGCAAGTGTGCGGGCCGAAGGCAGCAGGCCCGCCTGGGTGAAAGCTGACTTGATCACGTCGCGGATCCTGCCCGCGTTGCCTCTGCATCACCAGGGCTTAGTCGGTCTGAAGGCCTCTCCATTGCCAGAGGCCTTCATTTCAGGTCCCGGTGTATCGGGTGTCAAAGTTCCCCAGACCGACCAGGCAATGGGCCAGCCTGCGCTATGGGTTGGCTGTAGGGGCCGGTACAGGTTCTGCGGCGTCAAGCGGTTCTGTAGTGTCGGTTGCTTCTGCAGCGGTCGCGGCGGGGGCGGCGGATTGTTCTTCTGGCGAAGCAGGTTCAGCCACGGATTCTGCTTGAACGGCGGGTTCAGAAGCTGGCGCCAGGGTTCCGGCCTCGGAACTTCCGTTTTCCATGCTTGCCGAAGGTCCAGGACCCGAAGTGCTGGCAATCGAGTCGCGGAACATCGTCAGCAAGACTGTGAAGACAATGAAAAGAAGGACAAGAATGCCTATTGTGAAGGCTGTGGGGTTGTTGCGCGACTGGGTTTGGCGATTGTCAGACATGGCTCGCTCTCCTGCACATTGAACCCGTTAAAAACCTGGCAGCGGTGATTTGTTCCAATTCGATGCCAAGAGTTCTCCAGTAGGGTAAAATGACGGGCGGAGAGGTGCTGGTTCCGGTACTTGCGGACGCTCGCGCCGTGGAATGCTTTCGTCGCTGTGATGAAGCTTCGCCGCGCGGGCGCCTCGGGGCGAGGTGTCGAAGGCTTCAGGCTACTGCCGCGGCCGGGGGTTCCGCTTTTCCAGGGCGTCGACCGTATCGCCGGAAATCGGACCCAGTCGGCCCTGGCTTGGTGGAACGAAGGTTGCGATCAGCTCGGCAAGGTCTGCCTCTTGCACCATGGTGGCGGCGGTGTCCTGCGGAAACCATTGCCGCGTGCGCTCCTTGGCCTCGGGGTATTTATCTGCCAGCCGCATGACCCGAAGGCCGTAGACCGCGACAGCGCAGGGGACCTGCGCCGACACCGAAAGGACCTTGTGATAGCCGTAACGCCCGATGCAGACCGGGTTCGGCACGCCCTCAACCCCAGCCTCTTCCCAGGCTTCCTGGGAGGCGGCGGCTTCGGGGGCGAGGCCAGCCATCGGCCAGCCCTTGGGAATGATCCAGCGGCCGGTGTCACGGCTGGTGATGAGCAAGACGCTGACCGCGTTGTCAGTCATGCGCCAGCACAAGGCGCCATACTGCATCCTTGCACCCTCGGCGGCCTGTGCCGCGATACTGTCTTGCCAGCCCATTTCACGCCCATCTGGCCGCCCTGTTCCGGGTCTGGCCGCTGCTCGGTGTCCTCAACCCCTATATGGCACGGATTTCGCCAAATTTACAGGGCTATACCGGGAAATTTGACCGAAAACGGTGTAGGATTACATTACCGCAGAATGAAATGCGGAAAGGGACAGCAGATGCGCGCAGTTGCAGTGGTCCTCATGTTGGCTTTTGGCGGTTTGCCTGCAGAGGCTTCGGAACGCTTCCGCTTCGCCTCGATCGACGGGGGTGAGATCGACCTTGGCGATTTCGCAGGCAAGCCCGTGCTCGTGGTCAACACCGCCTCGCTGTGCGGCTATGCCGGACAGTTCGACGGGCTGCAGGCCCTGCATGACCGTTTCGGGCCCGAGGGCGTGCTGGTGCTGGCCGTCCCTTCCGACGATTTCAATCAGGAGCTGGCAGATGAGGCTGCAGTGAAAGAGTACTGCACCACGACCTTCGACCTGACCCTGCCGATGACCGAGATCACCCCGGTCCGCGGCAGCGGGGCCCATCCGTTCTATGCCTGGGTGCGCGCGGAGACCGGCTTTGCCCCACGGTGGAACTTCAACAAGGTTTTGATCGCTCCGGACGGGTCCATCGCGGGGACCTTCGGTGCGGGGGTCGAGCCGGAAAGCCGGCAGATCGCCGGACAGATCGAAGCCTTCCTGCAATGATGGCCGGCCCTCCGCCCAGGCCCCCGGGGGCGGTGGCGGACCCGATCTTCATCGGCTCGGAGATATATCGCGGCTCGACCTATGGGGCGGCGCATCCGCTGCGGGTGGCAAGGGTGTCGACCGTGATGGACCTGTGCCGGTCGCTGGGCTGGCTGCCGGCGGGCCGCTACCGCACCAGCCCGCGGGCGAAACCCCCTGCGCTGACCCTGTGGCACACGGCAGAGTATGTTGCCGCCCTGCAGGAGGCCGAAGCCCTGGGCGAGGCGACGCCCGAGATGAGGGCAAGGTTCCATTTGGGCACCCTTTCCAACCCGGTCTTCGCCGAAGTCTTCCGCCGTCCGGCAACCGGAGCGGGCGGGGTCATGCTGGCGGCCGAACTGCTTGCTGCTGAGCCAGGGGCGATCCATGTTCCCGGCGGGGGGACGCACCACGGGCTTGCCGGACGGGCCAACGGGTTTTGCTACCTGAACGACGTGGTCCTGGGCATCAAGGTGCTGCAGCGGGCCGGCCTGACGCGCATCGCCTATGTCGACCTCGACGCGCATCACTGTGACGGGGTCGAGGCGGCTTTCGCCGGGGACCCCAGGGTTCGGATGATCTCGGTTCATGAGGAGGGGCGCTGGCCCTTCACCGGCGCGCTGACCGACACCGCCGGGGGCAGCGCCTTCAACCTTCCGGTGCCGAAGGGCTACAACGACAGCGAGGCGCGGGCCGTCCTGCACGGGTTGATCCTTCCCCGGCTGGAGGCATTCTCGCCCGAGGCCATCGTCCTGCAATGCGGGGCGGACAGCCTGACGGAGGACCCGCTTTCGCGGCTGGCCCTGTCAAACCGGGCCTATCTGGAGGCAGTGCGGCAGATCCGGCCACTGTGCCCGCGGCTTCTGGTGCTGGGCGGCGGGGGCTATAATCCCTGGTCGGTCGGCAGGCTCTGGACCGCGATCTGGGGGGCGCTGTCGGGGCAGACGCTGCCGGACCGGCTGGACGTCGAAGCCGAGGCGGTGCTGCGCGGGCTGAGCTGGCGGGGCGGCGGGCGGGCCCCGCCCGAGGAAGCCCTGCTCACCACGCTGATCGACCAACCCCGCGAGGGCCCGGTGCGACAGGTGCTCCTCGACCGGCTGGCCACGCTTGACCGGCGATGATCCGCGCCGTCCTGGGCCAGGCACTTCCCGCCGAATTGCGCGGACACCTCACGTTGCAGCAATTCCTTCTGCCCCTGCCCGTTCGGGCGGACCCTGAAAGCCTGCACCTGACGCTGGTCCATCTTGGCGACTGCGATGCCTCGACCCTGCAGGCCGCGCATGAGGGCTTCGAGGGGTTGCGCAGTCCGCCCTTTCCCTTGACCCTTGCAGGGCTCGGCCTCTTTGGCGGGGCCCGGCCCCACACGGCATGGGCTGGCGTGGCCGCCTCTCCCCCGCTGTTGCGGCTGCAGACCAAGGTCGAGACGATCGCCCGCCGCGCCGGATGCCCGGTTCCGTCGCGCAAGTTCCTGCCGCATGTCACACTGGGCCGGTTTCCCGCTCTTGCCAGGGACGACGCGGACCGCCTTGAGCGGGCAATCGTGCAGGGATTGGGCTTTCGCGCCGGGCCCTGGCAGGTCGAGCATCTGACCCTCTGGCAAAGCCACCGCACCGGCAAGCCGCCCTATCAGACGGTGCTGGCTGGCTACCGCTTGGGTTGACAGCCGCCATGCCGTCATGCAGCAACGATTTGCGCAAGGAGTATGCCCCATGAAGATTGCACACCGCGAGATCGGGCCGAGCCACCCGCCCCTGGTCATCGCCGAGATCGGCATCAACCACGGTGGCGACCTTGCCGTTGCCAAGGAGATGGTGCGCCTCGCCGCCGGTGCGGGGTGCGAGGTGATCAAGCATCAGACCCACATCATCGAAGACGAGATGACGGAGGAGGCCAAGTCGATCTTCCCTCCGAACGCAGATGTGTCGATCTGGCATGTGATGGAACGCTGTGCCCTGAAGCTGGACGAAGAAGCAGAGCTGAAGCGCTATACCGAAAGCCTGGGGATGATCTGGATCTCCACCCCGTTCAGCCGTGCGGCGGCGGACTTTCTGGAAACGCTTGACGTGCCGGCCTACAAGATCGGGAGCGGCGAGGCGGACAACCTGCCGCTGATCCGCCATATCGCGCGGAAGGGCAAGCCGGTGATCCTGTCGACCGGCATGCAGACCATCGAAACCCTTCGTGCCTCGGTCGCGATCCTGGATCAGGCGGGCATCGACTATGCGCTGCTGGAATGCACCAACCTATACCCCTCTCCGCCCGAGATCGTCAGCCTGCGGGGCGTGACCGATCTGCGCGAGGCGTTTCCCAGGGCGGTTGTCGGCTTTTCCGACCATTCCATCGGGCCAGAGATGGCGCTGGCCTCGGTCGCCCTCGGGGCCAGCATCCTCGAGCGGCACTACACCGACACGCGCTACCGCAAGGGCCCCGACATCATCAACTCGATGGACCCGTCCGAATTGCGCCACCTGATCGACCGCAGCCGCGAGATCTGGATCGCCGCCAACAACCCCAAGCAGCGGTCCGCCCCCGAGGAGGACGTGTACCGCTTCGCCCGAGGGTCTGTCGTCGCCGACGCCGACCTGCCTGAAGGCCATGTCATCCGCGAGGAGGACATCTGGGCCCGCCGCCCCGGATCGGGCGAGATTCCGGCCTATGACTTCGACAAGGTGCTGGGCAAACGCCTGACGCGAGCGGTCACCCGCAACACCCAGCTGAGGTGGGGGGATCTGGGGTGACCTCGCGGACCGGTCTTGGCGTCTGGCTGATCAACCTTGACCGGTCCGTGGGGCGCCTTGCCACCATGACGGGTCGGCTTTCCAGTTTGAGCATGCCCTATACCCGGTTTCCGGCCATCGACGGGCGGCAGGAATGGGACAAGCTCGTCGCCGAAGTGGACCTGCCCGCTTTCCGCCGCAACACCGGTCGCGAGGTTCTGCCGGGCGAAATTGGCTGCTATGCCTCGCATCTGGCCGTTTGGCGGGCATTTCTGGACAGTGCTTGTGAGGTGGCGCTGATTCTGGAGGATGATGTGGTGTTTCATGACGATTTCCCCGCCGCAGTTGACGCGCTCATGGCGGTAGCCGGTCAGTGGGACATGGTGAAACTGAACTGCATAAGGGCCAAGCAGCCGGTCCTGCGCCGCCGTCTCGGCAGTTACCGGTTGAACGCCTACCTCGGCGCGTTTACGGGCATGGGGGCCTATATGGTATCGCGCGAATTTGCTGCGGCCCAGATGGCTGCGATGCTGCCGATGACCCGCCCGATCGACCACCGCCTTGACCGTTTTTCGACCCGGAGCTTTCGTCACTATGGGTTGGAGCCTTTCCCGAGCCATGTCGATGACGGCAACGAGAGCACAATCACCGGCAAGGGCTTTGCGGCGGTACAAAGGTTTCCTTGGTACGCGCGGCTGCCGGTTTATGGCCAGCGCTTTGGAAACCTTTGGCGAAAGACATTGGCGATCCTCGGATCACGCGATATCTGACGGGAATGTTCTGAAGAGTTGTTACCGGGGAAGCTTATGCCGACGAAGATCCCTACTTGGAAGGTCCGACGGGAGATCCGCCGGATCTGGACTCAGATCAGTGGCCTGCCTCGCCTACTGAAATCCCTACCTTCCCGTCTCAGCGAAGGACGGCGTCGGGAGGAGTATGAGCGTGATTTCGACCGTGTGACCCGGTTGACAGAAGGTGCACAGCCGACACGGGACCGCATCGCGATTTTCCTGATCTTCCAGCCGAAACGCTTGGCACCGTCGGTTCTGGAAACCTGTCGCTGGCTGTTGTCGGAAGGCTATGCCCCATTTGTTGTCTCGAACGGCCCTCTTAATGAGGCCGCGCGAGACGCGATTGCCGCTGAAAGCTGGCGGCTCCTGGAGCGACCGAACTTTGGCTACGACTTTGGCGGCTACCGCGATGGCATCCGCCTTCTCTGGCGCTGGAACTTGGCGCCCGAGCGGTTGATCGTAATGAACGACAGCGTCTGGCTGCCGATGGTGCCCGACCTGATGAACAGACTTGAGGCGCTCGTTCCAGCTGCAGACATCGTAGGGCTTCTGCAGGACGAAAAAGTGAAACACGATACGGAAGGCGGTAAGGAGTCTGCGAGACGGCACATAGAAAGCTATTTTTACCTGATGACGCCCGCCGCTCTGGCCCATTCCGAATTCCGGGCCTTCTGGCAGAACTACAAGATGACCGACTTCAAGCCCCTTACAATCAAGTATGGTGAGTTACGTTTCTCTCAAAGTATGATGGCATCGGGACTGCGACTTTCGGCGCTAACCCGGCGCGGCGTCTTCCTTGAGCGCCTCGGCAAGCAGGACGACGCCTTTCTTCTTCGAACGCTGCGATATGCTTCCTACGGTGATCCCGACATCGCCCGCGCCGCGGCGCAGCTTGCTGCCCGCTCGCCTGATGAGCCCGGCTGGCGAGCGGCGGCAATGGATCATATCCGGCGCGCGGTGCACAGGCGACGCTTCAACTCCTGCTATCCCTATGCCAGTGAACAGTTCTTTGGGACGCTTTTCATGAAGAAGTCCAGTGAGACGGTTTTTGCCGGCATGCGCGACGCCTATCTGCGGGCGCTGGAGGTGGGTGACATGAAGCCCGTGCCGCCCGCAATCTTAGCCGAGATCAAGGAAAGGAGCGGCCCGGGCCACCCTGGCTATACCATCCCGCGTTGGGCCACCCAATAGTCGCGCAATCGGTCTACTGGATTGCGGCTGTAGAGCAGTGCCCTAGAGTAGCAGCTTAGCCCATGAGCTCTCGCCACATCCTCGCCACCACTCCCCGCCTCCCTTGAGTTTCGGGGCCGTGCCCCATACACCAGTGGTGCGGCAACAAGGACCAGCCCCATGCGCATACATTCGGACCTCGCGGACACCATCGGCAACACCCCGCTCCTGAAACTGCACAGGGCGTCCGAGCTGACCGGCTGCACGATCCTGGGCAAGGCCGAGTTCATGAACCCCGGCCAGTCGGTCAAGGACCGGGCCGCGCTTTACATCATCCGCGATGCGGTGTCGAAGGGGCAGCTGCAGCCGGGGGGCACGATTGTCGAAGGCACCGCGGGCAACACCGGCATCGGTTTGGCGCTTGTCGGTGCGAGCATGGGCTTTCGCACCGTGATCGTGATCCCGGAGACCCAGAGCCAGGAAAAGAAGGACATGCTGCGGCTGGCGGGGGCGGAACTCGTCCAGGTGCCAGCGGCGCCTTATCGCAACCCGAACAATTATGTGCGCTATTCGGGCCGGCTGGCCGAGGCGCTGGCAAAGACGGAACCGAACGGCGCGATCTGGGCCAACCAGTTTGACAACATCGCCAACCGCCAGGCGCATGTCGAGATGACCGGCCCCGAGATCTGGGACCAGACCGAGGGCCGCGTCGATGGTTTCATCTGCGCGGTCGGGTCGGGCGGCACCCTTGCGGGCGTCGGCATGGCGCTGCAGCCGAAGGGGGTGAAGATCGGCCTCGCCGACCCGGAAGGGGCCGCCCTTCACGCGTTCTACACCACGGGCAAGCTCGAAAGCCCCGGGTCTTCGATCACCGAAGGCATCGGGCAGGGACGGATCACCGCGAACCTCGAAGGGTTCACCCCGGACTTCAGCTATCGCATCCCCGACGCGGAGGCGCTGCCGATCGTCTTCGATCTCTTGCAGGACGAGGGGCTGTGCATGGGGGGCTCGACCGGAATCAACATCGCCGGCGCCATCCGCATGGCGCGGGACATGGGGCCGGGAAAGACCATCGTCACCATCCTGTGCGACTATGGCAGCCGCTATCAGTCCAAGGTCTACAACCCCACCTTCCTGCGCGAAAAGGGGTTGCCGGTCCCGGACTGGCTTGACCGCCCGGCCCGGCCGATTCCGGCGGTCTTCGAAGACGCATGACACGCGTCCTGTTAAGGCTGGTGCAATCGCTGGTGATTGTGCTGGCGCTGGTCGGCAGCCCCGGTCTGCTGACGGCGCAGACCGCTGAAGACCTGCCCTCTGCCGAAGAGGGTGCGGCGGTCAACTATGCCGACTGGGAAGCGATGGCCGAGCGGGCCGAGGCCGAGGTTGCCAACCGCAACACCTCGACAGGCCGGTTGGAGGAATTGCGCGGGCAGCTTGCCAAGTGGCGAGCGGCCCTGCTTGAAGCGCAAAGTGCCAACTCGGCCCGGATCACCACGCTGCGCGATCAGCTTGATGTGCTCGGCCCCGCCCCGGCCGAAGGGGAAACCGAGGCCGACGAGATTTCGAAACGCCGCCAAGAGCTTGCGGGCCAGCTGGTGCGCCTGCAGGCCCCCGGAATTGCGGCCGAGGAAGCCCATCGCCGGGCCAACGGCCTGATCGCCGAGATCGACCGCACACTGCGCGACCGTCAGGCGGATGAACTGTTGCAGCTTTGGCCGTCACCCGTGAATCCTGCGAACTGGCCTGAGGCAGCCATCGGCCTTTCGGACACGGTGCTTCGGCTTTGGGACGAAGGTGCCACTGCCTGGACCGACCGCGACGCACGGGCAGAGCTTTTCGACAACATGCCGCTGATCGTGATCCTTCTGGCCGTCGCACTGGCGCTGGTTGTCTATGTGCGCCGCTGGATCGAGGATTTCGCCGAACGGCTGCTGAGCCACGCCTCGGCCCGTGGGCGCAAGGTCTGGTCGCTGCTGGCCTCGACCGGCGGGGTGATCCTGCCCACGCTTGGCGTGGTGGCGCTGGCAGCCGCACTTGTGGCCAGCGGCATGCCCGGCGAGATCGGCCTATCGATCACGGCGGCCCTTCCCGCGCTGGGTTTCGTCGTCTTTGCCGCTGCCTGGCTGGGCGCGCGGGCCTTTCCGCTGACCCAAGGCGAGGATGCGGTGCTGCCGCTGCCCCCGGAACGGCGGGCGGAGGGGCGGTTCCTGTCGGTGATGATGGGCCTTGTCATCGCTGCCGAGGGCCTGCGTTCGGCAGCGATGGATGCGCAGGCCTATTCCGACGCGACGACGGCGGTGATGTCCTTTCCGATCCTTCTGACCGGGGGGCTGATCCTTCTGCGCGTTGGCCGGGTCCTGCGCCGGACGCGTGATCTGGCGGAGCGCAGCTACGCGCTGCGGCTCCTGTCGCTGCTGGCGCGCGGCCTGGGTGTCATCGGCATTGCGGGGCCGGTGCTGGCCGGCTTTGGATATGTGCAGGCCGCCTCGGCGCTGGTCTATCCGGCGATCCTGTCTCTTGGTCTGGTGACCTTGCTGTTCATCCTGCAGCGGCTGATCGGCGATGTCTGGTCAGTGATCGTCAAGGCCGACGAAAAGGCCAGCGACACGCTTGTTCCGGTGCTGGCCGGGTTTGGAATGACGCTGGCCTCGCTGCCGGTTTTCGCGCTGATCTGGGGCGCGCGGTTTTCGGACATCACCGAGCTTTGGACCCGGTTCACCGAAGGCTTCCAGCTCGGCGGCGCGCGGATTTCGCCCACCGACTTCATGGTCTTCGCCATCGTCTTCGTGCTTGGCTACATGCTGACGCGGCTCTTCCAGGGTGCGCTGCGCACCACCATCTTGCCAAAGACGCGGATGGACCAGGGCGGCCAGACCGCGCTGGTGGCGGGCGTGGGTTATGTGGGGGTGTTCCTTGCAGCCCTTGTCGCCATCAACGCCGCCGGGCTCGATCTGTCGGGCCTCGCCATCGTCGCCGGTGCGCTGTCCGTCGGTATCGGTTTCGGCCTGCAGAACATCGTCTCCAACTTCATCTCGGGCATCATCCTTCTGATCGAGCGCCCGGTCAGCGAGGGCGACTGGATCGAGGTTGGCGGCGTGCAGGGCCGGGTGCGGTCAATCTCGGTCCGATCGACGAGGATCGAGACCTTCGACCGCAACGATGTGATCGTGCCGAACGCCGACCTGATCACCGGGCAGGTCACGAACTGGACGCGGTTCAACCTGTCGGGCCGCTTGATCGTGCCGGTCGCAGTGGCCCAGGGCTCGGACACCCGTCAGGTCGAGCGCATCCTGCGCGAGATTGCCGAAGCGCAGCCCCTGGCCATCCTGAACCCGCCACCGTTGATCGTGTTCATGGGCTACACCACGAACCAGCTGACCTTTGAAATCCGAGTGATCCTGCGCGACGTGAACTTCAGCCTGTCGGTGCGCAGCGACATCAACCACCAGATCATGCAGCGCTTCAAGGACGAGGGGATCCATATCCTGCCGCCCCCACCGCCGCCGCCGCCTCCGGTCGAGCCGGACCCGGTCAAGACCGCCGAGACGGTGCTGGCGCTGGCTGACCTCCTGCAGGAGGATCGTGCGCCTCTGGGCCGCAGGGCCGGTCGCAAGCGTCCGACCGTGACCGACGTCAAGGGGGCTGACCAATGACCGAGCTTCTGTTCCGCGACGATGCCTACCTTTCCGCTGCCGATTGTCGGATCATCGCCCACACTCCCGAAGGCGGGCTGATCGTGGACCGCACGGTGTTCTACCCCACCGGCGGCGGGCAGCCGGGGGACAGCGGATTTCTTGACTGGGGCGGTGGCGAGATGACGATCGCCACCGCGCTGAAGGTCGAGGGGGGCGTGGCCCTCGTTCCGGCCGAGCCTTTGCCGATGCCGCCCGTCGGGGCCCCTGCGCGGCAGATCCTGGACTGGACCCGCCGCCATCGCCACATGCGCGTCCACACCGCGCTTCACCTCTTGTCGGTCGTTGTGCCGCTGCCTGTAACGGGGGGCCAGATCGGATCGGACCGCGGGCGGCTCGACTTCGACATGGTCGATCCGCCGGGCGACGTGGCGGCGCTGGAAGGCGTGCTGAACAGCCTGATCGCGCGTGACCTTCCCGTGACCGAGGACTGGATCAGCGATGAGGACCTGTTGGCCAACCCCGGTCTCGTCAAGACGATGTCGGTCCGCCCGCCGATGGGGCAAGGCCGGGTGCGGCTGATCAGGATCGGGCTTGGCGCGGAGCAGATCGACTTGCAGCCTTGTGGCGGGACCCATGTTGCCCGTACCGGCGAGATTGGCCGGGTCAGCATCGGCAAGATCGAGAAGAAGGGCCGGCAGAACCGCCGCATCTCGATCAGTCTGGCGGAGTGAGTGGGTGTCCCTGCCCGGGACAAGATTATTTCCTTGTGATGTCATTGCCTTGGGAATCGCGTTCAGGACCTGTTAACCCCTGGCCGATCCCGGGCCGGACCCGTGTGTCGCAAAATGAGGCGCCCAGTGCAGCGGTGGTCGGGCGGAACAGGGTTATCAACAACTTGTGGGTTTGGCATTTAACGCGCTTCGGGCAGGTTGTCAGGACCGCAAGGCGGGACAGATGACGGTAACAGGCAACAACCAGAGCGGACCGTGCGGATGAGGATCATTCCCCAGATTGTCACCGTGGCGGTGATCATGACCATGGCCGTCCCGCTTTCAGCGCGCTTCGTGCCCGCAACTCAGCCTTGGCTGGACCAGATTGGATTGCTTCAGCCCTTGACTGCGCTGGGGATCGTCCCGACCGAAGCCGCAGGCGATGCGGGGGGCGGAGCGCCGGGAGTGGGGGCCGGGCAAGGACAGGGCGGCGGTGGCGGTGTCCCGGTCGTTGCGACCAACCTTGCCAGCCAACCGCTTCGCAGCGTGATCTCGGCGATCGGGTCGGCCCGCGGGGCGCAGGCGGTCGAGCTGTCTTTCGAGGTGACGGGCCGACTGACTGGTCTGACCGTGGCCCCTGGCGACCGGGTGGATGCAGGCGCGGTCATCGCCGAACTGGATGCCGAGGCGGCGCAACTGTCGGTCGACCGGGCCCGTCTGGTGCTGGAGGATGCCCGCAAGACCCTTGGTCGGCTGGAGCAGCTTGCCCAGTCCGGAACGGCCACTGCCTTGCAGCGCCAGGATGCGGAACTGGCCTTGCGCACAGCCGACCTTGGGCTGCAGGCGGCCGAGCGTGACCTTGCCGATCACCGGCTTTTGGCCCCCATCTCGGGCTATGTCGGGCTGATCGAGCCGCAGGTCGGCGACCTTGTCTCGACCTCAACCATCATTACCCGGATCGAGGACCGATCCAGCCTGATCGTTGACTTCCGGGTGCCAGAGCGGGTGGCAGCACTGGTCCGTGTGGGGGACGCGGTGGAGGCCATGGCGATTTCTTCGCCCGGTGAGGCAATCGAGGGGCGGATCATTGCCGTGGACAACCGGGTGGACGAGGCGAGCCGCACGCTGCGGGTGCAGGCCAGCATCGGCAACACCGATGATGCCTTGCGGGCGGGCATGGCCTTTCAGATCGGGCTGACCTTCACCGGGGCCGACCATCCTGCCGTCGATCCGCTGGCGATCCAGTGGGGGGCTGACGGGGCCTTCGTCTGGGTCGTGCGGGAGGGCAAGGCCGCCCGCCTGCCGATCCGCATCCTGCAGCGCAATGCGGAAGAGGTGCTGATCGACGCCGAGTTTCAGCCGGATGACCTGGTGGTGACCGAAGGCGTGCAG
>JANPJZ010000032.1:0-7375 GCA_031425795.1 Rhodobacter sp. | reverse complement strand
GGGCAAGTGGTTCCACGCCGTCCAGTATGGTGTCCGCAAGCAGGACCTGACGCTCGACTACGACCAGGTCCAGGCCCTCGCGACCGAGCACAAGCCGAAGATGATCATCGCCGGCGGCTCCGCCATCCCCCGCATCATCGACTTCGCAAAAATGCGCGAAATCGCCGACTCTGTCGGCGCCTACCTCCTCGTCGACATGGCCCACTTCGCCGGCCTCGTCGCCGCGGGCCTCTACCCCAGCCCCTTCCCGCACGCCCATGTCGCTACCACCACCACCCACAAGACCCTGCGCGGTCCGCGCGGCGGCATGATCCTGACCAATGACGAGACCATCGCCAAGAAATGCAACTCGGCGATCTTCCCGGGCATCCAGGGCGGGCCCCTGATGCACGTCATTGCCGCGAAGGCCGTCGCCTTCGGCGAAGCCCTCCGCCCAGGGTTCAAGACCTACCAGGCGCAGGTCATCAAGAATGCCCAGGCCCTCGCGGATGAGCTGATGAAGGGTGGCCTTGATATCGTCACCGGCGGTACTGACACCCACCTGATGCTGGTCGACCTGCGCCCCAAAGGTGTGAAGGGCAACGCCACCGAAAAGGCCCTCGGCCGCGCCCACATCACCTGCAACAAGAACGGCATCCCCTTCGACACCGAAAAGCCGACGATCACCTCCGGCGTCCGCCTTGGCACCCCCGCAGGCACCACCCGCGGCTTCGGTGAACCCGAATTCCGCCAGATCGGCCGCTGGATCATCGAAGTGGTCGAGGGCCTTGCGGCGAACGGTGAAGACGGCAATGGCGAGGTCGAGGCGAAGGTGAAAGCCGAGGTCGAGGCCCTCTGCCTGCGCTTCCCGATCTACCCGGACCTGTAACGCCATCGTAGGGTGCGCTACAGCGCACCTTACCCTCGCCACAGAGCCGCGCGATCCCTCAGGCGGGCGCTACCCCTCGGGCAACAGGCCGCTGTCGAAACCACGACGCGATGACGGACAGCCATTAGCATCACGTTCCGGGTCGTCCATGCGCAGGAACCGGGTCGAGCCAACCACCGTGCCCGTGGGATAAGCAATGCATCGAAAAACAAAGGAAAATCGATGCATCTCAAGGAAAAAGTCTTCATCATCACCGGTGCGTCCAGTGGGATCGGCGCGGCGTCAGCGCGTCTGTTCGCCGAAAACGGCGCGCACCTGGTCCTGGGTGCCCGACGACCGGACGCGTTGAATTCCGTTGCCGCCGAAATCAATCTAGCCAAAGGCCATGCGGTCATTCTTGCAGGGGACGTCACGGACCCGGACTACGCGGACAAGCTGGTAGCTCTCGCAAAGTCCGAGTTTGGCGGGCTCGACGGCGCGTTCAACAACGCCGGGCGTATGGGGACAGGAGCCTTGATCGCTGACACCGATCCGAACGAATGGATGGCAGTTCTGGCGACAAATCTGACTTCCGCCTTCTACGCGGCGCGTGCACAGATCCCGGCGCTTCTCGAACGTGGCGGCGGCTCGCTGGTGTTTACCGGCTCTTTCATCGGTCATACGGCAACCTTGCCAGGAATGGGCGCTTACGCTGCTTCCAAAAGCGGATTGATAGGTTTCGTGCAGTCCATCGCGGTCGAATATGGTGCGAAGGGCATCCGCGCGAACGCACTCCTTCCGGGCGGCACCTTCACGGCCATGGCGATGGATGCGGCAACAAACCCGCAGACCGAGGCCTTCATCGCCAGTCTGCATGCGCTGAAACGGCTGGCCCAGCCTAGGGAAATAGCAAACGCTGCCCTGTTTCTTGCGTCGGAGCTGTCCAGTTTCGTTACCGGGTCCGCAATGCTGGCAGACGGAGGGAACTCCATAAGCAAGGTTTAGCGACGCCTTGTTCCCGCTCGAATTCCTCGTCGGGCGGGAATGCCCAACTTAAGTCTGGCTGACCTAGTCGGCACATGGAGGCCTACTGCTTCTCGCGGCCAAAGCCTGCAGCGGCCATTTACGAAGCGATGGTTCGGGGTGCCGCACCGCAGCTGCTGCGATTCGCCCGACATGCTTAATGCCCTGCCACTCCTCCGCGCGTAGAGACGGAAGCAAGACGCCAGAAAGACCGATCCAAGCCCCCATCTTCCCCGGAAACCCACCCGATTAACCCAACGCCCTCAACCGTTTGGCTCCCCTCCCAGCCCCCCGTTGCGCCCCCCGCCAAAAAACTGCGTTCACCCTTCGCTAACCTCCCCCACCTTGACGCAACCCCCACCCCCCGGTCACATCCCTGCATGACCGCCCCCAACACCCGCTCCCTCGAACGTCGCCTCGGCGACTGGGCCCGCGCCCGCCTTCCCTTCGCGCTGGCGGAACTGGTGATGTTCGTTCTGAAACAGGGCTGGGCCTGCCTCTTTGGCGGCCTCCTCCTTGGGGCCATCATCGCCACCAAACTGGTCTGGCAACCCGACTGGCCCCTGCAACGCTATGATTTCCTTTTCCTTTTCGCCATCGCCACTCAAGGCATCTTCCTGGCGACGAAACTGGAAACCTGGGAGGAGGCCCGCGTCATCCTCCTCTTCCACCTCACCGGAACGGCGATGGAGTGGTTCAAGGTTCATGCCGGATCTTGGAGCTACCCGGAGGCCGGGGTCTTCGTCGTTCTCGGCGTCCCGCTCTTCTCCGGCTTCATGTATGCATCCGTCGGGAGCTACATCGCCCGCGTGATCCGCGTCTTCGACATGACCTTCGCGCCCTACCCGAGCTTCCCGCTGACCCTTGCCCTCGCGGCGGCGATCTACGTCAACTTTTTTGCACACCACTTCCTGCCCGATATCCGTATCGGACTTTTCCTAGCAACTGTAATGCTTTACGCCCGCACCCGGATCTGGTTCTGCATCCATGACCGGCACTGGTGGATGCCGATGCCGCTTGCGGCCTTCCTCGCAGCCCTCGCGCTCTGGATCGCCGAGAATGTGGGCACCGCCACCGGCACCTGGGTCTACTCCGGACAGCTTCCCGGCCAGATCGTCAGCCTGCACAAGCTTGGCTCGTGGTATCTCCTGCTCTACGTCGCCTTCGTCACCGTCACCCTGGTCACCCGCAGCGCCCTGTCACCGGATCCGGTCAGAGATACCCGCGCCATGCCAGAAACGCGATGATCGCCAACCCCAGCCCCAACACCCCGAACCCGACGGAACTGAGCATTCCCGCCACCAGGTCACGCTTCCGGCCGGAAGGGTCTACCGTCATCAGATGCCGCACGCAGGTGTCATAGGCCGTTGCCACTTCGCCCATGTCGATCTGCCCCAGAAGCTTGGGGTTCTTCGCCCGCTCGGCCGCCTTGGCTAGAAGCTCGGCAGCCTCGCGCGTCTTGCGCGGCAGCATCCGGCCGCCCTTGCGCAGTTTTGCGCTCAGGTCGCGCCCGCCAAGACTCATCCGCTCCTCAAGAAGCGCCGCTACCCGATCCGCCATCTGCTGGATCGCCACCGAACTCATCTGTCTCGTCCTTTCGTGACTTGCCCCGGACCCTACGGTCCTTCGCCGGTCGGTTCAACCGCTCTGGCCTGACGCCTTCGTGACCGCTATCAAGCGCCATGCTTGCCCTGACCCGATACCCAGCCGCAACCCCGACCGAAGCCTCTGCTCTGGTCATCGCCCACGGACTTTTCGGCTCGGGCCGGAACTGGGGCGTCATCGCGCGCCGCCTTGCCGACGGGCGCGAGGTCGTTGCGGTCGACATGCGCAACCATGGCGACAGCCCCCGCGCCGATACCCAATCCTACCCCGACATGGCCGCTGACCTCGCCGAGGTGATCGCCCACCTTGGCGCGCCCGTTGACCTTCTGGGCCATTCGATGGGCGGCAAAGCCGCCATGCAGCTTGCCCTGACCCACCCGGACCTGATCCGCCGTCTGGTCGTCGCGGACATAGCCCCCGTGGCCTATGACCACGACCAGTCCCGCCATGTGCAGGCGATGTCCGCCCTGGACCTTGAACAGATCACCACCCGGGCCGAGGCGGACTCTGCCCTTGCAGCCCAGCTTGACGACCCTGCCCTGCGCGCTTTCTTCTTGCAATCGCTGGACCTGCGCCAGAAGCCGCCGCGCTGGCGGCTGAACCTGCCCGTCCTTCTGGCCGAGATGCCGAAGATCGTCGGCTGGCCGGGCACCGAAGGCCGCTTCGACAATGCGGCCCTGTTCCTGACCGGCGCCGAAAGCTCTTACGTCAGACCCGAGCATCGCGAGACGATCCGCACCCTGTTTCCAAAGGCACGCTTCGCAAGGATTCCCGGCGCAGGCCATTGGCTTCACTCGGAAAAACCGCGTGAGTTTGAAGAAACGGTCGCTGTCTTCCTTGACGCCTAGGTGTCACCCGATCTCGCGCGCGACCAGCCAGCTGACCGGTAGCGCCAGCAAGGCACCGGCCGCTGCAGCGCCCACGATGGGCCACAGAGTCCCGTATCCCATCGTCAGGATAGCAATGACGGCGGACCCGGCAAGAGCCGTGCCGATCATCGAAAAGAGAACCATCGTCAGACGCATCTGAGCAACCTCCAAATCATGGCTTGCAATGCCCCTACATTACCGGGGTCAGGCTGCCTGCGCCTTGATTTCGGTCAACCTTCAGGCGGCCTGCAAGATCCTGTGCAGCAGCTCCGGCGGCAGGACGACCGGATTGCCCTTCATTGACGACGCGACTTGCGACGCCGTGACGATGCCCTCGTGCATCGATGTGGTCACACCAAGCCCCGCGAGTTGCGGAAGCCCCGCCGCACGCGCCCAGTCTTGCAGGGCCACAGGCGCGCTGGCCGCATCGCAGCCCAGCACTCCGGCCAGAACGGCGCATACCTCGTCCAGCCGCGCCCGCGCCGCGCCGGTCGCCGCTGTCCGGTTGGCCGCCAGCACCGGCCCCAGAAGCGCGCCGCAGATCGCGCCATGCGCGGCCCCGGTCATGCCGCCGATCACGCCGGCAAAGCCATGCACCGCGCCAAGCCCAGAGTTGGCCAGCGCCAGCCCGCCACACAGGCTGACCCAGGCCAACCGGTCCCGCGCGCCCTGATCCTCGCCCTCACGCAGTTGCAGCAGCGCCGCCATCCCCAGGCCGATGGCGGGCCGCGCCAGCGCGTCGGTATAGGGTGTGGCCCTGGAGGACACGTAAGGCTCGATCACTTGCGTCACCGCATCAAGACCCGAGGCAAGGGTGATGGGCCAGGGGCAGCCGTCGGTCAGCGCCGGGTCGACAATCGCCAGCCGCGCGACCATGCGGTCATCGCGCAGGCTGACCTTTCGGCCATGCTCGCGCAGACCGATGACCGCGTTCTTCGTAACCTCTGCCCCGGTGCCCGAGGTTGTGGGCAAAGCGATGAAAGGCAGGGGGTCGGCCTGCAAGGGCAGACCTTTGCCCACCACTTCCAGATGCTCCATCGGGTCTCCGGGTGCCGCGATCAGCGCAGCGAGGGCCTTGCCCAGGTCCAGCGCGGCCCCGCCACCGATGGCGACGACCCAGTCGGCCCCATGCTCTCGTGCCAAGGCAAGGGCAGCCGTCAGATCAGCAAGGGTCGGCTCGCCATGGCAGCGGATGGTCTGCACTCCCGGCCCCAAGGCATCCACCAGCCAGACCGCGCGTCCCGCGTTCGCGCCATGCACGACGATCCCGCGCGGACCGTAGGCGCGGATCAGGGCGGGGGCCTTCTGCGCCTCACCCCGGCCAAAGAGGATGCGGCCGGGGGCCGTGATCCCGAAGGGTGTCATACGCTCATCGTCGCGGCGATTGCCTTGCCCCAGCGGGCGTATTTCGCATCCCGCGTGGCCGCGTCCATCTGCGGCGTGAAACGGCGGTCGAGCGCCCAGGATCTGGAAAATTCCTCTGGCCCGCCAATGACATCGGCCTGCATCGCCGCAAGGTAGGCGGCACCCAACGCGGTCGTCTCGGTCACCTTGGGCCGGTCCACGGGCGCGCCGAGGATGTCGGACAGGAACTGCATCGTCCAGTCGCTCGCCGTCATGCCCCCGTCCACCCGGAGCACGCCTTGCGCCTCGGTCCCCCAGTCGGCCCGCATCGCCTCCAGAAGGTCGCGGGTCTGATACCCAACGCTCTCCAGCGCCGCCCGGGCAAGCTCCGCCGGGCCGGAGTTGCGGGTCAGGCCAAAGACTGCCCCCCGGCTGTCGGGTCGCCAATAGGGCGCGCCAAGGCCGGTGAAGGCGGGAACGAGGATCACCCCCTGCGCCTCCTCGGCCTTCGCGGCCAGGGGCTGTGTTTCCTTCGCCTCGCGGATGATCTTGAGGCCGTCGCGCAGCCACTGGACCACCGCGCCGGCGATGAAGATGGAGCCTTCGAGCGCGTAGGTCGGCTTGCCCTTCAGCTGGTAGGCGATGGTGGTGAGGAGGCGGTTCCTGGAGGGCACCATGTCGGCTCCGGTGTTCAGAAGGGCAAAGCAGCCTGTCCCGTAGGTCGATTTCATCATGCCGGGTTGGAAGCAGGCCTGGCCGACGGTGGCGGCCTGCTGGTCCCCCGCGACGCCGAGGATCGGGATCTCGCGGCCGAAGAGGTCGGGCCGGGTCATGCCGAAGGGGGCGGCGCAGTCGTGGACCTGGGGCAGGAGGGACATCGGGATGCCAAGGAGCGCGCAGATCTCGGCGTCCCATTCGCCCTTGGCGATGTTGTAGATCAGGGTGCGTGAGGCATTGGTGGCGTCGGTGGCATGCACCTTCCCGCCGGTCAGGTTCCAGATCAGCCAGGTGTCGACGGTGCCGAAGGCGAGGTCGCCTCGCTCTGCTCGGCTCCTCGCTCCCTCCACATGGTCGAGGAGCCACTTTATCTTGGTGCCGGAGAAATAGGGGTCCAGCAGCAGCCCGGTGCGAGCAGTGATCATCGCCTCATGGCCCTGATCCTTCAGGGCGGTGCAGGTGTCTGCCGTTCGCCGGTCCTGCCAGACGATGGCGGGGTGGATCGGCTGGCCGGTGGTGCGGTCCCAGATCAGGGTCGTCTCGCGCTGGTTGGTGATGCCGATCGCGGCGATGGAGGTGGCGCTGACCCCCGCCTTCTCGATCGCGGCCCGCGCCGTGCCGGCGACGGTTGACCAGAGGTCGGCGGGGTTGTGCTCGACCCAGCCGGGGCGGGGGTAGGATTGGGGAAACTCTTCCTGGGCCTGGGCGACGGGCCTCAGGGCCGCATCAAACAGGATCGCGCGGGAGGAGGTGGTGCCCTGGTCGATGGCAAGGATATGGGTCATGGGTCGGGCCTGCTTGGGAGTGTCCCGGGCAGGGACAGGGGGTCTGGTTTAGGAAAAACAATGGGTTACAAGGGCGTTCTCAGGAAGTGTTAATCTTTTCAGCCCTGGCGCACCGGGGAAACCGGGACCCGGACTTTTTGAAAAGTCCGGTCCGATTTCTTTGAAGAAATCGGTGCGGGCGGCAC
>JANPJZ010000031.1:0-12401 GCA_031425795.1 Rhodobacter sp. | reverse complement strand
GGATTCTTTAAAAGCCAAATCCAGACAACGCAAGTCAGAATCTTCTGCCGCCAGCATCGCCGATCCGGCCATGGCCAGCCCTTCCGCAGACCAAGCCTTGAAGGGGCCACCATGTCGAATTGTTTGCCTGCAACGCGCGCCTGCCTTCTGTCCACCGCCACGATCCTTGCCTTGGGAGCAGCGCCCGTCGCAGCGCAAGAGGCCGAAGACGGCCTTTTTCAGATGCTTGGCCGTATCATCTTCGGCACCGGCACAGCGCGTGTCGCCATCGACACGCCGCAGGCTGTGACCGCGCTGGAGCAGGAGGACCTCGATCGCCGCCAAGCCGGCAACATCGGCGAGCTGCTAAAGGGCGTGCCCGGCGTGCAGGCAGCAGGGGCGTCGACCCGGCCGCTGGGCCAGGCCTTCAACATCCGCGGTATCGGCAACAGCGAACAGACCGCTTCGGAGGAGCGGATCAAGGTCGTCGTCGACGGCGCGCCGAAGTTCTTCGAGCAATACCGCCTGGGCAGCTTCTTTGCCGATCCGGAACTTTTCAAGCGCGTCGAGGTTTTGCGCGGCCCGGCGTCCTCTACCTTCTACGGCTCGGGCACCATCGGTGGAGTCGTGGCCTTCACCACGAAGGACGCCAGTGACTTCCTGGCCGAGGGCGAGACCACCGCCCTGCGCTTCAAGCTGGGGTATGAGACGAATGGCAACGCGGTCAGACCCGGTATACTCTACGCTCACCGCGCCGGAAATGCCGAATTCCTGCTGGCGCTGAACACCAGTACCGGGGGTGACAAGAGGGATGGCTCGGGCACTGTGATCGCGGGGACCGCACATGAGTCCGCCTCAGGCCTCTTCAAGGGCAAGCTGGCCTTTGGCAATGACAGCGACCAAAGCCTGACCCTGTCGCTTTCGCGGACCCATATCGACCTTGATGACGCCCCCGTCGCCCAGACCGGCGGCGCGGCCTTCATTCCGTCCTTCGGCTTCGCCGACATCCACTCAGTCGACGACACTACCAGCCTGATCTGGCGCCACGAATTTGCCGGGAACGACCTTCTCGACCTGACCGTGCAGCTTTCGCACACCAACACCGACGTGTCGAAGCGCGACTTCAGCGGCAGCGCGCTGTCCTGCGCCCCCGGTCAGTTCCAGGTCTTGTGCGAGAGCGATTTCGGCTATCCCACGACCTCGCTCAAGATCGAGAACACCGCCGACATCTCGGGCGGGGCCTGGCAGAACGTCCTGACCTTCGGCCTGCAGTTTACCGAACAGACCCGCGAGGCGACCTCGGCCATCGGCCCGCTTCCCTTCCACCCGGAAGGCAGCGACCGCAAGCTTGGTGTTTACACGCAAGGCGAGTTCATCTGGAACGATCGTCTGACCCTGATCCCCGGCCTGCGTATCGATTTCGGCGACCGAACGCCCTCGGCCTTTACTGCCAGCCTGGGGGGCGAGTCGGCCGAATACAACGCCGTCTCTCCGAAGATTTCCGCTCTTTTCAAGCTGAACGATCATTGGGGCGTCTTCGGCACGCTTGCCCGCACGGAACGGATGCCGACATTGGACGAGCTTTACTCCACCGACGCCGGTCGCCTTGTCAGTCCCGGCCTTGACCTTGAGAAAGCGAATTCCGTCGAAGCGGGCCTGACCTACCAACGCGAAGGCCTTTGGTCCGAGGGCGACAGCCTTCGCGTCAAGGCCACGGCCTTCCACAGCGACGTGAAGAACCTGATCGTCGTCAACTCCGCCGCAGGCCCGGTACCCCGGTTCGACAACGTTCGCGCAGCCAGTGTCTGGGGTGCCGAGATCGAAGCCGCCTATGACGCCGACCACTGGTTCGCGACCCTTGGCTACTCCAACGTCTGCTCCGCCTTCCGCGAGACCGGGCGCGCCGGCAACGCGGGCGAAGGGCTGACCCTGCCCGACACCCCGGCCGAGAACGTCTCACTTACGTTGGGGGTGAAAGTCCCCAACCAGGGGCTGACCCTTGGCTGGACCGCCAGCTACCTTGACGCGATTACCAATGCCACCGTACCGACCGCGCCGACAACACCGGTTAGCAGCACACGTACCCCCTCCTACCATACTCATGACCTCTTCGTGACCTGGAAGCCGGACACCGGCGCGATGGCGGGCCTCGACCTGACCCTGACGGTCGAGAACGTTTTCGACGCCGACTACAAGAACAACCTCTCCCTCGACCGGGGCAAGGGAATGAACGCCAAGCTTTCGGTCAGCAAGGCCGTCACATGGTAAGGCTGGTCCCCGCCGTCCTCTGCATCTGCCTTGCGACCGGAGCGTTCGCGCAGGACGCCAGCGCGCCGACCAGCAGCGAGGCGCCCTACTCCGCCACCACGGCCGACGATGCCGCAGGCCAGCCGCAACGGCCCGTCCTGCCGATGCTGGAAGCAGCGGCCGAGCCCCTGGTCAAGACCGACCTTCTCAGCCTCGTCTTCAAGGCGCATTGGGCGGTTCAGGTGGTGATGGGGCTTCTGCTTTCGGCCATGGTGGCGGTGCTGACGGTATTTCTCTTCAAGGCCGTAGAGTTGACGTTGGCCTTCTCCCGCCTGCGCCGCGCCAGCGCCGCCCTGGCCTCCAGCCAAGGCCTTGTCCCCCAGACCTCAGCCTGTCCACTGGCCGAGGCCACCCGCGCCGCGCATGCCGAAGTCGCAGGGCTGCCCGGGGTCGTTACCGCCGATCTGCGGGCCTCGGCCCGCGAACGCCTGATCCTGGCACTTGACCGGATCGAGGCGCGCGCCGTGCAGCGCCTACGCTCGGGCACCGGCCTTCTTGCTTCCATCGGGGCGGTCGCACCCTTTGTCGGCCTTTTTGGTACTGTCATCGGCATCATGAACAGCTTTCTCGCGATCGCAGCCGCGAAGACTACCAGCCTCGTCGTCGTCGCCCCCGGCATTGCCGAGGCGCTTCTCGTCACCGGCGTGGGCCTTGCCGCCGCGATCCCCGCTGTCCTTCTCTACAACCGCATCACGCGCCGAATAGCCATCTTCCGGCACCGCCTCGCCGATGGCACGGCCGTGCTTCTGAGCCGCTTCAGCCACGCGCTTGACGCGCGGATGGGGGGCTGACCCATGATTCTGCAGCTGGACGACGACACGGAGCTGAGTGAGATCAACGTCACCCCGTTCATCGACGTGATGCTCGTGCTTCTGATCGTGTTCATGGTCGCAGCCCCGATTTCCACTGTCGACGTGCCGGTCAACCTGCCCGGCTCTGCCGCCGCCGCGACCGACCGCCCGGATGAGCCGATGTGGCTCACCCTGACTGCTGACCTCAGCCTCCGTCTTGATCAGAAGCCCATCGCAAGTGATGCGCTGGGGGCCGCGCTTGACGCCCGCACCGGCGGCGAGCGTGACACGCCGGTGTTTCTCCGCGCCGACCGTTCCACCGACTATGGCGCGCTGATGGAACTACTCGACCACCTGCGCGCTGCAGGCTACCTCAAGGTTGCACTGGTCGGGCTCGAGGGTGGGCCATGACAGCGGGGCCCGCCCGACGGCTTGCTGGCTGGGTGGTGGCGGGCGTGTCGGCCGCAGCCTTGCTGTCAGCGGCCGCCGTGATGGCGCTTGGGGTGGACCGCCCGCAACCCGTGCTGATCCTCGACCTCGGGCAGTTGCCCCCGTCAGCCCCGAGCTTCGCCGCCATTGCCGAGCCCGCGCCGCAGGTCGACAGCGCCGCCCTTACCGTGCCCGATGCTCCCGTGGCCGAAGAGAAAGAGATCGACATGCCGGTTTCACTGCCGGTTAAGACGCCAAGACCCCTCGCCCCGGCCCCGCTCTCCCTGCCGCTGCCCGAGGCGCCGGTCATCGCCGACATCGCCCTGCCGCCTCCGGCAGTCAAGCCGTCGCCCCCGTCGATGCGCCCCAGACGGCGCCCGGAACGGCCGGCCGAGACCGCCGAACCGAAGCCTGCAAGCAAACCCGCCGAACCCGTTTCAATTGCAGCCGCTGCCCCCTCAGGCGCCGCCGCACGCGAGGCATCAATGGTGCGGGCAGGGGGCACCAGGTCCCCCGCTGCCTATTTGAGGGCCGTGCTCAAGAAGGTCCACGCTACCCGCAAGATGTCTGGGGTCGGACGTGGAACCGCCGTGATCGGCTTCAGCCTCGCCCCCGATGGCGCACTGGTCTCGGTGCAGGTTCTGCATGGCTCGGGCAGCGAAAGGCTGGACCGGGCCGCGCTTGACCATATTCGCCGGTCTGCCCCGTTTCCTCCTGCACCAGCCGGCGTTGGCCGCAGTTTCTCGTTCGAGTTTGTCGGACGGTGAAGCCCAGAACTCATCCCCAGGTGGGAGAACGGAAGAATTGCCATTGACGGCTTTTGGATCGTTCCATAAAAAGTAGTTGGAACGGTCCAAATTGGGGGAATCAATGCGCTGGGCGCTGGTTGGGGCAAGCACGATTGCGGCGGAGCACATGTTGGGTGCGCTGCGGGCAGCAGGGCAGGACCTCGCGGTGGTTCAAAGCACGACCGTCCAGCGCGCCGGCGACTTCGCCCAGGCCCACGGGATAGCTGCGTTCGGGACCGATTTGCGAGCAATCCTGTCGGATAAGGGGATTGACGCGGTCTACATCTCGTCCACCAACGAAAAGCACCATGATCAGGCAATGGCAGCAATTGCGGCGGGCAAGCATGTACTGTGCGAAAAGCCGCTAGCAATGTCCGTCGGGCACGCGGCCGAGATGGTTGCGGCAGCGTCGGCCGGCGGCGTGGTCCTTGCCACCAACCATCACCTGCGCTGTTCCGGCAGCCACCGGGCGGTACGTGATCTTGTCGCCGCAGGCCGGATCGGGCGCGTGCTGTCGCTGCGGCTGTTTCATGCGGTGCATCTTCCGGGACATCTGCAGGGTTGGCGGATCGATAGCGCAGAGGCAGGGGGCGGGGTCATTCCCGACATCACCGTGCACGATGCTGACGTGGCGCGGTTTCTTCTGGGCGAAAACCCCGTGTCGGTTGTTGCCGAGATGACGGCCTCGGGCATGGGCAAGGGTGTCGAAGACAGCGTGATGTCGGTCTGGTTCATGCCCTCGGGCGCGATGGTGATGGCGCATGAGAGCTTTACCCACCGATTTGCCGGATCAGGGCTGGAGGTGCATGGGACTGAAGGCTCGATCTTTGCAACTGGGGTGATGACACAGCGGCCGGTGGGCGAGGTTGTGCTCGTCACGGGCAAGGGGCGTGAGGCAGTCCCCTACCCTGCGCATGACCTCTACGGGCAGGCTGTTGCCGACTTTCTGTCTGCCGTCGAAGGCCATGGCCGCCCGGCAGCAGATGGGCGGGACGGGGTTGCCTCGCTTGCCGTGGCGCTGGCCGTGCTTGAGGCGGCCCGGACAGGTATGCGGCAGGCGGTGGACTACGGGGGCGCGGCATGACGAAACTGGTGTCCCCGGCCGAGGCCGTTGCGCGCATAAAGGACGGTGCGGTGGTGACGGTCTCGTCGTCGTCTGCGCTGGGTTGCCCGGATCTGGTGCTGAAGGCGCTGGGGGCACGGTTTCGTATCGAAGGCCATCCCCGTGGCTTGACGACCCTGCACCCGATTGCGGCGGGCGACATGTACGGGGTCAAGGGAATCGACTGGATCGCGCAGGACGGGCTTCTGGCGCGGGTGCTGGCAGGGTCCTACCCGTCGGGGTCGTCCAATCTGCCAATGCCCGAAATCTGGAAGATGGTCGTGGAGGACCGGATCGCCGCTTACAACGTGCCGTCCGGCATCATGTTCGACATGCACCGTGAGACAGCGGCGCGCCGACCCGGCGTACTGACCAAGGTGGGCTTGCAGACCTTCGTGGACCCGGAGCGCGAGGGCTGTGCGATGAACGCCAGCGCCGCGGCAGCGCCCATCGTGAGCCGGGTGGAGTTTGGCGGCGAGACCTGGCTCCATTTCCCCAACATCGCCCCCGATATCTGCATCCTGCGGGCAACCACGGCGGATGAGCGCGGCAACCTGACCTATGAACATGAGGGTGCCTATCTCGGCGGGCTGGAGCAGGCGATTGCCACGCGCAACAACGGCGGGGTGGTGATTGCGCAAGTCAGCCGGATGACGGCGAAGGGCTCCTTGCGCCCGCACGACGTGCGCGTGCCGGGGCATCTTGTGGACCTTGTGGTCATTGACCCGGATCAGAAGCAGACCTGCGAGACGGTGTACGACCCGGCAATCTCGGGCCAGATCCTGCGGCCCTGGTCCAGCTTTTCCCTCGCCGAACATGGCGTGGAAAAGGTGATCGCGCGGCGGGCTGCGCTGGAGCTTCGCGCGGGGATGACGGCGAACCTTGGCTTCGGGATTTCCGCGATGGTACCGCGTGTGCTGCTGGAGGAGGGGCACCCCGAGGCGGTGACCTGGGCCATCGAGCAGGGCGCAGTGGGCGGGATGCCGTTGACAGGCTTCGCCTTCGGTTGCGCGTCAAATGCCGATGCCTATGTGCCGTCGCCACAGCAGTTCATCTACTTTCAGGGCGCGGGGTTCGACATGGCCTTCCTGTCCTTCATGGAAGTGGACGTCGAAGGCAACGTCAACGTCTCAAGGCTGGGTAAAAAGCCATACCTGACAGCCGGTTGCGGAGGATTTGTCGACATCACGGCCCATGCGCGCAAGATCGTGTTTTCCGGCTGGTTCGAGGCCGGTGCGCAGGTAGAGCTGACGACAACAGGCCTGCGGGTGGCAGCGCCGGGCAAGTTCGCCAAGATGGTGGAAGCGGTGGAACACGTGACCTTCTCTGGCGCGAGAGCGCGGGACCAGGGGCAGGACGTGATCTACGTCACAGAACGCTGCGTGATCCGCCTGACAGATGCCGGATTGGTCGCGACCGAGATCATGCCGGGAATCGACCCTGCGCGCGACATCGTTGTCGCCAGCGGAGGGCGGGTGACGGTGGCTGAAAACGCGGTCGTCATGCCACTCGCCCTCTTGGCGGAAGGTCCGATGGGGTGGCAGCCATGAGCGGGGTGCGTCTGCAGATCACGGGCGGCGTAGCCGAGCTTCGGCTGGATAACCCGGCCAGGCTGAACTGCTTCACGGTCGAGATGCTGTCCCAGATGGCCGCGCACCTCGATCTGGTCGAGGGCAGGACCGACGTGCGCTCCGTGGTGGTGCTGGGCGAAGGTGACCGTGCCTTTTGCTCGGGCGCCGACATCAACGCCTGGGGCGACCTATCGCCCGCAGAATTTGCGCGGGAGTGGGTGCGCGGCGGACATCGGCTGTTTGACCGGCTGGCAAGGCTGTCGAAACCAACGATTGCCGCATTGAACGGCCATGCTTTCGGAGGCGGGCTCGAACTCGCGGCGGCCTGCGACATCCGGGTGATGGTGCCAGGGGCGACCCTGGCGCTTCCAGAGGCGCGCGTGGGGATCGTGCCGGGGTGGTCCGGGACGCAGCGCCTTTGCCGACTGTTGCCCGAGGCGATGATCAAGGAAATGGCTCTCTTCGGGCGGCGGATCAGCGCGGAGCGAGCGCTTGCCTGCGGCTTCGTGGCTGAAGTGTCCGGCGATGCGCGCGCGGCAGCCCATGCGATTGCCGGCCACGTCGCGGGTCTTTCGCCGCGGGCGGTAGAGGTTGCCAAGGCCATGCTGCATGCAGGCGCCGGGGAAGACTCCGCCGCGATGATCGAAGCGCTGGGGTCGGCCGCGATTGCAGCGACGGCGGACAAGGCCGAGGGCGTTGCGGCTTTCAGGGCCAAGCGCAAACCAGAATTTCCGGGAACCTGACCATGACCGAGATGACCGTAATCCCCTCCTCTGGTGCGGCCCTTCCCGCCCAGCCGTTCCACGCCCGCCACCTGATCGATGGGGTCTGGCAGGACAGCGCGGACGGGGCGGTGAGTGAGCGGGTCTCGCCTTCGCACGGGGTGGTGGTCAGTCGCGCGGCGAAGGGTGGCACAGCCGAGGCCGAAGCCGCCATTGCCGCCGCCCGAGCGGCCTTTAACGATGGGCGGTGGAGCGGCCTTTCCGGCAAGGCGCGGGCGGCGACGCTTTCCCGCGTCGCCGATCTTATCGAGACGAATGTCGAGCGGATGGCCCTTCTGGAGACGCTGGAAAGCGGCAAGCCCATCAGCCAGTCACGGGGTGAGGTTTCGGGCGCGGCGGACCTTTGGCGCTATGCCGCAAGCCTGGCGCGGGGGGCGGCGGGGGAAAGCCACAACGCTCTTGGGGGCGTTATTCTGGCGGTGACGCTGAAGGAGCCGATCGGCGTGGTGACGATCATCACTCCGTGGAATTTCCCGTTCTGGATCCTGAGCCAGAAGCTGCCCTTTGCCCTCGCGGCGGGGTGCACCTGCGTGGTGAAGCCGTCGGAACTGACACCCTCAACCACCGTCATGCTGGGCGAGTTGCTTGCGCAGGCTGGGATGCCGGACGGAGTGGTCAACGTTGTCCTCGGATACGGCCGGCCGGTCGGGGCTTTGCTGGCAACGGACCGCCGGGTAGACATGGTGACCTTTACCGGATCAACCGGCGTGGGCCGGGCGATTGCGGCGGCCGCAAGCGGTACGCTGAAGAAGGTGGCGCTGGAGTTGGGGGGGAAGAACCCTCAGGTCATCTTCCCGGACGCCGATCTCGACAGTGCCGCCGATGCGGTGGTGTTCGGGGTCTATTTCAACGTCGGCCAGTGCTGCAATTCCGGCAGTCGGATCATCGTGCACGCGGACATTGCCGCGGCCTTCACCGCGCGGGTGGTTGCACTGTCGCGCAAGGTGGCGTTCGGCGATCCTCTGGACCCCGAGACACAGGTTGGCGCGATTGTCACACCCGAACATGGCGTCAAGATCGACGGGTATGTCGATGCCGCGCGGAAAGCAGGCGCGACGGTCCTCCTTGGCGGGGCTGCGCTCAACGTCCCCGGCCTTGGGGCGCAGTTCTATCAGCCCACCGTGGTGACAGGCGTCACCCCTGACATGGCAATTGCGCGGGATGAGGTGTTCGGGCCGGTGCTGACCGTGCTGACCTTCCGGACGATGGAGGACGCGCTGCAGCTGGTCAACGACGCCGACTATGGTCTGAGCGCCGGCGTGTGGAGCGAGAATGTTCATACCTGTCTGACTTTTGCGCGGGGGGCGCAAGCAGGCACGGTCTGGACCAACACCTGGATGGACGGCTTTCCCGAGGTGACCTTTGGGGGCGTCAAGCAGTCGGGCCTTGGCCGCGAGATCGGCAGGCAGGGCCTGGAGGAATTCTTGGAAACCAAGTCGCTGGTGATGCGGATCGGCCGCACGCGGACGAACTGGGTGAGGACGGCCTGACCCCGAAGTGGGGCAGGAAACGCGGACGACGCAAACCTTAGGGAGGATTTCATGCGTGGTTTTGTAGGACGGAAGATGACAATGGTCGCGGCGCTGATGGCCACGACCGGAATGGCTGTGGCCGAGGACGTGGAGGTGCTGCACTGGTGGACCAGCGGCGGCGAGGCTGCGGCGCTGAACGTGCTGAAGGATGATCTGGCGACCAAGTCCATCGGATGGGTCGACATGCCCGTGGCCGGTGGTGGCGGCGAGGCGGCGATGACCGCACTTCGTGCCCGCGTCACGGCCGGCGACCCGCCTACCGCTGTCCAGATGCTGGGCTTTGACATCCTGGACTGGGCCGGCGAAGGCGCTTTGGGTGACCTGACTGCGACCGCCACGGCCGAAGGCTGGGATGCCGTTGTGCCTGCGGCGTTGCAGGGTTTTTCGAAATTCGACGGCAAGTGGATTGCGGCGCCAGTGAACGTCCATTCGACGAACTGGGTCTGGATCAACAAGGCGGCGCTTGATGCCGCTGGTGGTAAGGCGCCCGAGACCTGGGAAGAGCTGGTTGCCGTGCTCGACGCGATGAAGGCCAACGGCATCACGCCCTTCGCGCATGGCGGGCAGGCGTGGCAGGATGCCACCGTGTTCGATGGCGTGGTTCTGGGCATGGGGACGGATTTCTACAAGGCCGCCTTCATTGATCTGGACCCGGAAGCGCTGGGTGGCGAGCAGATGGCGGAAGCCTTCAACCGCCTGATCAAGCTTTCGACCTATGTCGATGCCAACTTCTCGGGCCGTGACTGGAACCTGGCCTCGGCCATGGTGATCAACGGCGAAGCGGGCATGCAGATGATGGGCGACTGGGCCAAGGGCGAGTTCGTGAAGGCTGGCAAGGTTCCGGGCACCGACTTCGTGTGCATCCGGTTCCCAGGCACGCAAGGAGCGGTGACCTTCAACTCCGACCAGTTCGCAATGTTCGGGGTCGAAGGTGAAGGGGCGCTGGCTGCGCAAGGAGCGATGGCATCGGCCATCATGAACCCGGTGTTCCAGTCGGCCTTCAATGTGGTCAAGGGATCGGCACCGGCTCGGACCGACGTGCCGAACGATGCCTTCGACGACTGCGGCAAGAAGGCGATGGCGGATCTTGCCGAGGCTGATGCAGCGGGCAAGCTTTTCGGGTCGATGGCGCACGGTCATGCGGCACCGGCATCCGTCAAGAACGCGACCTATGACGTGATCACGGCGGCCTTCAACGGCGAATACGCCGATGGGGCAGCAGCGGCAGCGGCCTTGGCCGAAGCTGTGGCTGCGGCACAGTAAACGCTAGACAAGGGGGCGGCCACGGTCGCCCCCCGACCCAAAATCCTTCGAAGGATTTTGCAAAAGTTTTCGAAAACTTTTGCGCCTGGCCCCATGGGAGGACGAGAATGGCAACCGAGGCCGATTTCCGCACGCGTCTTCAAGACTGGCTGCCACGCCTTGTGCTGGCGCCATCCTTCGCGGTGACGCTGCTTTTCGTGTACGGCTTCATCCTGTTCACCATCGTCCTCAGTTTCACCGGATCCAAGATGCTGCCCAAGTTCACCTGGGTCGGGTTCGAGAATTACGAAAAGCTGTTCGCGCTGCCGGCGTGGAACACGGCGATTATCAACATCGCGATTTTCGCCAGCCTTTACATAGTGATCTGCACGGTGATCGGGCTGATGCTGGCACTCTTCCTTGACCAGAAGATCCGGGGCGAGGGGATGCTGCGCCCGATCTATCTGTACCCGATGGCGCTGTCGTTCATCGTCACCGGGACCGCCTGGAAATGGTTCCTCGATCCTGGGATCGGGCTGCAGAACATCATGCGCCAGTGGGGGTGGGAAAGCTTTACCTTCACCTGGATCAAGGATGCGGATTACGCGCTGTACACTATCGTGTTGGCTGCCGTCTGGCAGACCTCGGGCTTTGTTATGGCGATGTTTCTGGCAGGCCTGCGCGGGATCGACAACGAGATCCTGAAAGCCGCACAGATCGACGGGGCGTCGAACTGGCAGCTCTACCGGCGTATCGTGATCCCGCTGCTGCGGCCGGCGTTTCTGAGCGCCTTCGTGATCTTGAGCCACTTGGCAATCAAATCCTACGACCTTGTGGTCGCGCTGACCGGAGGGGGTCCCGGTCGTGCAACCGAAATGCCCGCGACCTTCATGTATTCCTACACCTTCACCCGCAACCAGATGGGCATCGGGGCCTCCAGCGCCGTGATCATGCTGATGACCATCGCGGCAATCATGGTGCCCTATCTTTACGCCGAGCTGAAGGAGAAGAAGTGATGTCCGCTGTCATGCAAGACACCGCTGTTTCCACTGGCCGCATCACGAGGACGTTCATCTATCTGCTGCTGATCCTGTTTGCGCTGTTCTACCTGCTGCCGCTGTACGTCATGGGCATCAATTCGGTGAAGCCGCTGTCCGAAATCACCGGCGGCAACATGATGGCCCTGCCGCAGGTCTGGACATTGGACCCGTGGCGGTCCGCCTGGTCCACCGCCCAGATCGGGGTAGAGCCGACCGGGCTGCGACCCTATTTCCTCAACTCGATCCTGATGGTGGTGCCCGCTGTGGTCATCTCGACCATCGTTGGCGCGCTGAACGGATATATCCTGACGAAATGGCGGTTCCGGGGGGATACCTGGGTTTTCGGGCTGATGCTCTTTTCCTGCTTCATCCCCTTCCAGATCGTGCTGATCCCGATGGCCGTTGTCTTGGGCAAGCTGGGGCTTGCCGGGTCAGTCTCGGGACTTGTTCTGGTCCATGTGGTCTACGGGATCGGCTTTACCACGCTTTACTTCCGCAACTACTATGCCTCGTTCCCGACCGAACTGGTGCGGGCGGCGATGATCGACGGCGCGGGGTTCTTCCGCATCTTCTGGCGCATCTTGCTGCCCGTCTCCGGCCCCATCGCGGTGGTCAGCGTGATCTGGCAATTCACCAATATCTGGAACGACTTCCTCTTTGGCGTCAGCTTTGGTGGGACCAGCCAGCCGATGACCGTGGCGCTGAACAACCTCGTGCAGTCCTCGACAGGCGTGAAGGAATACAACGTCCACTTCGCGGGCGCGATCCTTGCCGCCCTCCCTACCCTGATCGTCTACATCGTCGCAGGCCGCTATTTCGTGCGCGGGCTGATGGCGGG
>JANPJZ010000030.1:0-13039 GCA_031425795.1 Rhodobacter sp. | reverse complement strand
GCAGCGCAGAAAGGTCGACTTGCCGCAGCCCGACGGCCCGATGAACGCCGTGACCGCCTTGTCGAGGATCGTGACATCCACATCCTTCAGCGCATGGTTGGTGCCATAGTAAACCTGCACCCCCCGCGCCTCGATCTTGGCCGTCTGGGTCGCTGTGTCGAGGCCGGAGCGCGTCATGTCGTTCATGGGGTCCTACCAGCGGCGTTCAAAGCGGCGGCGCAGCAGGATCGCTGCGACGTTCATGATTACAAGGAAAGCCAGCAGCACGATGATCGCACCCGAAGAGCGCTCGATGAAAGCGGGGTCCGACCGCGAAGCCCAGGAATAGACCTGCACGGGGAGAGCGGTTGCCGGGTCCATCACGCCACCGTCGAAGGGGCCGGACGGGTAATTGGTGACGAAGGCCACCATCCCGATCAGGAGAAGCGGCGCCGTCTCGCCCAGGGCGCTTGCCAGGCCGAGGATCGTGCCGGTCAGGATGCCGGGCATGGCAAGCGGCAGCACATGGTGGAACACGGTCTGCATCTTCGACGCCCCCACCCCCAGCGCCGCATCGCGGATCGACGGTGGCACCGCCCGGATTGCCGAACGGGTGGCGATGATGATCGTCGGCAGCGTCATGAGCGAAATCACCAGCGCCCCGACCAGCGACGATGATTGCGGCAGCCCGGCGAAGTTGATGAAGATTGCCAGACCAAGAATGCCGAAAACGATTGAGGGAACAGCAGCAAGGTTCGAAATGTTGACCTCGATCAGATCGGTCAGCCGGTTCTTCGGCGCGAATTCCTCAAGATAGATCGAGGCCGCGACGCCCACCGGCAGCGTGAACACCAGAACCAGCATCATCATGTACAAAGACCCGATGATCGCCACGCCCAGGCCCGCCGATTCCGGGCGCTGGTCAGAGGCGTCCGGGTTGGTCAGAAAGCCGGAGTTGAAGCCCGAAGTGAGAATGCCGGCCGCAATCAGCTGATCGGCCAGCTGCAGTTGTTCCAGCGAGACGTTGGAATCCAGCTCCGCCGTCTCCAGCGTCACGCGGCCCTTCATGTAGCCGTCGATGCGGCCCGTCGCGTAGGCGTTGAAGTCGATGGTCTGGCCAATCAGCGTCGGGTCGGCCAGCACCATGTCGCGCAGACGCCCCGGCGCATCTCGCGAGATCATGCCGGCGATGTCCTTGTCAGAGATCCCGGCGACAGTGATCCCCTCCGCGGTCAGGAAGTTGGCGAATTGCTGCCCGATCAGGTTGCCGTAGCCGATGGTCGTGACCTTTGCCAGATCGGCCGGGTTGCCAGCGCCGTTCGGGTCGAGGATTTCAGCCTCAAGCGTGATCGGGAAGCTGACGCTGGCCTGCCGGAAGGCCGACGTGCCATCGCGGAAGATCGTGAAGAGCATGATTGCCAGAACCGACAGGCTGAGCACGATGGCGAAGATGCCATAAAGCTTGAACCGTTTTTCGGCAGAGTTGCGGCGGCGGGTCAGGTCATCCTGCACGAAGAGCGAGCTCTTCGGCTTGGACATGGCGGGGAAAGCGCCGGTGGTGTCGGTCATTCGTACTGCTCCCGGTACTTCCGCACGATCCAGAGCGCGAGGATGTTAAGGCCAAGGGTGATGACAAACAGCGACATGCCAAGCGCGAAGGCGACCAGGGTTTCGGGCGAGTTGAACTCGGTGTCGCCGGTCAATTGGCTGACGATCTTCACGGTGATGGTCGTCATCGCTTCGAACGGGTTGAGGTCAAGGCGCGCGGCGGCGCCAGCTCCCATCGTGACGATCATCGTCTCTCCGATGGCGCGGCTGGCGGCCATCAGGATGGCACCCATGATGCCGGGAAGGGCAGCTGGCAGCACCACCTTGCGGATGGTTTCGGACTTGGTCGCCCCAAGGCCCAGCGATCCGTCGCGCATCGACTGCGGGACTGCATTGATGATGTCGTCCGCCAGTGACGAGATGAACGGGATGTTCAAGATGCCGATCACGATGCCAGCGGTCATCACCGAGGACCCGGAGTTGCCGAAGCCGAAGGGCTGGGCGAAGTAGTCGCGCAGGAAGGGGCCGACCGTCACCAGCGCAAAGAGGCCGAAGACCACGGTCGGAATGCCGGCAATCACCTCTATCAGCGGCTTGACCACCGACCGCACTCCGTTTGAGGCATATTCCGCCAGGTAGATCGCCGCGAACAGGCCGATCGGCACCGAAACCAGCATCGAGATGAAGCTGATGTAAAGCGTGCCCCAAAGCAGCGGGATCAGCCCCAGTTCCGAGTTGCCACGGAAGTTCGGCGACCAGGTGAGATTGAAGAAGAAATCCGCCGCCGGATACATCGTGAAGAACCGCAGCGATTCCGTCAGCATCGACAGCACGATCCCCACCGTCGTCAGAATCGCTATGGTCGAGGACAGGATGAGAAGCGCCAGCACGACCTGCTCTACCCGGTTGCGGGCGCGGAAGTCCGGGCCGGTAGCGCGGATGGCGAAGATCAGGCCGGCGACGGACAGTACCAGCGTGAGGATAGCGCGACCGACCACGCCAACCCGCGCCATTTCACGGTATTCCTGGGCGGCGGCCAGCACCTCGGGGGTGACCTCGGCGCCAAGGGCCACGCCTACGGCAGCCAGACGGTCGCGCACGCTGCCAGCTTCGGTGCGCACCTGTTCCGCCTCGTCTTCCGTCATCGCTCCTTGTGCGACGGCGGCGTCCAATCCGGCGGCAACGCGGCGGACATCTGCGAAAAGAAGGGTGCGGGACGAGGCATCTTCAACCATTTCGGCCGGGAAGAAGCTGCTCAACTGACGCTCGATCACCAGAGGTTGGATGATCAGCCACAGCGCAAGGGCAACGAGCGCGGGTACCGAGGCCAGGATAAAGCCGAACCAGCCGTAGTAGCCCGGAAGGGAATGCAGGCGGCGGATGTTCCCATCAACGCTTTTCAAAGCACGCTGTCGACACAAGACATATCCGGCGACAGACAGGACCGCGATGACTATCAGCAAAAGAAAGACCGACATGGGAACCCCGTCCGGCTTAAGAATAAGGGAGGGGCGGCATCGGAATGCCGCCCCGCACCAAGGTCAGATCACTCCAGCGGGCCCATCGGGGTGCGCGCGGCAACCATTGCCTGCGTCGCGGCCAGTTCCGGGTCGGACACGAGGCCATACTGGGCCAGCGGGCCGTTCGGGCCGGCCATGTCGTCAGACACGAAGAACTCCACGTATTCCTTCAGGCCGGGGATCACGTCCATGTGCGCCAGCTTGACGTAGAAATAGAGCGGACGGGACACCGGGTATTCACCCGAGGCAATCGACTCGGTCGAGGGGACGATTCCACCCATGGTGGCGACCTGCAGCTTGTCCGTGTTGTTCTGGTAGAACGACAGGCCGAACACGCCGACGGCGTTCTTGTCGGCGTCCAGACGGGCCAGCGTCTCGGTGTAGTCGCCGTCGATGTCGACCGAACGGCCGTCGGTGCGCAGCTTCATGCACGCATCTTCCGCCGCATCTTCGTCCATGCCGCCGTCCATGAAGGCCTTCATCGCGCCCGACTCTTCGCAGCCGGCGATAATCACGCGGGTGTCGAACACTTCACGGGTGCCGTGCTTGGTGCCCGGGACCAGCATCAGGATGTCCTGGGCCGGCAGGTTCGGGTTGAACTCAGCCCACTGGGTGTGCGGGTTGGCCACCAGCGCCCCGTCCTTCAGGACCTGCTCGCCGATCGCGTTGTAGATGTCGGCCGGGGTGAAGGCGAAAGCCGCGCCCGCGACGTCCGAAGCGAAGACGATCCCGTCATAGCCGATGCGGACTTCCATGACTTCGGCCACGCCGTTTGCGGCGCAGGTGTCGATGTCCTTCTGGCTGATGCGCGAGGAGGAGTTGGCGATGTCGACGGTGTTTTCGCCGACGCCTTCACACATCTTGGCACGACCAGCACCCGAGCCGCCGCCTTCCACGACCGGGGTGGGGAAGTCGAAGTTTTCGCCGAAGGCTTCGGCGACGATCGTGGCGTAGGGCAACACGGTGGACGAACCGGTGATCTGAACCTGGTCACGCGCGAACGCACCGCCAGCCGAGAAGGCTGCGATGGCCAGCGCGGACGTCGTGATTTGCATGAGTTTCATGTAACTCTCCTGATGATCTCGTGGCCGATTGACTCGGCCCACGACCGACTTACGGGCCGTCAATGACGGACTTATTGCTTTTTTGTAAAAGCTATGTGACGGAATGAACTGTTATTGAAGACCACCGGCCGTGGCGCCGGTCAGGCTGTCAAACGCGTTGCACGACGTCGTCAGCCCTTGATCGGAGGGGCGAGGCCGAAGACTTCGCTCGCCGACCTGCCAGAAGCCAGCGCACGAATCCAACTGGCTTCCCTGTCCAGCTTTGCCTCGGCTTCAGCGATCCGCGCCCGTATGGTTTGCGGCGTCAGCGAAACCAGCCCGTCATCATCGCCGATGACAAGGTCACCGGGTGAAACCAGGGATCCGCCGATCACGACTGGCAGGTTGACGGCACCCCGGTCGGCCCCGGTGGGGCCACGTGGCGTGATCCAGCGCGAAAAGACGGGGAAATCGTCCCAGCCGGCCAGCGTTCCCGTGTCTCGAACCGCACCGTCACAGACCACCCCCGCGACACCTTTGGAGCGCAGATGCCCTGACAGGATATCCCCGATCATTGCCGCATCGCGATGCCCGGCGGCGTCGATCACCAAGACCTCGCCAGGCTGAATGATGTCCAGTGCGTGCAACACCGCCCCGAAATCCGGTGCCTCGCAGCGTACGGTGACGGCCCGGCCAAACAGGCGCGGCTGCGTTCCCGCCGGGCGCAGTGGCCGGATTGCCGGGTCGATCTGTCCCGCATCCCGGCCAAGATCGACCGCGACGGCAACGGGCACGGGAGCCCATCGCGCAATCTCGGCCTCGGTCAGGGTGCCAAGTGGCGGAGTGTGAATGGTCACGGGCATTGTTGCTTTCCAGTCTTCAGGGAATGATGTGGGCTTTCAGCACCGAGCCCAAGGCCTTGATCCCGGAACGGATGTTTGCTTCGGACGGCGCCGAGAAGTTGATGCGAGCATGGTTGGGCTGCGGAGTGACCGGAAAGAAAGTCGCCCCGGGCACGTAGGCCACACGGGCCTTCGGCAGCGCCACATCCCGCATGAACGCGGTCGCATCAAACCCTTCCGGGAAGGTTGCCCATGTGAAGAGCCCGCCTTCCGGGTCCGTTACCGTCACTTCCTGCGGAAAGTGGGTGCGGATCGCGTCAAGCATGGTTTCCTTCTTGCGCTGATATGCCCCGCGCAGTGTCGCGACATGCGCATCAAGATCATGGCGGTCAAGAAACAGGCTGGCGGCGGCCATGTTCAGCGTCGAGGTCTGCGTATCGGCGGCAACCTTCAACAACCCCATCCGCTCTAGAAGTTCGGGTGCCGCCACAGCCCAGCCAATCCGTAGTGCAGGCACCAGCACCTTGGAAAAACTGCCAAGATGGATCACACGTCCTTGAGTATCCAGGGACTTCAGCGTGGGCAGGCTTTCGCCCGTAAAGCGGATGTGCCGGTAAGGTGTGTCCTCCAGCACGATCAGATCATGTGCATTCGCAATGGCGATCAGCGCCTTGCGGCGTTCCAGCGTCAGGGTGACCCCGGTGGGGTTCTGGAAGTCCGGGACAGTGTAGATCATCCGCGCCCGCGGGTTTGCGGCAAGAACCGCATCAAGCCGGTCGGTCTGCATGCCGCCTTCGTCGACCGGAACTGTCGCATAACGCGGCTGGCTGGGCGCAAAGGCGATGAGCGCGCCAAGAAAGGTCGGGTCTTCGGTGATGATAACATCGCCCGGGTCCACCAGCATGCGCGCCGCGAAATCCAGCCCCTGTTGCGACCCCTGCAAGACCAGCACGTCATCTGCCGTGCAGGGGGTTCCATCGACAACCATCAGTCCAGCAATCTGCTCGCGCAGGCGGGGAAGACCGTCGGACGGTGCGTATTGCAGCGCCGCGCCGCCAGGCGCACGGATGATTTCATGGAAGATTGCTTCCAGCTTTTCAGTTGGAAACAGCGTCGCATCCGGATAGCCCCCGCCGAACGAAATGATCGACGGATCCGCCCCCAATGCCAGCAATTCTCGGATGGCCGAGGGCCGGACGTCGGCCATGCGCTGCGCAAATCTCGGGTTCATGGGTCTGCATCCTGCTTGGGGCTTGTCGCAACAGACACGCTTGGTGGTGCCGTTGCAAGCTGTGGGCATGCTGCTGTTTTGCGGCAGGGGAAGACGTTGATAGGCCGCGATAGGTTTGTCCGCCGAAACGGCGATGCACCGAGCGTCAACCAGCCGATGAAGCAGGGTGGTGGCCGCTGTGGGAATCGAACCCACACGGGCGGAGCCCGAGGCATTTTAAGTGCCTTCCGTCTACCAGTTTCGGCAAGCGGCCATCGTATTTCTCTTAAGTCGCGCAGGAGCGCGCCTCAAGAACCATTTCGGGTCCGTTCGGGCCATGGCGGTCTACCTTCGCTCCACATGATGCTTCCGCCGCGTTGCGGCAATTGACTTCGCCGAACCGGGTTGCCCATATGGCCGCAACGCCGTGTGAACGGCCCGGTCGGGGGAAAGCATGAACAAGGTCTACCCATCAGCTCAGGCGGCTTTGGACGGCGCACTGCGCGACGGAATGCTTATCGCAGCCGGGGGCTTCGGCCTCTGCGGCATCCCCGAGCTTCTGATCGCTGCGATCCGCGATGCGGGGGTGAAGGGACTGACCGTCGCCTCGAACAACGCCGGGGTCGATGGCTTCGGCCTGGGCCAGCTTCTGGAAACCCGGCAGGTGAAGAAGATGATCTCCTCCTACGTCGGGGAGAACGCCGAATTCATGCGCCAGTATCTGTCGGGAGAGCTGGAGCTTGAGTTCAACCCTCAGGGCACCCTTGCTGAACGGATGCGCGCTGGAGGTGCGGGTATCCCCGGGTTCTACACCAAGACTGGTGTCGGAACCGTCATCGCCGATGGCAAGGAGCACCATGATTTCGACGGCCAGACCTTCATTCTGGAGCGTGGCATCGTTGCCGATCTGGCGATCGTGAAGGCCTGGAAGGCCGACCCCTCGGGCAACCTTGTCTTCCGCAAGACGGCGCGGAACTTCAACGTCCCCGCCGCCACCTGCGGCAAGCTCTGCGTGGCCGAGGTGGAAGAGATCGTGCCGCTTGGCTCGCTCGACCCCGACATGATTCACTTGCCCGGTATCTATGTGCACCGCATCGTGCAGGGCACCCACGAAAAACGCATCGAACAGCGCACCGTGCGCAAAAGGGAGGTCGTGTGATGTGGGACCGCAACCAGATTGCCGCCCGCGCGGCCAGGGAGCTGCAGGACGGCACCTACGTGAACCTCGGCATCGGCATCCCGACGCTCGTGTCCAACCACATCCCGCCCGGGGTCAACGTCACTCTGCAGTCCGAAAACGGGATGCTCGGCATGGGCCCCTTCCCGTTCGAGGGTGAGGAAGACCCAGACCTGATCAATGCCGGCAAGCAGACGATCACCGAACTGCCGCAGACCGCCTATTTTGACTCCGCCCAATCCTTCGCGATGATCCGCGGCGGCAAGATTGCCATGGCGATTCTTGGCGCAATGGAGGTCAGCGAAGAAGGTGACCTCGCAAACTGGATGATACCCGGCAAACTCGTGAAAGGCATGGGAGGTGCCATGGACCTTGTGGCCGGTGTCGGCCGCGTCGTCGTCGTTATGGACCACACCTCGAAGCACGGCGAATCCAAGGTACTGAAAGCCTGCACCCTGCCCCTGACCGGCAAGGCTGTCGTCAACCGGATCATCACCAATCTTGGCGTGCTGGATGTGGTGCCGGGCGGCCTCAAGATCGTCGAACTGGCTGACGGCGTGTCCGAGGCTGACCTGCGCGCGGCAACTGAGGCGACGATCGTTGGCTGACCTGCAGATCACCCGGGAACATGGTCAGACCAAGGGCCGCTACATCATCCGCCAGAACGGCGAAGAGGCCGAGCTGACCTATTCGATCACCACGCCCACTCTGATCATCGCAGACCACACCGGCGTGCCTGACAGCTTTCGCGGCACCGGCGCAGGGCTGGCGATGGTGACCCGGCTGGTTGAAGATGCCCGCGCCGAAGGGGTAAAGATCGTGCCCCTTTGTCCCTTCGTGAACGCGACTCGCAAAAAACATCCCGAATGGGCGGATGTCTTCATCTGACGCCTATAGCCCGGCCGAGATCACCTTGAACACACAGGGATCAGTCACCAGCTGCGGCGGGCTTTGGCACAGTCCTTGTGCAACCTGCCAGGCGGCAAGCACCTTGGGAACATAATCCCGCGTCTCGGCATAGGGCGGTACGCCCTGATTTGCCCGGACGGCCCCTTCGCCAGCATTGTAAGCCGCCAGCGCCATCAGCGGATCGTTGTCGAACTCCTTCAGCAGCCAGTCGAGATAGGCCACTCCGCCCTTGATGTTCTGCGCGGCATTGGTGGAGTCTGTCACACCGAACCGTTCCGCAGTCGCAGGGATCAGCTGCATCAGCCCGACCGCGCCTGCATGGCTGACCGCTTCGGAATTTCCCGCGCTCTCGATGCCGATCACGGCAAGCACCAGCGCAGGCGAGACATCAGTGCCGATCGTAGCCTTCAGGATCTCGGTGCCATAGGTCTCGGCCACTTCCTGCATGTGCTGCATCCGGGGTGCGCGGACCATGCTGCCATCCGGGCCAAGCGACAGCGCGGCCAAGGCAGTGTCGAACCGGCCCGAGGTTTCGTTCAGACCGGGGGGGACGGCTTCCCAGAACCAGGCGTAGGACGATGACGGAGCTGGCGAGGGTGTCGCTGCATCGTCTTTCGGTGCCGGGGTCTCCACCTCGGGCTTTGGGAAAGGCTCGGCTTTGGGAAGGGCGGCCAGGTATCGCGCCTGCTCCTCCGGGTCGATCTGTACGGTGATCCGTTTGCCCGGAAGACCCTCGCCAACCTTCACACGCTTGAAGCTGAAATCATCTGCCGTCGCCATCCATGGGACAGTTGCGCAGAGAATCGCTGCGACCAAACCTTGCTTGTTCCGCATTTGCCCGAGCCTGCTCTTTTGTTGTTTTGCCGGGAGAATCGCATCTCCCCCCTGTCCGGGCCAGCACTTTCGGCGGTCAATCATGGCATTTCTGACAGAATTGGCCGAAAGAGCACGCCTTATCCGAGCGGAATCAACATAGGGTTAAGTTTTTTTCTGTTTATTTTCAGTAGCTTGAATATTTTTTTCGCCGAATCTGCAGTGCCGCAAAGAAGACCGGACTGTCTCCAAACTGCTGCCACGATTACCCGGCTATATGGCGACATACCGAACGGCAGCGGCGCTAGAAAATGCCAGTCGATACGGTGAACTGACCAGTAACACCTTAGAAAAGGATTGAAGCCATGACCAAGTTTTCCGCATTCCTGAACGACGAAACCGGCGCCGTGACCGTTGACTGGGTGGTTCTGACCGCCGCCATCGTCGGCCTGGGCCTCGTTGTCTTCACGTTCATCCAGCCGGCGATCTCGACCCTGGCGTCCGACATCGGTTCGGAAATCTCGAAGGCCGGCTCGGAAATGAAATCCGCCAGCAACTGATCTGACGAATTCCTCCATCGGAATTTTCGCGGCCGTATCCCTCAAGGGGTGCGGCCGTTTTCTGTATCGCTGCGCCGAATGGTTAACGGCGAATCGGCGTTGCGACCGCACCATCGCATCACTCCTCAAGACCTGAATCATGTCATTTTCGCCAGATTTGACCGGATGCCATCTGCCAAACCTTGGTCGTCTGGGGCAGAGATGCAGTTATTCATTTTCAAACAAAGGCTTGCGGCCCGCCTGCCAGCCCGCAGGTATCGCGAAGACGGCGCAGTGTCTCCAAATTGCTGCCATGATTGCCCGGTTATATGCCGGCATACCGACCGGCCGAACGGTCCTCCGCCCCTGGCTTCGGTTAGCTAAACAGTGAACCCTTAGAAAAGGATTAAGTGCATGACCAAGTTTTCCGCCTTCCTGAACGACGAAACCGGCGCCGTGACTGTTGACTGGGTGGTTCTGACCGCCGCCATCGTCGGCCTGGGCCTCGTTGTCTTCAACTTCATTCAGCCCGCGATTTCCACGCTCGCCTCGGATATCGGCTCGGAGATCTCCAAGGCCGGTTCGGAGATGAAGTCCGCCAGCAACTGATCTGACGCTTCTCGTCAGCAAGCAACACGCGGCCGCACCTTTCGAGGGTGCGGCCGCTGCCGTTTCCAGGCATCGAACCCCCTCGGGCAACGATCAAAAGCTGCAAGAATCTCGGAATCGGCTAAAGTTTCGCCGCAATCACGATGCAGCCTGACGTTCAATGGGTGTGGGCGATCAACACAGAACCCAACATTGCTTGACGGAGTGGCGGCATGAAGGGATTGCAACGATTTCTCGATGACGAAGCCGGCGCAGTGACGGTAGACTGGGTGGTGCTCACCGCCGGGGTGGTGGTGTTTGCAGCCTTCGTGATGCCCCCGATCCAGACCGCCATTGTCGACATGGCGATTTACATCGGCGACACGATCGGGCTCTACAAGCAGTTCCTGGAATAGACCGGCACACCACAGGAAATCCGGGCGCCCAGCCATCGGCTTGATGGGGCGCCCTTCTCACATTACCATCGCGCGCGAAAACAGGGCAACGCACTGACAAATTAGGGGAACGGTATGAGAGCGATATTCGGGTTGGTCCTGATCATCGGCATAGGCCTGGCCGGCGCGGCCGTCTACATGATCCAGGGCTACATTCAACAGACCGAAGCGCTGCTGCAGCAAGAGCGGGACTTCAATGCCAAGGCCGGCAAACTGGTCGAGGTCTACGTCTTCAACAAGCAGCTGAACTACGGTGATGCGCTGACGCCTGAAGATGTCTCGCTTATCTACTGGCCCGAACAGGCCCTGCCGGAAACCATCTTCCGCGACCCTGTCCTCCTCTTCCCGGAAAATGCCCCCGGCCCCCGCTACATCATGCGCGCGACCGAGGCGTTCGAGCCTGTCCTGGCAAGCCGTCTGACGGAACCGGGGCAACTCGCCGGTCTGACCGCCAAACTGAAACCCGGCATGCGCGCCTTTGCGATCAAGGTTGGCGTGGCCTCCGGCGTGTCGGGCTTCGTTCAGCCCGATGACTTCATCGACATCTACTGGACCGGCGCGCTTCAGGGCGTCGAAGGAGGCGTGACCCGGCTGATCGAGAACTCGATCCAGATCATCGCCGTCGACAACGCCTTCAACGAGGGGCAGGCATCCTCGGGCGCAGATGCAAGAACGGTCACGGTCGCAGCCACGCCAGAGCAGGTCGCTCGCCTCGCCCAGGCGCAATCGACCGGTCAGCTTTCGATGTCGCTTGTCGGTGAAGGCGCCGAGGCCGTGTCCGGCGAGATCGCGATCGACACCGATACGATGCTCGGAATTGAACGCGAGGTCGAGTATGTGGCCCCCGTGATCGAGCAGGAAGTCTGCACGCGCCGCGAGCGCAAGGGGACCGAAGTTATCGTCACGGAAGTCCCCTGCGAGTAACCATCTTTCATGAAATCGGTGCGGGCGCGGCCACAGGATGTGGGGCCGCGCCCGTTTCATTTTCCAACCCGTTGCGATCTGTTGCAGTTTGCCCACATCAACAAAGTCTTCCAACCAATTGATTCTTGCAAATAAACCGCACCTCCGGCATCCTGCCTCTCGATAAGGGCGTCGAAGACCCTAACGAGGCGTGGTCGAAAGGGCAGATCACATGAACATGAAGCGAATGCTAGTTGCGGGATATCTGGGGGCATGTCTTGCCTCCACGGCTATCACGCCAATCCATGCCGAAGTCCTGCGCGTCATGCAGGGCCAGGCTTCCGGTGCACTCAACGTTCCGATGAACCGGGCCGTTGTCGTTGAAAGCGACGTTCCCTTTGCGGAACTGTCGATCGCCAACCCGGGCATCGCCGACATCTCCACCTTGTCGGACCGCTCGATCTACGTTCTGGGAAAGGCGCCCGGGCGCACGACTCTCACGCTCCTGTCGCCAGAGGGGCAGCTGATCTCCAACGTCGAGGTGCATGTCACCCCCGACATGGCCGAGTTCAAGGAGCGTCTCCAGCAGATCCTCCCGGGCGAAGCGATCGAGGTCCGCACTGCAAACGACGGGGTCGTGCTCTCTGGCACCGTCTCGTCCACCGCAAAGCTGGACCGCGCGCTTGACCTCGCCAACCGCTACGCCCCTGACCGGGTCTCGAACCTGATGGTCGTCGGTGGAACGCAGCAGGTCATGCTGAAAGTCCGCTTTGCCGAGATGAACCGGTCTGCCGCGAAAAACCTGTCGTCATCCTTGAAAATCAACGACGGTGGCAGGCTGGGCGGTGAAAGCGGAACCCTGCTTGGCGCGGGCAATTTGCGTGCTGAAAACGAACCTGTGCCTTATCGCCCCAATACTGCCGGCGGCCTTTCCGTTGGCGGTTCCATCGGGGGCCTTCAATTCGAGGTGCTGCTTGAGGCCCTGGAATCCAAGGGCATGGTGCGCACGCTGGCGGAACCAAACCTCACGGCGCTGTCCGGGCAAGAGGCCACCTTCCTCGCCGGTGGCGAATATCCGGTGCCCGGCGAATCCGACTCGGGTGGCATCACCATCGAGTACCGCCCCTTCGGTGTGCAGCTGAACTTCACACCCGTGGTGGTTGATCAGGACATCATCAACCTGACGATCGATGCTGCGGTTTCGCAGATCGACCCTGCAAACGGTTTTGAACAGGCAGACGGCACGATCATTCCGGCCTTCCGTCAGCGCACGACCTCGACCACGGTCGAAATGCGCGATGGACAAAGCTTCGCTATCGCTGGCCTTCTGCAAGACGACTTCAGCAACGCAGCGTCCCAGATCCCGTGGATCGGCGATCTTCCGATCCTCGGCGCGCTGTTCCGCAGCTCGGAATACCAACGCTCGCAAACCGAACTGGTCATCATCATCACGCCGCACCTGGTGACCCCGGTGTCCGGCGAGGCGCTGGCCCTTCCGACTGACCGGGTCCGT
>JANPJZ010000029.1:0-51656 GCA_031425795.1 Rhodobacter sp. | reverse complement strand
CTGGGGTCCAGCAGCAGGCAGCCTAGAATTGCCGTGATAGTGTCAGAGGCCCGGGCATGAAACCCGACCAGCGCACCAGACTTGGTGCGGCGGCCCGACAGCGTGGCCCGGCGGCGCGAGTTTGGATGGGACGTGTGCGGCGGCAGGAACGTGGCGGACAGGCCCTGCGCGGCAAGGGCCGTTTCCACGACCCCTTGTTTCCACTGGGTGATGAACGGCGCGGCCGCGTGCTGCAACTGGCAGCCGCCACAGGCGCGGGCATGGCGGCATGGCGGCTTTACCCTGTCGGTCGAGGGGGTGATGATCTTCGGATCGGTGAGGTTGTCGCCGTCCAGAGTGCCTTCGATCACCTCGCCGGGAAGGGCGCCGGCAACGTAGATCGGGCCTTCCGCAATGCCATGGCCCAGATGGCCAAGGCGGTCGATGGTGACGATCACTCTGCGGCTTCCACTTCGTCTTCGGTTCCGATGAAGCCGCCTGATTGCCGTTTCCAGTAGCGCGCATAAAGCCCGTCTTTCGCCAGAAGGTCATCATGGCTGCCGATTTCGACGATCCGGCCCCGGTCAAGGACGATGATCCGGTCCATTTCGGCGATGGTCGACAGCCGGTGCGCGATGGCCAGCACCGTCTTGCCGATCATCACGCGGGACAATGCTTCCTGAATGCTCGCTTCGACCTCGGAATCCAGAGCACTTGTGGCCTCGTCGAGAACCAAGATCGGCGCGTCCTTCAAGAAGGCGCGGGCAAGGGCGATGCGCTGGCGCTGGCCGCCGGACAGCTTGACGCCACGTTCGCCCAGGAAGGCGTCATAGCCCTTGCGGTTCTGGTGGTCGGCCATGGTGGAGATGAATTCATCCGCCTCCGCAGCCTTTGCGGCAGCGATGATTTCATCCTGCGACGCCTCGGGTCGGCCGTAGGCGATATTGTCGCGCGCGCTGCGATTGAACATCGCGGTTTCCTGGGTGACCATCCCGATCTGACGCCGCAGGGATTCCTGAGTCACCTTGCGCAAATCCGTACCGTCGACGGAGATCGTGCCGTCCTCGGGGTCGTAAAGCCGCAACAGAAGGGACACGAGCGAGGATTTCCCCGCGCCACTTGCGCCGACGATGCCCAGCTTTTCCCCGGCGTGGATCGTCAGGTTGATGTCCTGCACCCCGCCACGTTCACGACCATAGGCGAAGGTGACGCGGTCGAAGGTGATCTCACCCTTCACGCGGGGCAGGGCCTGGGCGTCGGGCGTGTCGGTCAGGGTGTGGGGGGCTGACAGGGTGCGCATGCCGTCTTCGACCTCGCCCACGCTGGTGTAGATGCTCATCAGGGTAAAGCTGACCCAGCCCGACATCTGGGCGATGCGCATGGCGATGGCACCGGCAGCGGCGATCTCACCGGCGGTGGCCTGGCCTTGCTGCCAGAGCATGACCGTGCCGCCGATCAGGAGGACGGGCAGGACGCCCGCCAGCAGCATCAGCGAGAAGCGGAACCAGGTGGAGATGACGCCGAATTCGAGCGAGCGGTCGCGGAAGACCTCCATCGCATCGAGGGCGACGCGGTCCTCGAACGCCGCGTGGGCGAAGAGCTTGACGGTCTTGATGTTGGTGATCGTGTCGACGACCTGACCCGAAACCATCGCGCGGCTGGAGGCGCGGGCGGCGGAGTTCTTGCGGATCATCGGCATGAAGTAGCGGATCAAGAGGATGTAGGCGACGAGCCAAATGAGGAGCGCGCCCGCGACGCGGAGGTCGACGAGGATCAGGAAGGCGACAGAGCCAATGACCGAGGCGAGGGCGAAGCAGACAGTGTTGATGACCTCGGTCGCGACATCGGTGACGGCGCGGGCGGCCTGCATCTGCTTTTGCGCAATCCGGCCGGCGAAATCGTTGTCGAAGAAGGTGACGGCCTGGCCCAGTGTCCAGCGATGCAGGCGGGAGAGCACCAGCGGCATCACGTTCGGGCCGATGACGATGCTGTTGGACGCGGAGGAGACGGCGAACGCGAGGGGCCGGAGGATCAGGTAGAAGGCGACGAACCAGACCATCAACGTCCAGTGGTCGCTGAAGAAACTGGTGGGGCTGGTCGTTACCGCAGCATCGACGACCCAGCCGAGGATGAGGGCGGACACAACCTCGGTCACCCCCGCTACAGACGAGAGGACACCGGCCAGCAGCAGCATTGGCCAGGACCCAGCAAGGCACCAGCGCATGAAGGCCCCAAGGCTTTGCGGGGGGTTGCCTTCCGCAGGACGGAAGGCATCGATCGCATCGCCAAGACGGATCAGGGAAGTCACTCTGCCGCGTCCTCTTCAAGCCCGATGAATCCGCCCGATTGGCGCGCCCAGAACCGGGCATATAACCCGTTCTGCCGCAAAAGCACGGAATGTGGGCCATCTTCCGCCACTTGGCCATCCTCGAGGACTACGATCCGGTCCATGGCCGCGATGGTAGAGAGTCTATGAGCGATTGCGATCACCGTCTTTCCCTCCATCACTCCGTAAAGCGCCTGCTGGATTGCCGCCTCCGCTTCGGAATCGAGGGCAGAGGTCGCTTCGTCGAGGATCAGAATTGGCGCGTCCTTGAGGATAACGCGGGCCAGAGCGACGCGTTGCCGCTGCCCGCCGGAAAGTTTCACCCCACGTTCACCGACATGCGCATCATAGCCGGTTCGGCCCTGCGGGTCTTCCAGGGTCAGGATGAACTCATGCGCCTCGGCCTTCTTTGCGGCGGCGATCATCATTTCTTCGGTGGCGTCATTGCGTCCGTACAGGATGTTGTCGCGGACCGAACGATGCAGAAGGCTGCTGTCTTGTTGCACCATGCCGATCTTCTGGCGCAAACTTTCCTGCGTCACGTCCTTGATGTCCTGCCCGTCGATCAGGATCGCTCCGGATTCGGTGTCGTAGAAGCGCAGGATCAGCTTGACCAGTGTCGACTTGCCCGCGCCGGACCGCCCGACAACGCCGATCTTCTCGCCCGGTCGGACCGTCAGGCTGACATCCTTCAACCCCCCGAACCCGCGCCCGTAATGATGGCTGACATCCCGCAGCTCCAGCAGGCCGCTTTGGAAGTCCAGCGGCTTTGCCCCCGGCTTGTCGACCAGAGTGATGGGTTGGGCAATCGTCTCCATTCCTTCGGCCAGGGTGCCAAGGTTTTGCGCAAGGTTGGTTGAGGCCCACATGATCCAGTAGGTCATGGAGTTGATCCGCAAGACAAGCGCCAGTGCTGCCGCAACAACGCCGACCGTCGCACTGCTTTGCACCCAGAACCAAAGCGCCAACCCGCCAACGCCGAGGATCATCAACCCGTTCAACAGCGTGAGGACCATGTCCATCTTCGTCACGATGCGCATTTCGACCTGGAAGGTCTTGCGTGACTGCTCGATGGCCTCCCTGGCGTAGTTTATCTCGTTGTCTTGATGGGCGAACAGCTTGACGGAGTGGATGTTGGTGTAGCTGTCCACCACGCGCCCGGTGACGGCACTGCGGGCGTCGGAGGAGGCGGTGGCCGCTGGCCCGGCGCGGCGGATCGTCCAGCGCATCAGCAGGACATACCCCGCGAACCAGAGCAGGAGCGGGATCATCAGACGGGGGTCAGCCTCGGCCAGCATGAGAAGCGCGCCGATGAAGGTCGCGGCGGCGAAGGCAGCCATGTCGAACACCTGGAACACCGCCTCTCCCGCCGCAGGGGGGGCCTGCATGATCCGGTTGGCGATGCGGCCGGCGAAGTCGCTTTCGAACCAGCCGACGGGTTGGCGCAGGACATGCCGATGCGCTCGCCAACGCATCATGGTGCCGAAGTTCGTCATGATGGTGTTGTGCAAGAGCCCGACAGAGCCACCAGCCACCAGGGGTCGGACGAACAGGATGACCAGCGCCGCGACCAGCATCTCGGTCCAGTGGTTGGTGACAAAATCCTGCGGGCTTTGGGTCGACATCAAATCGACGAGGCGACCGAGATACCAGATCAGCCCGACATCAAGGACTGCGTTGCCGACCGAAAACAGGGCGGTGACCACGAATACGCCTTTGAACGGGCGGACATAGTCCTTCAGGAACGGCCAAAGCCTTGTGGGCGGGGCGTCCTGCTCATCATAGGGCTGATAGGGATCGACGAGGTTTTCGAAGAAGCGAAACATGAAGGAGACCCATGGAAGATTGCAGCGATGGGGTGGAGCGGTGCCTGAAAGCGACCGCCACGACGGGACCGGTCAACTCAGGCGAGTCGAAACGAAATCCCGTATTCCATGCTGATCTCCGTTCTTGGGTGCAGGTTTCGTAGCGCAACCGGAACGGGTTGTCACGCCCCTTTCGGGGTCAGGAATTCAGCAGGTCGTCCTTGTTTGCCGAAAGGTCCGAAGCCAGCCACTGCGCCTCCAGTTCCTTCAGCCGGGCACCCAGCGCCTCGCCCTCCAGTCCGGGCATCAGGTCAGCGGCACGGATCGGGAACCTCGCCTCGGCCCCCCGTGTCACGTCTGCCAGCGGGGACAGCGGCTGCTCCAGCACCGCAGCGCGAAGCAGAAGGACATCCACGGCGCGCGGCTGCCCCAGCCGCCAGCCCAGCACTGCGGGTGTTTCCATGCTGCCAATGGCTTCGCGCAAGGCTGCAAGATCGCGCGCCTCGCTCCGCGACAGGCGTAGGTGGAAGGCCGGATCATCGCCGCCAAGGGCTGCAAGTCGGCGCAGCCAGTCGGGGCCATCTTCAAGGTGGACCAGCGGCCCGACGGCGCGGGGGTCCGCCCCTGGAAGCAGCCGAGACAGGATGCCTGTCTGCGCCATTGCCGCCAACGCGGGCACAGGATCGGCGGCAGCCAGAAGCTTTCGCATCTCGGCGCCGATCCGCTCCTTGGAGATCGTATCCAACCCTTCGGCCAGCGCGGCGCAGGCGGCAAGACCTTCGGCATCGATACCCTCGGACGCATCGCCGTAAGCGGCGTGAAAGCGGAAGAAGCGCAGGATCCGCAGATAGTCTTCGCGAATGCGCGTCTCCGCCTCACCAACAAAGCGCACGCGGCGCGTTTGCAGGTCGGGCAAGCCGTCAAGCGGGTCGAACACCTCCCCCCTCCGGTCAGCGTAAAGCGCGTTCATCGTGAAGTCGCGGCGGGCGGCGTCCTCCTCGATATGGGGCGAGAAGGCCACGACGGCGCGGCGCCCGTCCGTTTCGACGTCACGGCGGAATGTCGTCACCTCATGCGGCTTGCCCTCGGCGATCACCGTCACCGTGCCATGATCGATCCCGGTCGGCACAACCTTGAAACCGGCAGTCTCGGCCAGCGCCGTGACCACATCCGGCGTCGCGTCGGTGGCCAGATCCACATCGGCCACCGACACCCCGAGCAACGCATTGCGCACGCAGCCGCCAACAAACAGCGCCCGATACGACGCAGCTTCCAGCGCCGCGCACAGCCCTTGCGTCCCTGGATGGGTCAGCCAATCGCCCGAAACTCTCATCGTTCCACCCGCTCTGCCAATCCCCGCAGGATACGCGCGGTTGCGCCCCAGATGTAGTGCGGCCCGTAGGGCACGGCATAGTAGCGCCGCCATTCGCCCATCCAGCGGCGCCTTTGGATGCTGAACATGGCGAGGTTCAGGAGATGGACCAGTGGCACGCTGAAGACCTCCTGCACCTCTCCTGCTTCCGCCACCGGGATGAATTCGCCGTGGATCATGCCGATGAAAGGGGTGATCGAGAAGCCAGTGACCGTCTGGTGCAGCGGCAGGGCGCCAAGCACCTCGACGCGGACCGGATCAAGCCCGATCTCTTCCTGTGCTTCCCGCAAAGCAGCCGCTTGCGGACCTGCATCGCCCGCGTCGACCTTGCCACCGGGAAAGGCGATCTGGCCGGGGTGGTGCTTGAGGTGTGATGACCGCTTTGTCAAAATCACCTCGGCACCATGTTCCCGCAGCCAGACCGGCACCAGCACGGCTGCAGGGCGGAGGGCCTTGCCCTCCGGCGCACGGATGCCCGGGTTCAGATCAAAATCCGAAGACGGCCCGGTCGGTCGGGACAGCGCGCGTCGCAATCCCGCTTCGACCTGGTCGGTCATTTTAGCGCTTCAGCCTTGGCGATCGTGCCATCAAACCCCAACGTCTTCGGGTCCAACTCGTAATGCGCGCCGCAGAACTGGCAATCGGCGGTGACGATGCCCTCATCTGTGGTCATCTTGGCGATGTCCTTCTGGCTGTAGATTGACATGGTGTTGACCACCTTGTCGGCCGAGCAGGAACAGCCGAAACGCACCGGCTGGGCGTCGAACACACGGGGTCCTTCCTCGTGGAACAGGCGGACCAGAAGGTCGGTCGGCGGAAGTGAAGGGCCAATCATCTCCAGCTCCTCCACTGTGTCCAGCAGCAGGTTTGCCCGTGTCCAGTTTTCCGAATCTGCACCGGACAAGATGTCGGCGTGAGTCAGAAGCCCACCCTCACCGCTGCCCTGATCCGCCGCCACGCCGCCCACCGCCGGCATGTGCTGCAGCATCATCCCCCCCGCACGCCAATGTGCCGGACGGCCGGGTTCCGTGCTGCGTCCGTAGGCCACCTGGAAGCGTGTGGGAATCTGCTCGGACTGGGCAAAATATGTTTCGGCGCAGGCGGACAGGCTGCCCCCGGCGATGGGGGTGAAACCCTGATAGGGGGTCATGCCTTCACCCTGATCCAGAATGACGGCAAAGTAGCCCTCACCGATCTGGCTGAACGGGTTGTCCGTTTCCTCCAGCCGGCCAGCGTCATAACTGGCGTAAGCGCGGATGCGGGCGGGCTCGCCCTCGGCTGTCGGGCCGTAGTAATCCGTTGCGATCAACCGCGCCGCCCCCTTGCCGCGGACCTGCAGCGAAAGCTTCCAGCGCAGTTTCACCGCCTGCCCGATCAGTGCAGTCAGCAGCGCGGTCTCGGCCACCAAAGCCTCGATAACTGGGGGGTAGGCGTGTTGCTTCAACACCTGATCCAGCACCCCATCCAGCCGCGCGACGCGGCCGCGGATGCCCGAGGCGTCAAGTTGAAATGGCAGGACGGTATCGTCCCAGGCGATTTGCGATCCAATGGTCATGAGATTTCCTGAAGCTGCCAAAGCTGGCATATCGCGGCTATATAAGCACATCAACCGCAGGTCCAAGGGGGCACGATGATCAGGCGCTATGGTGAACCCGCCGAAACGGGGCGACGCTACACCCGCAGGCCGGGGGTCTACGCGATTCTGCTGGAAGGCGACCACATCCTTGCCACGCACCAGGCCACTCCCGTGCCCGAGTTCCAGCTGCCCGGTGGCGGGATCGACAAAGGTGAGCATCCGATCCCTGCGCTGCACCGCGAAGTGTTTGAAGAAACAGGCTGGAAGATCGCCGTGACGCGACGGCTGGGAGCGTTCCGACGGTTCACCTACATGCCGGAATACGACCTTTGGGCCGAGAAGGTCTGCAGCGTCTACCTCGCCCGCCCCGTGATGCGGCTTGGCCCGCCATCCGAGGCAGGGCACACCGCAATCTGGCTGCCGGTGGACGAGGCGCTGGAGCGGTTGGGAAATCCCGGTGACCGTGGGATGCTAGCGCGGCTGTTGTCACAGGATGTCAAGCACGACACCTGAAACGTCATCGGGAAACGAATCGCTGCCGGCCTGGCTTGTCAGGTCCCAGACCAATGCTTCCAGCAAGTCAGCGCCCGACAAGTGGCCGGAAGAGCGCAGGCTTTGCGTCAGCCCTTCCTCGCCAAAATCCTCGCCTGTAGGCAACGGGCATTCGGTGAAACCGTCGGAAACCAGAACCAGCCTGTCCCCTGACCGAACCGCGATTTCATGCCGATCATATCGCGCGTCCGGAATCAGGCCGATTGGCAAGCCACCCCGCCCAAGCCGCAGCACCTGGCCCGAGGGGCGGATCAGCATCGGGTGGGGGTGCCCCGCCTGCACAAGGCTTAGCAGCCCCGCCCCCTGATCGATGACTGCGAAGACCATGGTAAAGTACTGCTCGGCCTGGATTTCCTCCAGCATCAGGCGGTTGAACCGTTCGGCCACGGCTTCAGGAGGCAGCAGCGTCTGCCTCCCCACCAGATCGCGGCCATAGGCCAGGTTCTGCTCTGGTGACGAGCCCGTCAGAAAGCCCGCCAGCCGCGCCGTCATCATGGCGGAGGCGACGCCGTGTCCAGACACATCGATCGAATAGACTGCAACCCGCCGGTCATCGACGCGGAAACTGCCGACCAGATCGCCCCCGACACGCCCCGAATTGCGCAGCAACAACGACGCCCGGGCCCAGCCATAGTCACGCACGCGGTCACGGACGAGGGTCTGCTGCAGCTTCCGAGCTTCGATCAGGTCACGGTCGAGCGAATCATACAGTTTTTGGAGTTCCACCAGGGTGCTGACGATCACCCTGTTTTTCGTCAGCAGTTCCGCCTGCATGGCCAGCATCCGCTCCCCCGCCCGCAGCCGCGCGCGAAGTTCGTTGCTGGACACCGGCTTGGTCAGAAAGTCATCTGCCCCGGCCTCCAGCCCATCGGCAATCTCGGTCTTTTCGGATTTCGAGGTCAGAAGCACGAAGTACCCGTAGTTTTCGCGACCCAAGCCTCTGAATTTCCTGCAAAACTCAAGGCCCGTCATTTCCGGCATCATCCAGTCGCTGATGACAATGTCCACCTCTGTGTCGGCGCACAGAGCCAGCGCGGCGGGGGCCGCTTCACATTCGGTGACCCGGTAACCCCAACGCCGCAGTTGCATGGACAGGATGTGTCGCTGGGCACGGCTGTCATCGACGACGAGCACATGGCGCGTCCGTTCCGGCCCGGGGACGGGCGCCTTATCGGAGATCTGGCTGACGAACACGTCCACTCCTGCACACATAAGCCCGGGTACCGTGACCCCCTCGGCTTAACGCATCATGAAATGTAAAATTGAGCGCGCTTAGCTGGACGCACCGGCACCTTGCCCATCAATTGTTAACGCAGCTGATCAAAGCTTTTGCGCTGGGGTGACAACTGGGAATCGGCCATGATCGACTGGAAGCGCGTGGATGAGTTGCGAGAGGAGATTGGCACCGACGGCTTTGCCGAAGTGGCCGACATGTTCCTGGAAGAGGCGGATCAAGCGGTGCAAACCCTTGCGTCAGGCATCTCGCCGGATGAGGTTGAAGGGCAGCTGCACTTTCTGAAGGGCAGCGCGCTGAACCTTGGCCTGACCGATCTTGCCGCCATCTGCCAGGACGGCGAACGCAAGGCCGCCGCCGGTTTTGGCGCGCTGGTGGATACTGCACAGGTGGTTGCGGTCTACCACACGTCTCGGCTGCAGCTTCTGGGCGGGCTTGCAGCCGGAACGGCGGCCTAGATCAGGAATTCGGACAGGGCGTCATCATTGGTGATGTCCCGGAAAGCGAGCCCGGCCGCGTCCATGCGGTCGGCGAAGCTGGCAAAACCGCCTGCCTCCTTCGTCTCGATCCCGATCAGGACTGACCCGAAGTTGCGGGCCGATTTCTTCAGGTATTCGAAGCGGGTGATATCGTCATCCGGTCCCAGCAGGTTCAAGAACTCACGCAAGGCACCGGGGCGCTGCGGCATTCGCAGGACGAAGTATTTCTTCAGACCCGAATACCTCTGCGCACGCTCCTTCACCTCCGGCAGGCGCTCAAAGTCGAAATTCCCGCCCGAGGTGACGCAAACGATTGTCTTGCCGCGAATTTCATCGGCAAGCTCGGGCAGCACGTCGACCGCAAGTGCGCCAGCAGGCTCCAGCACAATGCCTTCGACGTTCAGCATCTCAAGCATGGTCACGCAGATACGGTCCTCGGGCGCGAGATGGACATGGTCGCGCGCCACCCAGTCCAGCATGGCAAAGGTCTGGTCGCCGACCCGTGCAACCGCAGCCCCGTCGACAAAGCTGTTCACGCGCGGCAGCTTTACCGGCATTCCTTCGCGCAATGCCGCTGCAAGGCTGGCTCCGCCCAAAGGCTCGACAAAGCGAAATCCGGTTGCTGGTGCTACCTCACGCAGGTAGCCCGTCACGCCCGCTGACAGCCCGCCCCCGCCGACCGGCAAGATCACCAGGTCCGGCGCGCGACCGAGCTGTTCCAGCATCTCCACCGCGACCGAGGCCTGGCCCTCGATCACGTCGGCATCGTCGAAGGGCGACAGAAAATGCGCTTGAGCGGAGGCACAATAGGCTTGAGCTGCGGCAAGCGTCTGATCGAAATAGTCGCCCGTCAGTTCGATCCGGACATAGTCGCCGCCGAAAATGCGGGTCTTGTCGATCTTCTGCTGCGGCGTGGTCACGGGCATGAAGATCACCCCCTCTACCCCGAAATGCCGGCAGGCGAAGGCGACGCCCTGCGCATGGTTGCCCGCACTGGCGCAGACAAACTGGCGCTGATCGGGCTGGCACGCCCGCACCTTGCGCATGGCGTTGAACGCCCCGCGCAGCTTGTAGCTGCGGACGGGGGAAAGATCCTCGCGCTTCAGCCAGATCTCGGCCCCGTAGCGGGCGGAGAGGTGGTCGTTGCGCTGCAGCGGCGTCTCGGGAAAGAGCGCGCGGAGGGCGGCGGTGGCTTGGCGGGCGGCGTCGGAAAAGCGGGTCATCGCTTTCAGATGCCGGAGGACGCGGCCCGTGGCAAGGAATGCATTTGCATGCCGCATCAGGCGCGAACCTTGCCCTTGCGGCGGTTTGGCTTTAATCGCCTGCGAAACCCCGCTGGAGGCCGCACATGTTGAAGCCCAAGAAAGTCGTCCTCGCCTATTCGGGCGGTCTTGATACCTCGATCATCCTGAAATGGTTGCAGACCGAATATGGCTGCGAGGTGGTGACCTTCACCGCCGACCTGGGCCAGGGCGAAGAGCTTGAACCGGCACGGGCAAAGGCAATCCTGATGGGGATCAAGCCGGAAAACATCCACATCGTGGACGTGCGCGAAGAGTTCGTGCGGGACTTCGTGTTCCCTATGTTCAGGGCGAATGCGCTTTATGAGGGGCTTTATCTCCTCGGCACTTCCATCGCGCGGCCGCTGATCAGCCAGCATCTGGTGCGGATCGCGCATGAGACGGGGGCGGATGCCGTCGCACATGGGGCGACGGGCAAGGGCAATGACCAAGTGCGGTTCGAGCTGTCTGCGGCAGCGCTGGACCCTGCCATCAAGGTCATCGCGCCGTGGCGGATCTGGGACTTGACCAGCCGGACGAAGCTTCTTGAGTTTGCCGAGGCGAACCAGATCCCGATCGCCAAGGACAAGCGCGGCGAAGCGCCGTTCTCGGTCGACGCGAACCTCTTGCACACCTCGTCCGAGGGGCGCGTGCTTGAAAACCCGGCGGAGGAGTTCCCGAATTACGTCCTCCAGCGCGTCGTGCCGGTCGAAGAGGCGCCGGATCAGGCCGAGATGGTGGAGATCAGCTTCCAGGCTGGCGATGCCGTCGCGATCAATGGTGAGCGGCTTTCGCCCGCCACGATCCTGACCCGCCTGAACGAGATCGGCGGCAAGCATGGCGTCGGAATACTGGACCTGGTGGAGAACCGCTTCGTCGGGATGAAGTCGCGTGGGGTCTATGAGACGCCAGGCGGGACGATCCTGCTGGAAGCGCACCGGGGTATCGAGCAGATCACGCTGGACGCAGGGGCCGGCCACCTGAAGGACAGCATCATGCCGCGCTATGCGGAGCTGATCTACAACGGCTTCTGGTTCAGCCCGGAGCGGGAGGCGCTGCAGGCCCTGATCGACAAGACGCAGGAGCATGTCACCGGGACGGTGCGGGTGAAGCTTTACAAGGGCAGCGCGCGGACTGTGGCGCGGTGGTCGGAGCATTCCTTGTATTCGGAAAAGCACGTCACCTTCGAAGAGGATGCGGGGGCCTATGACCAGAAGGACGCGGAAGGCTTCATCCGGCTGAACGCCCTTCGCCTTCGGCTGATCGCGACGCGCAATGCGCGGGTCGCCAAGTAGCGGAACAAACGGCCGCTTCGCTGATTGCTTCTTTTTGCAATAAGGGGAGAGGCAAATGGCAAGTTCGGAACGCACGCGGAACCATGACGTGATCCGCAAATGGGTGGAGTCGCGGGGCGGCAAGCCGGCCAAGGTCGAGACGAAGGGCGAAGGCGGTGTCCTCCGCATCGACTTCGACCGCAACGACGACAACCTGATCGAAATCGAGTGGGACGAGTTCTTCACGATCTTCGACGACAGCGATGTGGACTTTCTTTATCAGGACAAGACCGCGGATGGCAGTGAAAGCCGGTTCAACAAGTTCGTCTCGGCCGAAGGCTGACGCTATCTGGGCAGGGTCGCAGGCTTGCCGTCCCAGCGGCCCGAAAGGCTCCACGCCTCGCTGACCGTGCTGTATCGGTAAACGAGATCGCCGCTGTGCTCACCCGAGACGGACAGGATCAGGGAGATGCCGTCGGTCTCCTCGCCCGAGTTGAGTGCTTCGCCCGTGCCGGTGATTGCCAGATCGGGCCAGAGGCTGCAGCTGGCAAAGCTGTATTGGGTGCCGGTATCGGTGGGCGTCGCGGTCAACGCGCCGCCATGGTCACATCCGATGGTCAGCGGATCGAAGCCATCCCATACGTTCAGCGAGATGATCTGGTAAAGTTCGGTGTCCACAGCGCGGGCGACGGTGGCCGGACTGGCGCGCTCGGCGTCTGTGGTCAGGGTGAGCGGTGTGTAGTCGGCAACGAGATCCTGCGCGCAGTGCTGCTCGCGCGCAATGGGTGGCGTGCCGTCAACCAGCAGGGCCAGCACGACAGCATCAGGGCAGGACAGCCCCCGGCCCCAAATGACATGCGGGCCGCCCTGCATGAAGATGCCGTAAGCGTTGGAGGCAGTGTCCATCACGCTGTACGCCATGGTGATCGGTGTGATCGGATCGGCGTCGCCGTTCAGGATCAGCGTGGGCCAGTCGCCGCCGGCAAAAGGTGCGGGGCGGGAGACGGGGCCTTGATGTGGCCAGTAAGCACAGGCCAGACGCTCTGTGTAATAACTGCGCGAGAGGCGGGGTGCGTTCGGGGCGAAGACGCGGGCCTCTTCCAGGATGGCGGCGGCGCGCTCTTCCTCGGTGCCAGTGCCAGAGTCGTAATCGCTGCAGGTGATGGCGAAATAGGCGGCGCCAAACCAGGTGGGGTCTTCCAGCCCGGTTTCGGTTTCGGGATCAAGATAAAGGTTCGCATAGCCAAGCTGGAGCATAGGCGCCAGATTTCCGCGACCGGCAGCGGCAAGAGCGCGCAGAAACTCCGCCCGGCCTTCAGGGGAGTAGAGTGCGTAGAATGCGTTGGTTTCAAGCTGCGCAAGGGTGAAAAGACGACGGCTCGTGGTGCCGTCGGATTGGGTGAAGTTTACCAGTGCGGGCTTTTGCGCCAGTCGACGGGCAAGGGCGTCATAGATCTTTGCGGCATCCCCGCCCATGTCGGTGGAACAGGCGGCAATTTCCGCGCAGGCGGCGAAAGTACGGTTCAGGATGCTTTCGGCGGCGGTGGTGTAGGAGGCGTAGAACCCTTCGGCATCAAGGTTGAGGTCAACGACGCCATCGAGGATCACGCCGCGGACAGCCGTTGGATAAAGCGTGGCATAGGCCTGCACGACCTGGGTGCCGTAGCTTTCGCCATAAAGCCAGACCTTGGGTGAGCCGATCTTCTGGCGGAAGAGCTCGAAATCGCGGATCGCCTGTTCGGAATTCACGACGGGCAGAAGGTCGGGTGCTGCAAGCTCGGCTGTGCAGTCCTGCGCGAAGCTGCGGGCGGAGGCGAGGGTGGCTTCGGGCGCGTCAAGCGACATGGGGGCGGTGTCGAAACGGGCCTGGGCGACGGGGCAGGTGAGGCCGTGGGTCGGGCCGGTGCCGCGCTGGTCGACAAAGACGACGTCGATGTAGTCGGCCAGGTTGCCGAAGGCGGAGAGGTAGTTTTCCGCCGAGGCGAGGCCTGAGCCTCCGGGACCGCCGACGTAGAAGAAGAGGATGCCCTTGCTTTCAATGGCGGCGAAGGAAAGGGCGAAGGTGATTTCCAGGGTTCTGGACGGGTCGTTTGCGCGATGGTCAAGCGGGACGGTCAGGGTGGTGCAGGACAAGCTGCTGAGATCGCATGGAACGAGGTCGAGGCCGGCGACGGCGTCGACGAGGGCGGTGTCGGCCGCGACCGGGGTGGCGGAAAGCGTCAGGGCGAGGACAAGGGCGCGCATGGGGGGTCCCTCAGATCGCGTGGGCGGCAAGGCGGTCATACGCAGGAAGAGCCTGGTCGGTCATGCGCTGGGCGTCGTCAGGCAGGTCGGGAAGCGGGCCTTCGGGGTCTTCGAAGCCGGTGGAGCGGTGGACGGCGTTGTACCAGTGCGGGGCCCAGACGCCGTCCCGTGGTTTGGGGCCGGGGGGCCAGGTCAGCATGGTGTCGGTGAAGGGGATGTGCAGGGCGGCGCAGAGGCGGGTCAGTGCTTCACGGGGATTGGCGCGGATGCTTTCGGCGGTGATGACCGGGGGGGCGGTGCCGAGGCGGTCGGCGACTTGGTCGAAAAGCTCGGCCTGCTGCAGAAAGCCGATGTCCTGCAGGGTGGGGGCCTCACGTTTCTTGGCGTAGCTCGCTATGACGCGGGCGGGGTGGCGGAGGAGGAAGACATTCGTGAGGTCGTTGAGAAAGGCGCGGTCGAAGGCGGGGACCATGTGCATGGTCATGTGCTTTTGGTACCAGATGGGTTTGCCGTCGGGGTTCGGGCCGGTGCATTTGGCGGCGACAATGGCGGGGTCGACAGGCTGGCTGGCAATGACCTCATCCCGCATCGGATGGTCAAGGCCGGTGGCGCGAAGATAGGCGGCGTAGAACGGCTCATCACTGACCGCGCAGTCGGGGCGGGCGGCGAAGGCGTACATCAGGGCAGTGGACAGGTTCCGGGGGCCGGACCACATGGCGATACGCATTGGGGCCATCGTCATGGGAGACGCTTTGCGGCCTGGGCGTACAGCGCGTCGCTCAAAGCCTTCGGGGTCCATCTCGCGCCGAGGGCTTCCCGGAGGAGGGCGGCCTGAGATTTTGGTGCAAGGCCGCCGATGGGCGGATCGCGGTCCAGGTTGGTGGGGAAGCTGTAGCCCTCGGCAGTCGCGGCGATGGTGTTGGCGGTTTGCGCTTCGGTGAGGTTTAGCGTCTGCAGCGCCGGGTAGAGGGCCTTGCACATGGCGGTGCGGTCGATGGATTCCATTGCACGACCGTAGGCGGAGGAGACCTGGAAGAGGTTCACCATCCGTTTGACATCTGTCGTGCGGTTGGTGCCTGCGGCGTGGAAAAGGGCGGGGGAGAAGAAGAGCATGTCGCCCTTCTTCAGCGGCAGTTGCACGGCATTCGCGTGGAAGTAGTCACGGAAGTCGGCGCGGCTGGTGGCCAGATACCCGGCTTCATACTTCTGGCTGTGCGGCAGAATGAGGGTCGGCCCGGCCTCGATGCTGGCATCGACATGGGCGATGGCGCCTTGCAGCGTCAGCATGGGCGAGAAGCGGTGGACGTGGGCAGGGTAACGCGCAACCGCCTCGGCCGACTGGAAGCCGAGGTGGTAGTCGCGGTGCGGGCTTTGCGCGGCGCCGCCGGGGTTCACCACATTCAGTTGCGCAGTCATCTGGTAGTAGGGGCCAAGCCAGGCCTGACTGACGAGGGCGAGGAAAGGGTTGGCGTAGTAACGGGCGAAGTTCGCGGGGTCGGCGAGGCAGTGCTTTTCGAGGGAGTTCCAAAGCCGGTCATTCGCGCCCGGCTTGGCGAAATGGTCGCCGCCGCCGGTGCCTGCGGCGTTTTGCCGGGCGATCAGGTCGCGGAAGATGTCAGAGGCGCGGTCGATTATGGCGTGGTCGGGTTCTGCGCCCTGGAGGACGAGCACTCCGGGACCATTGGCAAAGGCCTCGGCCCATTCGGCCATTAGAGTTTCGGCAAAACCGGGGTCTGAAAGGCGGGGCAAAAGGACTGGGCAGTCGTAGATCAGCACACCCTTCGCAAGATCGGCGGCAAGGGGGTAATCGGAGCGGTCAGTCCGGGCTTCGCACAAGGCCGCAAGATCGGCCAAATCGCAATCCTCGGCCCGCAGGTAGGTGCGGCGTGTCAGGTGCAGGGAACGGTCGATCTTCTGCATGGCTCAGGCCCCTACCAGTGCTTTGTAAAATGTCCGCAAGCGCTCGGTCATCGGGCCCATCTGGCCGGTGCCGATCTGGCGGCCGTCTATGCTGCCCACCGGTGTCTGCGCGCCGAAGGTGCCGGTCAGGAAAGCCTCATCGGCGCTGTAGGTCTCGACCAGCGAGAAGTTCTTTTCCCGCACCGGGATGGAGTTCGCGTGGCACAGGTCGATGACCTTCTGGCGGGTAATGCCGTTCATGCAGTAGTCGCCGGTGCTTGTCCAAACCTCGCCGCGCCGGACGATGAAGAAGTTGCAGGCGTTGGTGGTGTTCACGAAGCCATGCACGTCCAGCATCAGCGCCTCATCCGCCCCGGCCTTTTGCGCCGCGATGCAGGCCAGGATGCAGTTCAGCTTGCTGTGCGAGTTCAGCTTCGGGTCCTGCGTCATCGGCAACCCGCGCAGATGCGGGACGGTGGCCAGCGTGATCGGGCGCGGGATCTTAGGGCGCGAGTGTTCCATGATGATCACCATGGTCGGCCCCTGCTGGCTGAGGCGCGGGTGCTGGAAGGGCCGGGTCTTGACGCCGCGCGTGACCATCAGGCGGCAGTGCGCGTCGGTCGTCATGTGGTTGGCGGCTTGCGTTTCGATGACGGCGTCGATGATCTGCTGTTTGGTGCGTGCGATGTCGAGGTCGATGGCCTTCGCCGCTTCGAACAGGCGGTCGATGTGTTCTTCGATGAAGGACCAACGGTTATTGTAGAGTCGGATGCCCTCCCACACCCCGTCGCCCAGCATGAAGCCGGAGTCGTAGACACTTACCACGGCCTGAGCCTTGGGTCTTAACGCGCCATCGACCCAGATCAGGATCTGGTCGTTGCGGGCATCCTCTTCCGCCTGATGGGTGGAGACGTGGTCGTTCATTTCAGACATCCCCTGATTTGTTTCAGGCTATGGCGGCGCGAGCGGAAGGCCAAGGGAAACCATCACTCTGGCGTGAGGTCACAGCAGGGTGAGTGGACCGCGATCTGTCGGGGGCACAGGGTCAGCGGCAACGGAACAGGAGCGGATCATGTGGAAACTTGCAGTGGCCTTCGGGCTGGGGTTGACGGGGGCGGCGCAGGCCGCTGTCGAAAAGGCCTATGTGGCCGGAGGCTGCTTCTGGTGCGTGGAGTCTGACTTTGAGGCCGTGCCGGGAGTATCAGGCGTTGTCTCGGGCTACACCGGCGGGGACAGCCAGAATCCGACCTACCAGAACCATAAGGGGCATTATGAGGCGGTGGAGATCACCTTCGACAACAGTGTCATCACCTATGACGAGGTTGTGGCCAAGTTCCTGCGGTCAGTCGACGTGCTGGACGCAGGCGGGCAGTTCTGCGACCGGGGCGATGCCTACCGGACGGCGATCTTCGTGACCGGACCGGATCAGCGCAAGGCAGCCAAGGCGGCGGTGGCCGAGGCCGAGGCGGCGCTTGGGGCTACAGTGGTCACGCCGGTGCTGGATGCCAAAACCTTCTGGATCGCCGAGGACTACCATCAGGATTATTACAAGGGATCGAACATCATCCTGACGCGGGCGCGTCCGAAGAAACAGTCCAACGCCTACAAGTTCTACCGTGACAGCTGCGGCCGTGACGCGCGCGTCAGGGAACTTTGGGGCGCGCAGGCATTCTCGCACTAGGCGGGGGTCGGGGGGCCGCTGCCCCCCTTCAGCCCTTCATGCCGTCCCAGAAGCCTTTGACCTTGGAAAAGAACGAGGACCCCTCGGGATTGTTCTCTTCCGAAAGATCCTCGAACTCGCGCAGCAGCTCACGCTGGCGGCTGGTCAGGTTGACCGGGGTCTCGACTGCAAGCTCGATCACCATGTCGCCGGTGTTGCCGCTGCGCAGTGCAGGCATTCCCTTCATCCGCAAGCGCATCTGCTTGCCGGTCTGGGCACCTGCCGGAACCTTGACCCGGGCCTTGCCGCCGTCGATCGTGGGAACCTCGACCTCGCCGCCTAGCGCCGCGGTGGGCATGGAGACGGGGACGCGGCAGAAGAGGTGAACGCCGTCACGCTGGAAGAGGGCGTGTTCTTTCACCTCGATGAAAATGTAAAGGTCACCCTGCGGGCCGCCGCGCAAGCCCGCTTCACCTTCACCGGCCAAGCGGATGCGGGTGCCTGTTTCCACCCCTTGCGGGATATTGACGGAGAGGGTGCGTTCCTTGTGCGTGCGGCCATGACCCCCGCAGTTGCGGCAAGGGTTCTTGATGGTCTGGCCCATGCCGTTGCATGCGGGGCAGGTGCGTTCGACGGTGAAGAAGCCCTGCTGCGCGCGGACCTTGCCCATGCCGGAGCAGGTGGGGCAGGTGACCGGTTCGGCACCGCCCTCAGCGCCCGAGCCGTTGCACACCTCGCACGTGACGGAGGTTGGAACGCTGATCGTCTTCTGGATGCCGCTGTAGGCTTCCTCCAAGCTGACGCGCATGTTGTAGCGAAGATCAGACCCGCGCTGGGCCCGGCTGCGGCCACCGCCGCCGCCACCCCGGCCGCCCATGAAATCGCCGAACAGGTCTTCGAAAACGTCCGAAAAGGCGGAAGCGAAGTCGCCCTGCTGGCCGTAGCCCTGACCAGGACGCGGGCCGCCGCCCATGCCGCCCTCAAAGGCCGCGTGGCCGAAACGGTCGTAGGCCGCTTTCTTCTGTTCGTCTTTCAGGACCTCGTATGCTTCGTTCACTTCCTTGAACTGGGCTTCGGCCTGCGGGTTGTCTGAGTTGCGGTCCGGGTGCAGCTCCTTCGCCTTCTGGCGATAGGCTTTCTTCAGCTCATCTGCTGAAGCGCCTTTGGCGGCCCCCAGGACTTCGTAATAATCGCGCTTTGCCACGGCAAAATCCCCAAGTCGAACCGGAGGGGGGCGGTCCGTTTCCAGACCGCCCCCTGTTCCGGCTCACGCGGCGTTACTTCCGCTTGCTGTTGCCCAGATCTTCGAAGTCGGCGTCGACGATGTCATCGCCGTCCACCGGGCGGGGTTCGTCTTCCCCGCCGCCGCCTTCGGTCTGGCTGGCCTTGTAGATCGCCTCGCCGAGTTTCATCGCGGCTTCGGTCAGGTTCTGGATACCGCTCTTGATCTTGCCGGTATCCTCGCCCTTGAGCGCTTCTTCAAGAGGCTGCATCGCAAACTCGATCGCTTCGACTGTCGACGGATCGACCTTGTCGCCATGATCGCTCAGCGACTTGCGGGTGGAGTGCAGGAGTGATTCGCCCTGATTCCGCGTCTCAACGAGCTCACGACGTTCCTTGTCGGCTTCAGCATTCGCCTCGGCGTCGCGAACCATCTTCTCGATCTCGTCGTCGGACAAGCCGCCCGAGGCCTGGATCGTGATCGCCTGCTCCTTGTTGGTGCCCTTGTCCTTGGCTTTCACCGACACGATGCCGTTGGCGTCGATGTCGAAGGTCACCTCGATCTGGGGCACGCCACGCGGGGCGGGCGGGATCTGTTCCAGGTTGAACTGGCCGAGCATCTTGTTGTCGGCGGCCATTTCGCGTTCGCCCTGGAAGCAGCGGATGGTCACGGCGTTCTGGTTGTCTTCGGCGGTCGAGAACACCTGGGACTTCTTCGTCGGGATCGTGGTGTTGCGGTCGATCAGTCGGGTGAACACACCGCCCAGCGTCTCGATGCCCAGCGACAGCGGGGTCACGTCCAGAAGGACCACATCCTTGACGTCGCCTTGCAGCACGCCGGCCTGGATAGCTGCGCCGAGTGCGACGACTTCGTCAGGGTTCACACCCTTGTGGGGTTCCTTGCCGAAGTACTTGGTCACCTCCTCGATCACGCGGGGCATGCGGGTCATGCCGCCGACCAAAACGACCTCGTCAATGTCGTCCTTGGACACGCCGGCGTCCTTCAGCGCGGCGATACAGGGTTTGATCGACTTCTTGATCAGATCCTCGACCAGGCCTTCCAGCTTGGCGCGGGTCAGCTTCATTACGAGGTGCAGGGGCTGGCCGGTGTTGCGGTCCATGCTGATGAAGGGCTGGTTGATTTCGGTCTGGCTGGCCGACGAAAGCTCGATCTTGGCCTTTTCGGCAGCTTCCTTCAGCCGCTGCAGGGCCATCTTGTCATTCGACAGATCGACGCCATGCTCTTTCTTGAACTCATCCGCGAGGTAGTTGACGATCCGCATGTCGAAGTCTTCACCGCCCAGGAACGTGTCCCCGTTGGTGGATTTGACCTCGAACAACCCGTCGTCGATTTCCAGGATGGTGATGTCGAAGGTGCCGCCGCCAAGGTCATAGACCGCGATCGTCTTGGTCTCTTTCTTGTCGAGACCATAAGCCAGCGCCGCCGCGGTCGGTTCGTTGATGATGCGCAGCACCTCAAGACCGGCGATCTTGCCTGCGTCCTTGGTGGCCTGGCGCTGAGCGTCGTTGAAGTAGGCGGGCACCGTGATGACAGCCTGCGTGACGGTTTCGCCGAGGTAGCTTTCCGCAGTTTCCTTCATCTTCTGCAGGATGAAGGCAGAGACCTGCGAGGGCGAATACTTCTCGCCCCGGGCTTCGACCCAGGCGTCGCCGTTGCCACCGTTGACGATCTTGTACGGCATGTTCTTCTGGTCTTTGAGGATCACCGGATCATCGAACCGGCGCCCGATCAGACGCTTCACCGCAAAAACGGTGTTGGTGGCGTTGGTGACGGCCTGCCGCTTGGCAGCCTGTCCAACCAGACGCTCAGAGTCGGTGAAACCGACGATGGAGGGCGTCGTGCGCGCGCCTTCCGAGTTTTCGATGACCCGCGGTTGCGAACCATCCATGATGGCAACGCAGGAGTTTGTCGTTCCGAGGTCAATACCGATGACTTTGGCCATGTGTGTATCCCTTTACTTCAGGCGATGTTCTGGCAAGGACCCTTGCAATTCGGCATCCCCGCCATGATGAGGCGACAGGTCTGGCGGCCTATCGACGTGCCAGCCGTATATAGGGGGGTGCCAAAGCCCCTGCAACGGTCGGCGCGCAGACTCTCTTGCAAATCTTCCACGAATCTTCTTGCGAGTGTTCAATACTGCCGGCAACCCCCGCCCTTCAGCGCAGGGCCAGCGTGCAGCAGCCGGAAAGACGCTGCCGATCGCCGGTTCGCAGGAACAGGTCGATGGCGATGCCATAGGCCGCGTCCGACATGCCGTCGCTGCAATCTGCCGGACGCAGCACGGCCATCCCGTCTGGCAAGTCAATGGCCGCAGTGGGAGCCCAGACTGCCCCGGTCCAGATCGAGCCGATCGGGTCGATCCGGGGCTTGGACAAATCGGGCGTGGTGAAGGCGGCTGTTCCTTCAGCTGCGTCAAGCGCCAGCGACCAGAAGGGTTCGGTTCCGAAACAGGCGAGCGGACGCTCCAAGGCATACCAGTCGGCCTCCTCCTCACGATGAAGGTAGCGCAGCGCGGCGTAACCTGTCCCCTCTTGCGTGTTGAGCTGCGCCCAGCCGTTGCTGGCCGCAATCACTTCAACCCCCATCAGGCCTGGGGCAAGGGTGCCGATAACCCTGGCCCCAGCGTCGGGGGCGGCACGGATGTTCAGCACGTCACCCACATCCACGCCGACCACCGTGTGCAGGGCGGGGTACATTTCGGCCCGCAAGGCACCCGGGCCAAGCGCAAGCATCAGGACCAGACCGACCGGCCGCAGGATCACCGGCCCTTCCCCCAGCTTTGCGAGGCATATTGCCGGGTGAAGAACTCAGCCATCAGGCCGACGACCAGACAGGCCAGCATCACGTAGACCGGATGCTCGATTGACGTGTAGCGCGGCTGGTAGTTGAGGAACATGAAGCCCCGCCCCTGGTCAATCGTGTGAAACAGCGGGTTCCAGTCGAACAGCGCCCGCATTTCGGGCTTCGAGTTGTTGGCGACCAGCATTTTTCCCGAAGCGATCATGTTGATCCGCATGATCAGGGTCGTCAGGATCGTCACAAGCTCGGGCTGCCAGGGCCGTGCAGAGAGGAGGACCATGCCAATGCCGACGCCGGTCAGCCAGGACAGCAGGAACATACCCAGGACGCCCACCGGATCGTCAATGCTGATCGGATTGAACAGCGCATGATAGGAAAACAGGATGACACTTGCAGCCAGCACCTGCTGATACAGGGATCCGAGCGCCGCGCCAGCGATCGAGATGATCGGGTTCATCGGCGCGTGCATCATCATTGGCGAGGTTGGCCCGTCCGCCCCCGACACCGCGCCGATGGCCTTGACGTGGGTCATGAACATGAAGACGCCGGACATGACAAACAGCATGAAGTCGCCGCGAATGGCGATCCGGCGCATGCCCAGGAGTGAGAACAGGAAGTACATCACCAAGACCATCAGCAGGGCCTGAATGATCGACATGACCAGCCCCAGCACGGCATTGCCGTTGGCCTGCCGCAGCGACCGGACCGACACGTGAAACATCAGCTCCAGCGTCTGGAAGGCCGTAGCCAGGCCCGATTTGCTGCGTCTTTGGTAGCGGAACATTCGACAACTTCCCGTCTGGTCCGGCACCCTTGACAGGGAAATCTTGCCGTTCCGTTAGTGACGCAGGATAAGGACGCGCGGCGGCTTGTTCAATTGCTGTCGCGACAGACAGGAGTAGCGATGAATAACGACACGCTTGTGGCCGTGATGCGGCGTCTTGCGCTCGAGGCGGGCGACCGCATTATGGAGGTCTACCGGCAGCCCGATTTCGAGGTGCGTGCCAAGGGCGATGCAAGCCCCGTGACCGAAGCGGACGAGGCAGCCGATGCGGTGATCGCGGCCGGCTTGCGTGCAGCGTTCCCTGACGTACCGCTCATTACCGAGGAGCAGGCAGAAAGCCATGCTCTGTCAGCGCAGACTTTCCTGATCGTCGACCCCCTCGACGGCACCAAGGAGTTCGTGCAGCGCCGCGGCGACTTCACCGTCAACATCGCCTATGTCCAGAATGGCATCCCCACCCACGGCATCGTTTTCGCCCCCGCGAAGGGCCGCCTGTTCTACACCCTTCCCGATGGCCAGTCAGTCGAAGAGACCGGCGCCTTTGGGCCAGAACCGGGGCCATTGAAGCGTCTCAACGTCTCGATCCCAGACAATGCCGCGCTGATGATCGTTGCCTCCAAATCCCACCGGGATCAGGCCACGGATGACTACATCAGCCGCTATGTCGTGCGCGACATGACTTCGGCCGGATCCAGCCTGAAGTTCTGTCTGGTAGCTACAGGTGAGGCCGACCTCTATCCCCGTCTAGGCCGAACGATGGAGTGGGACACGGCGGCCGGTGACGCCGTGTTGCGCGGGGCTGGCGGACATGTGGTGCGCTTTGACGATCACGCCCCCCTTGTTTATGGCAAGTCCGGCTGGGACAATCCCTACTTCATTGCCCATGCCCCCGGTGTGGTGTTGAAATGAAGACCCTCATTGCCATTCCCGCCCGCTTTGCGAGCACCCGCTATCCTGGAAAGCCACTCGTCACACTGAAGGGCCCGGATGGCGAGAAGACCCTGATCCGCCGCAGTTGGGAGGCGGCGATGACGGTTCGTGGGGTTGACCGGGTGGTAGTGGCCACGGATGACGACCGCATCGCCGATCACGCCAGCGCCTTTGGGGCCGAGGTGGTAATGACGTCATCCGACGCGCGCAACGGCACAGAACGCTGCGCCGAAGTCGCGGCAATCCTGCGCGATTTCGATGTCATCGTGAACCTGCAGGGCGACGCGCCCCTGACACCCGCCTGGTTCGTGGAGGATCTCGTCACCGGCCTTATGGCCGACCCGCAGGCTGACATCGCCACGCCCGTCTTGCGCTGCACGGGACATATGGTTGCGGGCTTTCTTGCAGACCGCCGCGCCGGACGTGTAGGCGGAACGACGGCGGTCTTCGGGACTGAGGGCAGGGCGCTTTACTTTTCGAAGGAAGTGATCCCTTACACAGGCCGCGACTACGCCCCGGACGAGCCGACACCCGTCTTTCATCATGTCGGGGTGTACGCCTACCGCCGTGCCGCCCTGGCCGCCTATCCCGCAGGGCCCATTGGCCCGCTCGAGTCGCTGGAGGGACTGGAGCAGCTGCGTTTTCTGGAAAGCGGACGCCGCATTCTTTGTGTCGAAGTACAGGCACATGGCCGCGAATTCTGGGAGTTGAACAACCCTTCGGACGTTCCGATCATCGAGGAAATGCTGCGAAACGCGCAGTTTTAGCAGCAGTCAGCTCCAGGCAGGCCGACTGTTATCATGCGAGAAACTTTTTACGTGCTTATTGAAGTTTGGCCGTGCAAATTGACAATGTTGCCGCGCGCCCGCCCGGATAAGGTCAGATTCACCATATAGCAGGTTGCGTCAACAAGGATGCAGGCCGCCGGGTGTGGCCTTCAGAACGCAGGACGGATCGACCATGAAGACGAAGAAGATCACCAAAGCCGTCTTCCCAGTAGCGGGCCTTGGCACTCGGTTCTTGCCGGCTACCAAGTCGATCCCGAAAGAGATCATGACATTGGTTGACCGCCCCCTGATTCAATACGCTATCGACGAGGCGCGCGCTGCCGGCATCAAGGAGTTCATCTTCGTCACATCGCGCGGGAAATCGGCGCTTGAGGATTACTTCGACGTCGCCCCCGAACTAGAGTCCGAACTGCGCCGCAAGGGCAAGACCGACCTCCTGGAGATGCTCAAAGACACCAACATGGACAGCGGTGCCATCGCCTATGTCCGGCAGAATCTACCAATGGGTCTTGGCCATGCTGTCTGGTGCGCGCGCCGTCTGATCGGCAACGAGCCCTTCGCTGTCCTCTTGCCCGATGACGTGATTGCCGCCGACCGGCCTTGCCTGCAGCAGATGGTCGAGGCCCATGCGGAAACCGGCGGTTGCATGGTCGCCGCGATGGAGGTGCCGCAGTCGCGCATTTCCTCGTACGGCGTGCTGGACATCGGGGAAGACTTCGGTGCGGTGGTCCGGGTGAAGGGCATGGTCGAAAAGCCACCAGCCAACAAGGCACCGTCGAACCTGGCCGTCATCGGCCGCTATATCCTGACACCCAAGGTGCTCACCAACCTGAACCGAATGAAGCAAGGCGCAGGTGGTGAAATCCAACTGACCGACGCCATCGCCGAAGAAACTGGAAGCAAGGCAGGGGTCTATGGCCTGCGTTTCCGCGGCCAGCGCTATGATTGCGGCTCGAAGATCGGGCTGCTGCAGGCCACCGTCGCCTTCGGCCTGTCGCGACCTGAATTCGCGGCCGAGTTCCAAGGTTTCCTGCACGAGATGATGGCGATGCAGAAGGCAGCGCAGTAGATCTTGGACCGGTTGGCGGTGAACCCGAGGGGGTTGCCCCACGCCTGTCCGATTGGGACACTTCCCCCGGACCGCGGTGCCGGGCCGGCAGCCTTGTGGCGGGCTTACCGGCTGCGTCTACGCCGTCGGGGACTGCTGGCCCGTGCTTTTCGCCGCCGTGGTCAGCTGACCGCCTTCACCGACCGCACCGCCGCGATCAGGGCAGGGGATGTGCTGAGCTTTCTGTGCGTGCGCAACGAGGCGCGGCGCCTGCCCTACCTGCTGGCTCATAACCGCCGTCTTGGCGTCGGCCATTTCCTTGTCGTCGACAATTCCAGCACTGATGGGACTGCGGATCTGCTCCGAGATCAGGCTGACGTGTCGGTGTGGCAGACCGACGCCAGCTACAAGGCCGCGCGATTTGGGATGGACTGGCTGACCTGGCTGATGCTGCGTCACGGGAACGGGCACTGGTGCCTGACAGTCGATGCCGATGAAATCCTTGTCTACCCCTATTGGCAGACCCGGCCCCTGCCCGCGTTGACCGACTGGCTGGACCGTCAGGGTCGCCGGTCACTGGGCGCACTGACGGTAGACATGTATCCAGAGGGGCCGGTCTCGCAGAGCGGGCATCAGGCTGGGGACTATCCGATCGACCATCTGCCGTTCTTTGACGCCGGGAACTATCAGGTTCAAGTGCAACCCCGTATGGGCAACCTCTGGATCCAGGGCGGCGTCCGTGCGCGGACCTTCTTTGGCGAAGCCCCCCGTCGTGCGCCGACGCTGAACAAGACGCCGCTGGTCCGCTGGCATTGGCGGTACGCCTATGTGAATTCCACACACGCACTGCTGCCGCCCTGCCTGAACCGGGTCTATGATACGGATGGGGGAGAGGTCACCTCGGGCGTACTGCTTCACACCAAGTTCCTGCCGGAAATCATCGACCGCTCTGCCGAGGAAAAGGCGCGGGGCGAGCATTTTTCCGATGGGGCGCAGTATGCAGCATATTACGACCGGCTGACCGATGATCCTGTTCTCTACAACACGGCGTCCACCCGCTATACCGGCTGGCGTCAGTTGGAGGCGCTGGGCCTCATGTCGCGTGGGGGCTGGATATGAGCGGGGGTGTGGCATGGGCCTGATCTCCGCCTACCGACTGCGGATGCGGCGACAGTATCTGCTGATCCGGGCAGCACGCCGCCGCCGCCAGCTTGTGCCGCTGTCCAACCGCCTGGCCGAGGTTCCGGCCAACCCGATCCTGCTGTTTTCCACGCTGCGCAACGAACGGGTGAGGCTCCCATATTTTCTGGATTACTATCGCAGGTTAGGCGTCGAACATTTCCTGATTGTCGACAACGCGTCGAACGACGGCTCACGCGAGTATCTTGCGGAGCAGGCGGACGTGTCGGTCTGGACCAGCACAGCCAGCTACAAGCGGTCGCGCTTCGGGATGGACTGGATCATGCACCTCCTGCGACGCCACGGCACCGGCCGATGGTGCCTAACGGTGGATGTCGATGAATTCCTGGTCTACCCGTTCTGCGAAACCCGGCCGCTGCGTGCACTGACGGACTGGCTGGACAGCTCGGGCGTGCGGTCCTTCTCGGCAATGATGCTGGACATGTATCCGAAGGGAGCCATGCATGAGCAGCCCTACCGCGAAGGCCAGGACCCGTTCGAGATTGCGCAGTATTTCGATAGCGGCAACTACACGATCAGCCGCAACCCGGGGTTGCAGAATCTGTGGATCCAGGGCGGCCCCCGTGCCCGGGTCTACTTTGCCGATCGCCCGAAGCAGGCTCCGGCGATGAACAAAATCCCTCTGGTCAAGTGGGAACCGAGCTTTGCCTATGTAAGCTCAACACACATGATGCTGCCGCGCGGCCTTAACCTGACATACGATGACAGCGGGGGCGAAAAGCCCTCTGGCTGTCTTTTGCATGCCAAGTTTCTGGATACCTTCGCCGCAAAGGCCGAGGAAGAGCTTGCCCGTGGTCAGCACTATGCCCAAAGCCACGAATACCTTGCCTACCGAGAGGGTCTGTCGCGGGATCGCGATCTGTGGTGCAATTGGAGCGAGAAGTATATTAACTGGCGCCAGCTTGAAATCCTGGGCCTGATGTCGAAAGGAAACTGGGCGTGAGCGTCGGCATTGTCATGCTGTGCCACACTGCACTGGACCGTGCCGCGCAGGTCGCACGCCATTGGGCGACGCATGGTTGTCCGGTTGTCATCCATCTTGACCGCCGCGTGCCGGAGTATGATCGCGCCCAGCTGGTCCGCGCGCTTGGAGATCTGCCGGATGTCCGCTTTTCCAAGGGCATTGCCTGCAACTGGGGGACGTTCAGCCTGGTCCAAGCTTCGATGATCGCGTCAACCCAGATGCTGCGTGAATTTCCGGATGTCGGCCACGTCTACCTTGCGTCGGGGTCTTGCCTGCCGATCCGCCCGGTGGGCGAGCTTAAGGCACATCTTGCCGCCCATCCACAGACCGACTTCATCGAAAGCGTCACCACGGCCGATGTCGGCTGGACGGTTGGCGGGCTCAACAAGGAACGGTTCACCCTGCGCTTCCCTTTTTCGTGGAAGACCCACAGAAGACTGTTCGACGCCTATGTCAGCCTGCAGCGCCGTCTGGGCGTATCGCGCCGCATTCCCGAAGGCATCGTGCCCCATCTTGGCAGCCAGTGGTGGTGCCTGACCCGCGCTTCTCTTGAGGCGATCCTGACCCACCCCGACCGTGCCCGGCATGAACGCTACTTCCGGAGTGTCTGGATTCCGGACGAAAGCTATTTCCAGACACTGGTGCGCCAGGTTTCCAAGCGCGTCGAAAGCAGGTCCCTGACCCTGTCCAAGTTCGATTTCCAGGGCCGGCCCCATGTGTTCTATGATGACCACCTGCACCTTTTGCGCCGGACCGAAGCCTTTGTGGCTCGCAAGATCTGGCCGCAGGCGGGGCTTCTTTATGCAACCTATCTGGTTCCGTCCTCTCCTATCGCGCCCCGGCTTGAGCCGAACCCGGGGAAGATCGACCGTCTGTTTGCCAAGGCCGTAGAGCGCCGCACCAAAGGCAGGCCCGGACTTTTCATGCAAAGCCGTTTTCCGTCAAAGTTGCGCGGCGGCAACCGTTCGGCCGCCCCTTATGGAGTCTTCGAGGGCTTTACCGCGCTGTTTCCCGACTTCAACGCCTGGCTGGCCCGCGTGGCCGATGCCAAGGTACACGGCCATCTCTTTGCCGCCGAGCGGGTGGAGTATGCGGGATGCGCGTCCGTCTTCAAGGGTGGCTTGTCCGACAGCGCCAAGCTCCGCGACTATAACCCGACGAGTTTTCTTACCAGCCTGATCTGGAACACCCGTGGCGAACGGCAGTGCTTCCAGTTTGGTCCGGGTGATGCACAGGATATCACGCCGTTTCTGGCCAGCGACCCGAATGCCAGCATCTTGCTGGTCTCTGGTGCGTTTTCCATTCCGCTCTGGCTTTCGGGCCGGCCCTTCGAGGAGATCCGGGCCGAAGCCGCCCGTCTGCAAAAGATTGAAGCCGATTTCATCTCTTTGCTGAACGGCCCGGATACCAAGGCGCGCGTCCGGCTTTGGACATTGGCGAATTTCATCGAGAACCCGGTCGAAGCTTTGCACCAGATCGTCGATGATCTGAACCCGCGCGCCCCGCACCGGTTGACCGAGCTTCCGCGCATGGTCAATCTCTCCGGTTTCGCGCAGTTCTTGCAGGAGCTGCGGAACCAGGGGATGCAGCCCGTTCTTATGGGCGACGTGCCTGCAACCATCGACATGGACGGTATCGATCAGGGGCTGTCGCGCCCGCTGATGGCGAAATAGTACCTTGGCCGGCCGGTTTAGCAGCTTCGTCATCCTTGCCGGCATGCGTACCGGGTCGAACTATCTTGAGGCAAACCTGAACTCCCTAGAGGGTGTCAGTAGCTATGGAGAGGTTTTCAACCCCCATTTCGTTGGCAAGAAGGACGCGACCGAGCTTTTCGGCATCACCTTGGACGAGCGTGAGGTGAACCCCAAACCGCTTTTGCGCAAGCTGCGGAACGAGACTGAAGGGCTATCCGGATTCCGGCTGTTCCATGACCACGACGCCCGCGTGCTTGACCTTGTTCTGGCCGATCAGGGCTGCGCCAAGATCGTGCTGACCCGAAACCCGGTGGACAGCTACGCGAGTTGGCTGACCGCGCGGGCCACCGGCCAGTGGAAGCTGACCGACGCAAAGCGGCTGAAGTCCGCCAAGGTTCGGTTCGATGCCGCTGAGTTCCGGGCCCATCTGGCGGCAGCGCAGGCGTTTCATCTGCAGGTGCTGAACGCGCTGCAGGTCTCGGGGCAGACGGCCTTCGTGATCGACTACGAGGACCTTGCTTCGGTCGATGTGCTGAACGGGCTGGCGGCGTTTCTGGGGGTCGAAGGGCGGCTGAAGGCGGTCGACGACACCCTGAAGAAGCAGAACCCCGAACCGTTGCAAGACCGGTTGGAAAACCCCCAAGACCTGGCGCCGGCTTTGGCAAGCGCCGACCTTTTCGGTCTGGCGCGCACCCCGATCTTTGAGCCTCGCCGTGCCGCTGCCATTCCCCAGGCGTTTGCCTCCGACGCCGCGGGGCTGCTGTTCTTTCCTGTCCGCGGCGCTCCCGATGCGACCATCCGTGACTGGCTTGCCTCGTTTGGACGGCTACACGAACGCTTCGATCACAAAACATTACGCCAGTGGAAGCGTGCGCATCCGGGCCACCGCAGCTTTACGGTCTTGCGCCACCCGGCTTTGCGCGCCTATGTGACGTTTCACGACCGCATCGTTTCAGGCGTGCTGACCGACCACCGCCGTATCCTGATCCGTGCTTACAGAGCCTGGCTTCCCGAGCTTGGCAACACCTTCCCCGATGTGGTGTCGGAACGGGCCGCATTTCTAGTGTTCCTGGCGTACGCCCGGCTAGCCACAATGGGGCAGACAGGCTTGCGGGTTGATCCCTCCTGGGCCAGCCAGACTGCGGTGGTCCAGGGCTTCGCGAGCTTTCAGCCGCTTGATGTCATGATCCGCGAAGACTGCCTTGCCGACGGACTGGGATTCATCGGTGCCAAGCTAGTTGGGCCCCCGCCAAGGGCCGATGCGATAAATGCCGCCGAAGCGCTTGGGGCGATCTACGATGACGAGGTGGAAGCCGCGGTTGAGGCTGCCTATGCCCGAGATTACATGGGCTTTGGTTTCAGCCGCTGGCGAGTATAGACCCTACGCAGCCTGCGGTGCCCGGCTTTCCGTCAGGATAGCGTGCAGCTTGGCCGGATCCGTGTTGGCGCGCAGCTTTGCCACCACGCCCGGGTCGCGCATCGTCCGGCTGACCAGTGCGAGCGCCTTCAGGTGGTCAACCCCGGAATCCTTTGGTGCAAACAGCCCGAAGACCAGATCTACGGGCTGACGGTCGACACTGTCGTAATCAAGCGGCTTTTCAAGGCGCAGGAAAACCCCGATGATTCCCTTCAGATCTTCCAACCGCGCGTGGGGGAGGGCGACACCGTGCCCCACCCCAGTTGGGCCCAGCGTCTCGCGCTCTTGCAAGCCGTCCAGCGCTACGGCCGAGGTCAGCCCGTAGGCCTGCGCGGCAATCTCGGCCAGCTCCTGGAAAAGCCGCTTCTTCGAGGTGAACTGTCCCACAACCCGGACGGCGGCTGGGGTAAGAAGTTTGGATAGTTCCATGAGGCGGCGATGTTCCCGCGCCAGAAGGCGCTTTATTTGCTGTTGCGAGGGTCAATCCAGCCGATGTTTCCGTCTTCGCGACGGTACACGACGTTCACGCCCCCATGGCCTTCGTTCCGAAACACCAGCATGCGATCGCCTGCCAGTTCCAGCTGCATGACCGCCTCGCCGACGGTGATCGAAGGAATCTTCGTCTCCATCTCGGCAATCACGATCGGCTGAAGCGTCTCGGGCTCTACATCCTCGATATCCTCGGACGAGGCGAGGATATAGGAGGAGCCTCCGCCGAATTCAACCGGAGTTGCACGATGGTTATGATGGTTCCGGATGCGTCGCTTGTAGCGGCGTAGCTGCTTGTCCATCTTTTCGCGGCACGATTCGAAAGCGGCATAGATCTCGGACGCATGACCTTTGGCCTGGGCGTTCAGGCCGGTGGACAGATGGATCACCGCTTCACAGACAAACTCATGAGCTTCACGGGAAAACACTACGATACATTCGGTTGGGCGCTGGGCGTACTTCTCGACCACCTCGCCCATTTCAGCCTTCACATGGGTCTGAAGAGCCTCACCGATGTCGATCTGTTTTCCACTGATCTGATAGCGCATGGCTTCTCCTCTCGGCTGCTGGCCAGGCGGGTAGGGTCATTCCGGACCGCCCGTCGATGATACTGGATGCTGAAAACAACGTGGCGTCACGCAAGGTCTCCCGGCTGGAAAGGGCGGACGAAGAGTAGCTGAGCACACGCATTTGGGGTATTTGGCGTCAGCAGATGCCTCCTTGTCAACCGAGTCGATGAGCGCCGGTCGCGTGCCGCCTAGATGATGCGAAAGTTCTCGCCCAGATAAACTCGGCGCACGGTTTCATCGCGGACGACCTCGTCTGTGGTGCCGGACATCAGCACCTTTCCCTCGTGCAGGATATAGGCGCGGTCGACGATTTCCAGTGTTTCGCGGACGTTATGGTCAGTGATCAGCACGCCGATGCCGCGGGCCTTCAGGTCATGCACAAGGTGGCGGATTTCCCCCACGGCGATGGGGTCCACGCCGGCAAAGGGTTCGTCCAGAAGCAGATACTTCGGATCGGCCGCCAGACATCGCGCGATTTCCACCCGTCGGCGTTCCCCGCCTGACAGGGCCAGCGCGGGCGTGCGGCGCAGGTGGGTGATGGAAAATTCGGACAGAAGTTCCTCCAGCCGTTCGCGCCGCTTGTGACGGTCAGGCACGGCAATCTCCAGGACGGCAAGAATGTTGTCTTCGACCGAGAGTCCCCGGAAGATGCTAACCTCCTGCGGAAGGTAGCCGATCCCCAGCCGAGCGCGCCGGTACATCGGCAGGGCGGTCACGTCCTTGCCGTCGATCAGCACCTGCCCGCCTTCTGGCGTCACCAGCCCGGCGATGGAGTAGAAACATGTGGTCTTGCCCGACCCGTTCGGCCCAAGGAGCGCTACCACCTCACCACGGCGCAGATCCATGCTGACGTCGCGGATCACCGGGCGCTTCTTGTAGCTCTTGCGCAAGTTACGGACCTGCAACCCGCCCGCTCCCTCGGTGATGGTCAATCCAGGCCTGGCCGCCATCAGTTGCCGCCCGGCACGAAGGTCGTGGTCACGCCGCCTTCCATGATGCCCGTGCCGTCCTTGAGGTTGATCGTCAGCTTCTGCCCAGCCAGAGCCGAGGGCCCCTGCGTCAGCCTTACGTTGCCGGTCATCACGATCACGCCGCTGTCGATGGTGTAGAGCGCCTCATCGGCCTTTGCCGCGTCGGCCAGATTGGTGATCCCGACCCCGCCCGAGGCGACGAGCTGGCTGATCGCATTGCCTTCGGGCGTATATGTCACCCGCACTTCGGCAGCGGTCAGGGTCATCTCGCCTTGTTTCACGGTAACGCCACCTGAAAACACTGCAGTGCCGTCAGCGTTGTTGATGGCGAACTGGTCAGCGGCCACTTCGACCGGCAAGGTGGTGTCTTGGCGCAACTCGCCGAACGCGACCGTCGCCTGCTGTGCAAGGGCCGCGTCTGAAAGTAGCGCAAAAGCGGCTATCAAAGCCAAGGACCGGTGTATCGATGCCATTCGTCAAACCTTTCGGGCCTCAGCCACCGGGACGGTATACCAGCCGGACACCGCCGTTGAAAACCAGAAGATAACCCCCGGGGGTGCGGTTGTCCTGACCAAGCACCAGCCCACCTGCCGTAAGGTCGCCCGCAGGGCCTGTCGCAGTGACTGGTGCGCGGGATTGCAGCCCAGTGCGGTCCAGTCGCGCGGCAAGTTCAGCGGTTTTTACAGTATAACCTGATGAGGTGGTGATGTTGACCCCGCCCGAAAGCACAATCTCTTGCGCGGTCTGGTCAAGCGACGCTGTTGCCGCCTGCAAGCGGATTTCCGCGCCGTCCGGGGTGTCCAGCTGCAGGCGCAGGCCAAGGGCGTTCGCGGGTGCGCCCTCCGTGGCGGGTCGCGCCTCATCGGCCGAAAGTGTCAGCGCCGCGCCGTCGCTGGTGGTGCCAGCATAGGTCGGTGCGGTCATTCGGGGTTCGCGCGCCAGATCTTCGACGTCGACCTCGGCATAGGGCAGGGCAGCCTCGGGGTCGATCTGGTCGGCCAGCAGAAACAGCGTTGCGAGGATCGCCAGCGCCATCAGGGGCAGAGCGATCTTCAGCCATACCACAACCCGCGTATGCCGGTCGATCCGCGGCAATCAGACCACACCCGCGCGCAGGCAGTCATGCACATGCAGGATGCCAATTGCAGACTTGCCCTCGGTAACCAAAAGGCAGGTGATCTTGCGGTCATTCATCAGGGCCAAGGCCTCGCCCGCAAGCGCCTCGGCGCCTATGGTGCGGGGGTCTGGCGTCATTACCTCAGCCGCCCGGTGGGACATCAACCCCTCCAGATGCCGCCGAAGGTCGCCGTCGGTGATGATGCCGGAAAGATTGCCCGTTGGATCGGTCACCCCCACGACGCCAAAGCCGCTCCGGGTGATCTCCAGGAGGACTTGCCCCATTTCCAGGGTTTCCGCCACCAGCGGCGGGTTGTGGTGCATCAGGTCGCGCACGCGCAAAAGCCGTGCACCCAGCTTGCCGCCGGGATGGAACATGCGGAAATGGTCCGGCGTGAAGGCCCGATGTTCCATCAGGGCAATGGCCAGCGCATCACCGAGGGCCAGGGTCATGGTGGTCGAGGTGGTTGGGACGATCCCCGTCTCGCAGGCCTCGGGCACGTCGGGTAGCACGATGCCGACGTCAGCCTGCCGGATCAGGGTCGATCCCGCGCGGCCCGCGACCCCGATCAGTGGGATACCGAAGCGCTTGGCGTGGGCAAGGATATCGGCCAGCTCCGGTGTCTCACCCGAGTTTGACAGCACAAGCAGCACATCGCCTTCGGCCACCATGCCCAGGTCGCCGTGGCTGGCTTCCGCTGGGTGGACGAAATGCGCCGGCGTTCCGGTGCTTGCAAAGGTCGCGGCGATCTTGCGTGCCACATGACCGGATTTCCCCATGCCTGACACGATCACCCGGCCCCTGGCCGCCATCAACAGCGCCACGGCGGCGGAAAAGCTATCGCCTAGCGCATCGGCCAGCGTGTCCAGCGCCCCCGCCTCGCGCCGGATCACCCGGCGGCCGGTCTCCAGAAGGTCAGTGCCAGTGGGTTCAATGAAGGTAGATGTCATGCGTCTCATCCCAGCCCAGAAGGTCAAGTTCGGCCCGGGTGGGCAAGAAGTCAAAGCAGCGCTGCGCCAGTTCCAGTCGGCCTTCGCGGGACAGCCTGGCTTCAAGCTCGCGCTTCAGGGCGTGCAAGTAGAGGACATCCGACGCCGCGTATTCCTTCTGAGCCTCGGTCAGCACCACGGACCCCCAGTCGCTGGTCTGCTGCTGCTTGGACACATCGACGTTGACCAGATCGGCGAGAAGGTATTTCAGCCCATGCCGGTCGGTGAACGTCCGCACCAGCTTGGACGCGATCTTGGTGCACCAGACCGGGGCGGTCGTCACCCCGAAGGCCTGCTTCAGCATGGCAATGTCAAAGCGGCCGTAGTGGAACAGCTTCAGCACCGCCGGATTGGCAAGCATCGCTTCGAGGTTCGGGGCGCGGGTCTGGCCTTTGGCGATCTGCACCAGATGCGCGTCTCCTGACCCGTCGGACAGCTGCACCACGCACAGCCGGTCACGGCGAGGATCAAGACCCATCGTTTCGGTGTCGATCGCCACCACGGGCCCTAAGGTCAGCCCGTCGGGAAGGTCGGTCTTGTGCAGGTGAATGGCCACATCGCTCTCCTGGGAATACCCAACCCGATTACGCCCCGCACCCCTCAGGGTCAACACTGGCAGGCATGCCCCCTCGTCAGGATCAACCGAGCCGACGTCTGCGGGTGTTGCTTGACCAACAGACCCTTCGAATGCCCAATCTCTGGCAGCCGTGGTACTGGCCGGATCTCGCGCTTTGACGCCTGTGCCCGCCATGCTGCCCGCTGACCTCATGACCCCCGCTAAGCGGATGCGATCGGCTTAACTTTGGCCACGTGAACCGCTGCGGATTTCGAGAGACTGCCTGTTCGGCTCTTCCCGTTGCTTAAATCCGCACGCAGGTCCAATTTTCACCGATATCCTAGTCGAGAGCAATCCTGATGTCGACCGCCGCCGCCCCGTTGGAAATTTCTCACGTTGTGCTCACCGTCAACGATCTTGACGGAATGTCGCGCTTTTACACCCACACCCTTGGCCTGACAGAGATGTCCTTTGCGCCCGGCTGCAGACGCCTTGGAGCATTCGGACGCCTGTTGGTCGAACTTCAGGAAGACCGTGCTGCCCGAAGGGCATCTCCGCGAGACGCCGGGTTGTTTCACACCGCATTCTTTTTGCCCGATCGCACTGCTTTGGCCCGCTGGCTGCGCCATGCCGTCGACACTGCGGTGCAGCTGCAGGGTGCTTCGGACCATCTGGTCAGCGAGGCAATCTATCTCTCGGACCCAGAAGGCAATGGGATAGAGGTTTACGCCGATCGTCCCCGCTCGGCCTGGAAGGCAGCGGACGGCACGATCCGAATGGCGACCGAGGCATTGGACCTGAACGCGCTTGTCCAGACGGCCGACCGGCCCTGGACTGGAGCGCCGCAGGGTACAGTCGTCGGCCATGTCCATTTGCAGGTCGGGTCTCTTCCAGAGGCCGAGGCTTTCTATAGCGGCACACTGGGCCTGCCGATCATGGCGAAGTATCCGGGCGCGCTGTTCTACGGTTCCGCCGGCTACCACCACCACATCGCGACGAATGTTTGGAACAGCCGGGGAGCCGGGCCGCGCAGTAGCCCAGTCACCGGGCTTGCCGAGTTGGCTCTGGCCGTTGACCCTTCGGCCCGGGCGGAGATCTTGGCGAAGGGCGGAGCCGAGCAGATGGCGGACCCCTGGGGTACTAAAGTTACGCTGAACCTAAAGCCCTGACGGATCTAGTTCACGAGAAACTCGGCATGCAGCGCCCCTGCGGCGTTGATGCTTTTTAGGATGTCGATCATGTCATGCGGTGCTACGCCCAAGGCGTTCAGCCCGGCGACAACCTCAGCCAGATCGGTGCCTCCGCGCACTTCGGCCAAGCCGGTGCCATCCTTTGCAATCTCGGCATTCGTACGCGGCACGACCACTGTCTCGCCTTCGCTGAACGGGTTTGGCTGGACGACCAGCGGGCTTTCCTCAACCCGCAAAGTGAGGTTGCCCTGAGCCACCGCCACCCGGCTGATCCGCACGTCAGCCCCCATCACGATGGTGCCGGAACGTTGGTCCACCACCACCCGCGCCCGGGTTTCAGGCTCCACCAAAATTCCTTCGATCCGGCTTAACACATGGGCGGGGGATTGCATTCCCGCTGCCGCGATGTCGATGGCCACAGTTCCTGCGTCCTGCATAAGTGCGATCCCGCGGCCAAATTCGGTGTTGATCGCACGTTCGATCCGCTCTGCGGTGGTAAAGTCCGCGGACTTCAGCGCCAGTCGCAAAATCGGCAGACCAGCGAAATCGAATTCGATTTCACGCTCAACCCGCGCGCCGGACGGGATGCCACCAGCCGTGGGGACCCCCTGCACGACCCGCGCCGCATCCCCTTCCGCCGATATGCTCCCGCGATGATCGTGCCCTGAGCGACCGCATAGATCTGCCCGTCTGCACCATTGAGCGGTGTCATTATGAGGGTCCCGCCCAGCAGGCTTTTCGCGTCACCAATCGCGGACACTGTCACGTCAATCCGTGTGCCAGCGCGGGCAAAAGGCGGCAATTGGGCGGTCACGAAGACTGCGGCGACATTCGTGGGCCGAAACTCCTCACCTGTCACATTGGCACCAAGGCGCTCAAGCAGGTTGGCCATGATCTCTTCGGTAAAAGGCGCATTGCGGATTCCGTCGCCGGTGCCGTTCAGGCCGACGACAAGGCCATATCCCACCAGGTCGTTGCCGCGAACTCCGTCGAATTCCACCAGATCCTTGATCCGGATCGGCTCGGCAAAAACTGCGGTACAAGCGAATATCAGCGCGAGGGCTAGTCGGATCATCTGAGGTATTCCGTAAGACTGAGCCGCGAAACGCGAGCGGTGACGAGGTAAAGCGATTCCAGCTGGGTACGGGCAGTCTCCAGCCGGGTTGCAGCTTCATAGGGGTCGACTGATCCGATGTCGGAGCGCAGGATCCCCAATACCGTAGATTCAGCCGAATTGCGGGTGTGGGCGGCTTCGATCTGCGCCTCTACAACGCCAATGCGGGCCGCAAGGGTGATGCGGGTATCTCCGCTGGTCAGCAGTTCCTGCCCGGCACGTTGCGCCAGCCTTGAGCGTTCGTCATCATTCCCGGCAAAGACACCCCGGTCAACCAGAGCGGCCATGGCGAAGCCAGCCAGCGTGGCGCGGATGGCAGGGTCAAGCGCAGTGGTCGGAAGATCGGCATCCTCGCCCGGCGCGATGGGGACGGGCGAGAGACCTGCGCCACCCTGGTAGAAGGTCCCGTAGCCTAAGGGATCTGCAAACCAGTTCACCACGGCGGCTGCCACCTGGCCAGCCGTGGTGGCGCCGAGGGCGGCAGTTTCCAGCATGGTCAGCAGATCATCAGCGGTGCCAAGCGGGACCGTGTCAGTGGCGTTGCCGGCAAAGACGGCCCGGCCCGACGCCTGCGTATTGACAAGGCCGATCGCACTGGACAGCCGGGCCCGCGCGTCGGCGGTGACCGAGTTTACCTGCGCCGGCGTCGGAAAATCGCGCGCGCCAAGCAATGTCATCGTGATGCCTTCGGCCAAGCCGGAAAGCCCTGCCAGCGCCGATTGCTGCGCGCTGGCCTGAAAAGCTGCGTCTGCTGTGGTGGTCTTGAGGGCCGCCAGTCGCGACAGGCTGGCGTCGATGGCCAGAAGCGGCGCGACATCGCCTCGCAGCACATGGGCTATGTCGGTGTGGCGCCCGGTCGCAACCTCGTTCGAGGCGCGCTGGACCTGAGCCCGGAGTTCGGCCCCCTGCCGGGCGAGGACATTTGTCATGCTCACGTCGCCGACGGAAATTCTCATCATGCACCAATCCTCAGGACGGTATCGATCATATCGTTCACCGTCTGTATGACTCGCGCGTTGGCGGCATAGTTCTTTTCGATGGTCAGAAGCTGTTGCATCTCCTGATCGGTATCGATGCCGTTCTGCGCCTCCATGTCCTTTAGGGCGGTCAGGCGGCTGGCAGCAAAGGACTGTTCCGTCTGCGCGGCCAGTCGTTGGGTGGAAGCGTCCGACAAGAGTTCACCGGTCAGGGTGGCCAGACTGCGATTGCCCGATACGAAGCCGGTGGAAGACAATGGCTGTGCCTGGTTGAGAGCGCGGTGAAGCGCCGACAGGAGGGAGCCATTGCCCGGAGGACCCGCGGTGAGGCTGCCAAGCCCGTCACGCAAGCGAAACAGCGCGCCGCCCTGCTGGGGGTCGGCGGCAGAGTTGATCTGGACCCGCCCGGCAAGTCCGGTTTCGTTGGTCGCCAGAAAAGCGCTGCCCTGATCCGTGAACAGGCCTGGCGCACCTGGTGCAGTTGTCGGGTCCAAACCCGAGAACCGATCCACCAGGTCGCGGGCGACGGCGTCAAGTTTGGCCTGGGCGCTGACTGCAAGCTCATCGCGCACCGCGAAATTGGCGCCCAGCGTACCGCCCAGGATCGGACTGGCGCTGCCGCTTGTGTGGTATGATCGGCCATTGATGGTCAGCCCGGACAATCCACCCAGAGCCTGGGTCATCTCAGGGGTGATGAGGCGGGTCGATGCGAAGCCGAAGACGGAGGCCCGACCCTCCAGCAGCGGGACACCACCGGTTGTGTAGAGAGCCACCTGATTAAGATCGCGTGAGATTTCGCGGATCGGGACAATTGTAGATATGGTATCGACAAGCTGCTGGCGCTTGTCCAGCAGGGCCGAGATATCGCGGCCAGCGCCCGTGAAGTTCAAAAGCGCGACGTTAAGCTCTTCCAGTTCCGCAAGCGTGCTGTTCAGCTTGCCGACCTGTTCCGAGATCTGGCGATCGGCCTCGACGCGGGCGTCCTGAACGTCGTCGGTTGCGGTCGCAAGGCCGCTGGTCAAGTCGCGTACGGTGCTTGCCACCGTCGCAAGCCGGGCTTCGGACTCCGGGCGACCAGCGGCTGCAACAAGAGCCTGATCGAAGGCGGCGACGCGGGCGGCAAGCGAGCCTGCACTGTCTGGGGTGCCCAAGGCCTGCTCCAGACGGGCGAGGAAATCCGACCGGATGTCGCGGTCGCCTTCGCCGGCCTCGGCCCGGCGTCGTTCCCCGAGCAACTGGCGGTCAACGTCACGGGTTATCCCGTTTACGGCAACGCCTTGACCGGTACCCCCCAACACGGCCGCGCTGAGCGCCACATCGCGCCGCGCATAGCCAGGCGTGGTGGCATTTGCCACATTCGACGACAGGATCTCTGCCTGCCGTGAAGTGGCCGAGAGCCCCGTCAGTGCCGAGCCAAGTGCCGAGGTGATGCTCATCGCCTATCACCTTTTGATATTGGTGGTTTCCTGCAGCATTTCGTCCACCGTCTGGATGACCTTGGCGTTCGAGGAATAAGCGCGCTGGGTCTGGATCAGGTTGGTGAGTTCTGCAGCAACATCGGTTTTCGACCCCTCTCTCGAATAGCCCTCGATCGAGCCGGTTGGTCCGCTGCCAGCATCCCAGAGGAAAAAGGATCCGGATTCCGGTGAGACCTGGTACGTCTGGTTCGACATCGAGATCAACCCGTTGGGGTTGGGCACATCGACGATGGGAATCTGATAGAGGCGCCGGGTAAAACCGGTGTCATAGGTGGCATTGACGTAGCCCTTTTCGTCAATCTCGATCGTGGTCAGGTTGCCAACGGGTGACCCGTTCTTCGTGATCGACACCGGTGCGAAGATATCCGACAGTTGGGTCAGCCCGTTCGGATCACCGAGGCGGCCGATACCCACGCTCATCGGCCCGCCGTCGACAGTCAGGGACAAAGTTCCATCCGCCGGATTGTAAGGCCCCCCTGAAATACCTGTGACCGAGGCAAGGGTGCCCCCCGCGCCGCGCGAGTCGTCGAAAACCAGGCTGTATTCCCCGATCAGCGCCCCGCCCGAGGCGCTGTCGCGGATTTCCATCGTCCACTGATTGGTCGACCCTGTCGCGGGGACAACCGGAATGAAGGTTACTTCGAGCGACTCTGATGTTCCGAGGTTGCCGAAGTACTCCACTGACAAAGGAGGTGGAAGGAGTGTTGAACCGGCTTCGGTGTAGGTTGCGGGCAGGTTGACGCCAAGGTTCATGGCAGTCGTAGGGTCGCCCGCCGTCTGGTTCGTGTTTATCACTACCGGGGTAAGGCCCGTCACGGTGTCGCGCGGATTGGGCGGGATAGTCCCGTCGGCATTGGCTGGCCAGCCGACCAGGACCAGGCCGGATTCCGTCTTGAGCACGCCTTCGGCATCGGTCCTGAAACTCCCGGTCCGCGTCAGCAGGAGCGGCGTGTCGCTGATTGCATTACCAAGCGAAACCTCGTTGATGACGGGCAACATGCCGCGCCCGGCAATCGAAAGATCAAGCGGGTTGCCGGTGCCGACGAGATCGCCGCGCTCTTCGATAAGTCGGGTGGTCGAGGCGCGGACACCGCCGGCAGAATATGTGCCTGACCCGCGGGCCCCGGTAATGACCAGATTGGAAAACTCGACCGAAACGCGCTTGTAACCGTAGGTCCCGGAGTTGGCGATGTTGTCGGAAATCGAAGCGAGGCGTGTTGCATTGGCATTCAGGCCGGCCACACCCGCACTGAGCGAGGAGGAGATCGTCATTGGGAAAGCGCCTTTCTGCTGCTTCGGACCCTGATGGTGCGAAACTGCACGCTGGCGGCTTAACAGGGGCCTAACGGCGGCCTAATGGATCAAATTTGATCTATTCCTCAGCGATCCCGCCGCAGCAGGATGATCTCGATCCGGTTGTTGCGGACGGCTGCGGGGTCCGAAACGGCGGGTATCCGGTCTGCATACCCTGAGATCCGCTGCATCCGAGCGGGGTCGATCCCGGCTGTTTCCAGCATGACGCGAACGGACTGGGCACGCAGGGCGGACAGTTCCCAAACCGGATTGTCGATCAGTGTAACCGGGTGGGCCCTCAGAAAGCCGCTGACTGCGATTTCGTTGGTGGTCAGGTTCAGCGATTCGGCCATCAATTCGGCGATTTCCATCGCCACCGGCATCGCTTCGGCGGTGGTTGGATGGAAGAGGGGCGCCTCAGGCAAGTCGAAGATTTCGACGACCAGGCCTTCGTCCGTCACCTTTGTAACGACGTGTTGCAAAAGACGCTCCATCGTGGCGCTTTCGCCGCCCCGCGCCAGCAGCGCCTTTTCCACCGCCTTCAGTTCCGCTTCAGCCTTCCCTTCGCCAGCAGTGTCAGCTCCGGTCGTGTTGCCTGTGTTGCCATCGGTGGAGGACGCTGTCCGGCGTTCCATCGCGCCGGTGCCGGTGTGTGCCATCGTGTCTTCGGAAAAGACGCTATTGCCGCCAAAGGCGCCGTCCCCTCCGCCCGAAATGCGATTCACCGGGATCGTCGGATTGAAGTAATCCGAAATTCCCTTTCGTTGCTTTTCCGTTGTTGCGTTCAACAGCCACATCAGCAGGAAGAAGGCCATCATCGCCGTCACAAAGTCGGCGTAAGCCACTTTCCAGGCGCCGCCATGGTGGCCGCTGCCCTGGATGACCTTCTTTCGCTTGATGATGACTGGCGCGGCGTTGCCCTGCGCTGCCATCCCATACACCCGTATTCATACCCAAGGTGAGGGATATCAAATCGAGCTTTACCGCTGCTTAACTTGTTGTGTTTTAACAAAAGGCCGCAGCGGCACCGCAATCTAATGCAGCGGTTCACCTGCCCGCCAGACGGCGCGCAAAGTGCCATCGTTAGCCAGATGGACCATGTCTGCACCGCGCCCTGGCAGCAGGTGGCCAAGCTCTCCTGACCGGCCCAGGCAGGAGGCGGGGCGGCTGGTTGCCATCGCAAGTGCCGAAGCAAGGGGGGTTCCCAGCCTCAGCATCACCGAAACGGCACGGGGCAGGGTCAGGTCGGCCCCGGCAAGCGTGCCGTCTTCCAGCACGAGCCGTCCGCCCCGCCGTAACACGCGGCGCCCGTTGAGGGTGAATTCAGTCAGGTCGCTGCCCGCCGCAGCCATTGAATCCGATACAAGGAACAACTGCTCTGGTCCTGCCGCCATGGCGATGCGAATGGTCTCTGGTGCTACGTGAATGCCGTCCGCGATCAGGCCGGCGTGGACGGGCTGCGACAATGCAGCGCCGACAAGGCCGGGTTCACGGCTGGAAAGCTGGCTCATCGCATTGAAAAGATGGGTGACGCAGCGTGCCCCGGCAGCAATCGCAAGCCGGGCTTGCTCAAAAGTGCAGGCGCTGTGGCCAAGGCTGACAGTGACACCCGCCGCAACTAGCCGCGCGATCTGCTCGATGGTCACGCTTTCCGGTGCAACAGTCACCATAAGCGAGGGCAGTCGGGCGCAGGCTTGCAGCAAAATGGCAAGATCTGCTTCGGTCATTGGCCGGATCAAAGCGGGATCATGCGCACCGGCACGGCGGGGGTCAAGATGCGGACCCTCCAGATGCAGACCGAGAAAGCCGGGAGTCTGGCGGCGTGCAGCCGCGACCCCAGCCTCAATCACCTGGGCCGTGGCTTCCGGCGTATCGGTGATCAATGTCGGCAGGATGCTGGTGGCACCAAGACGGGCGTGGATGGCGCACATGCTTGCCAGCCAATCGGCGGTGCAGGTGCCGTCCACCATCCGGCCTCCGGCACCGTTCACCTGCAGATCAAGAAGCCCTGGCGCGAGAATGCCGCCGTCCAACTGGACAACATCGCCGGGACCGGGCGGCGTGACCTGCCCATTCTCGACACGCAGGGAACCGCGGATGTGCAGTGTCTTTCCGTCAAAGATATCTGCGCCGGAAAAAATCTGGGCCATGGCAAAGATCAGCCGCCCAAGCTTGCGGACCAGGCGCGAAGGATCGATTGGGTGGCGTCGCCTTCGATCACCCCAATCAGGACACCGGCCTCATACCTTGCACAGATGACGCTGTGGCCTTCGACAAGGGTTGCCCCAAGCACAATGCAGACAGGTTTGCCAGGTGGGCTGGAAATCAGGTCAAGCTGAGCGCCAAGGTCAGGGGCTTCGTCACCCAGAAAGCCCTGCAGGTGCGAGACCATCTCTTCTGGGCCTTCGGTCCGTCCGTCGTCCTGACCACCGACGACCAGCCACGAAATCAGCACTGAACCGGTGGCCTGAGCGAAGTAACTCAGGAGGCCACCCTCAGCCACCTTGGGAGCGGCGTCGGTCACAGCGCTGAGTGGCTGGTTAGCGTCTGGTATGAGACCGGCAGGTTCGGATGCCGAACCTGGCAGAGGAATCTGGTCTGACTTCGGTTTGGGCAAGACCTCGTCATGGACTGGCGCGATGGCACGAACGGTCCGGCGCGAAGGCACGGTGATCCGCGCTCGGGCCGCCGCTTCGGGTTCAAGCTCGGAGTGTTCGGGACCGACAGAAGCCGGTTGTAAAGGCGCTGGCACGGCGGCCTCATCCCCGACGGCCACTGGTTCGGCCAGGTTTGCCGCCGGGTTCAGATCAATCAGCAAGAGATCGGCCAGAAGGGCAACAGGGATACCCACACTCACGCCCGCCCCTTCGCGCGGGTTGGGAAGGGCCAACACCCGAAGCTCTTGCCCTGGCGCAGCAACGGTCTGCAAAAGCTTGATAAGGTCGTCTTTCTGTTCATCTTCCAGGGCCTGCGCCGCAAGGCAGGATTCGGCTCCGGTAAGGCCGGTTGCGCCGGTCATGCGCAGCACGCGTCGCCCGGACACCTCAAGCGTCAAACTAGGCCCGCCGCTTGATTCGAATGTCAGATAACGGCCAAGCATTGTCTCATGCATTTCGCGGAGCAAAGCCGAAATCGGGTTGGAATCCGTAGGTAAGGAAAGCACGCGACTGCCGCCCGCAGCAACACGCGCCGGGGTTTGCAGCGTCCGCAGACGTGCGAGAATCGGAAGGGTACCCCTGTTCAAAACTGCGCCTGACTTTGGCTGGATGTTTCCCCGTCACCCACCAGCGGAGATCTGGTCCAGTGTTTTGCGGATTTTGGCCACAAATCCGGCAAGGTCAATGGCATGATCGCATATGCAGCACAAGGCATCCGCTGGTTCGCTGTCCGATCGCAGGAATACGCGCACGCTGTCGTGGCCCATCACCACTGCTGCGTGGGGTTCGCCAAAGGCCTCGACCGAAAGGGAAAAAAGTGGGTCGTCGAAACTGGCGCGCGCTTGACGGCATAGGGCCTCAAGGTGCTCCTGCGTCACGTCATCCTTGCCTTGGCTGGCGAGGATCATGCTTGCGGACAGGTCGGCAAAAGCCACAACCCGCGTCTGCGGATAGGCCTTGATCACTGCGCCAAGGCTTTCGTTGATCCCCACTGCGCTGTCCCTCCGGTCTCTGACGCGTCACTCGCCCTGCAAGCGGCTGAACGCCGGCGGCCCCGCATCATCGGCCATCGCGCGGTCCGAAAATGATACCACCGCCGGGCCGTTCTCTTCCGTGGGCCGCTCGGTCCGCAACAGACGCTCTCCCGAAGCAACGCGACGCGGCATTACCTTGAAAACCGGAGTATTGCGAATGACCGTCAGCCGTTCGAACGCGCGGGCGATCGCGCTTTGCCCCATTTCCGCATCGTCGACCGGGTCAGGCGTGACCGGCGGGGCCCCTGCACTGTCCGCTTCGGCAAAACCCTCGTCAATCAGCCGGTGGACAAGATCGAACAGCGCCGTGGTCAGGGCCTGCGCACCACTGTCGTTCCACTTCACCTCATCGTCGCCCGCCGTCATTGCCCGCAACAGGGACACGGGAAGCACCTCTGCAAACAGGCCTTCAACCTCGTTCGTGACACGCCTTATAACCTTGCTGCGGTCAGATTCGTTCACGATCTTGTCGAAACGGGTGACCAGAAGCAGGCTGTTCCGCCGCATCTCGGCGGGGAAGGTCGACCAGACGCCAGATTCCGATTGTCTCCAGGCCTGTGTAGCATGCGTGCACCACATCACGCCGTCAGCGAGATGCGCCATCCGTTCCCACACCTCGGGCGACATGGAGGGGTCAGAGATCCCGGGCATATCGATCAGATCACAGTAGCGCAGAATGTCGCTTTTCATGAAGATTCGGATGTGTTCCGTCGTCTCCAGCGACACCGATTCAAGGTCGGCGAGGTCCAGGTCATATGCCACGCCGTCCAGACCCATTGTATAGGCGTCATCGGGTCCATAGGAGATCCAGACTGGCGGAAGTTGGGTGGCGGTCACCTTTTCAAGCAATGGCCGGGCGCCCATGAGCACATTGCAAAGCGTGCTTTTGCCCGAGCTGAATTCGCCCATGATCGCGATGCGGGGTTTACGGGTCATCGGCATTGGTCTGGTTCCTTCCCGGCCTTACTCGGCATACACGCCAAGTTCGTCCATGATCGACGCCAAGCATTCCTGCCGATCTTCCCAAGCATTCACCCCGAACAGCTCCTTCATCTCTTCCATCGAGATGTCCGAACTTGCCAGCGCGCTGGTCAGAAGCTCGCGCTGCTCCTGCAGGAAATCGCGCAGGGTGTTTTGCGTCCGTTCGCGGAACAGGCCGATCTGGATGGTCTTCAGGTCGTTGATGATCGGGTCCGTCTCGGCGCGGATCAGCTTGTAGAAGTCGGTCGCAAAGGCCTTGTAGCCGCGGCGGCGCTGCCACCAGCCCTTCCACCAGCTCACCTGCAGGTCCAAAGCAATGGTTTGGCCCAGGTTGATCGGCGGCGGGATGTAGGACACGACCGGGGTCTCGATCTTGAAGCCCTCGACTGTGATGGAAAATGTCTGGCCGTAAAGCTCGGCAATCTTGACTGCAGTTTCGTTGTTCACCTCGGCCGCGATGCCGTGCATTTTCTTCAGAACGACCTGATAGCTGGACGAAAGAAGCATCCGCAGGCCCAAGGGGCTGTAATGCCAGGTCGCGTCCTCACCATTCGCCTGAAGGTGCTCGATCAGACTGTTGGTCGCGCGTTCGAGAAACCGCTCATAGCTTTGGTCGATCCGGTTGGTGAAGTCCTTGCAGGCGTTGTCCGTCAGGTGGACAAGTTTTTCCTCTGCCGCGATCTCGATCTTGCGGAGTTCGGCGTCAAGCTGCGCGGTCGTCATCGTACGGTCCAACTGACCATCCGATTCAAGGATGCGGACCTGGTCGACCACATCAAGGCTTTGCGCAAGGTTCAGCGCCTGGCGGGCCGATTTTTGCAGCGCCTCATGAACCGGGCCTTCGTACATCCGCTGCCCCAGCGCATCCAGCAAAGCCGGCACTCCAGAGGCATGCCAGACCAGCTGTTCGGCGGTCCAGTCGTTCATCTTGTCGGCGAAGGCGGCGCGGGTCCAGTTGATTGCCGACTCGGTCGAATCGTCGGTCATCTCGTCGATCTTGCCGTCAAGCACCGCATTCGCCCAGTGGGCCGAGCCGTAGATGATGTCGATATCCTGCGGAGCGTTGTTCTTTTCCAGCGTTTCCAGAATCGACTTGTGAATTTCAGGGACCTGGGTCGCCGGGTCTGGCAGTTCGTCGATGCGGTTGACGAAAATGATGATCTCGCGCGACTGGCGGTGCGCGATCAGGCGGATCAGCGCCATGTCCATCGTGGTCAGTGCCTGATGGGCGGACAGCACAACGATACAGGACCGGCTGTCGCGCACAGCGTTGATCGTGATCTGCTCGCGCATCATGAACGTGTCGTTCACGCCGGGCGTGTCGCGGACACACAGCATGACCGGAATGTCTTCCCGCTCGATATAAAGGTCAGCCGACTTGGTGATGTCGGTAAAGCGGCCTTGGTCGGCGCTGCCGAGTTCCTCATCGCCAACGCAGACGTAGCGGCGCAGCAGCGTGTCATCGACAGCGCCATAGCGGTGTTCAGTGCCGAGCAGCATCTCGAACTTCCGGCCCAGTCGCGCTTGCGCCTTCTCACGCATCGCAACGACTTGCAGGCGCAGCTTCTCAAGCTCTTCGTCCGCGCCGGCCCGTGCCGCAAGCTGGCCGATGCGGCCACCGTTGGACACCAGTTTTTCCCATTCGGCGTTGTCAAAGAACTTGAACTTAGCCTTAACGTTCAACTCGGGTGAAGGCGTGTTGATGTGCAGTGAGGTAACGACAGAGGTCCACGGGTTCACATCCGTCGGCAGCAGCCCAGGGGCGCCGATCATGGCGTTGATCAGTGAAGTCTTGCCTGCCTTGATTTGACCGATGACTGTCACAGAAGGTTCTACTTCGCGCACCTGAGACAGGATGCGCGTCACCTTCTTGGACGTGTCCGGGTCTGCCATCGTCACGAAGTCGCGCAGCACGTCCTCGAACTGCTGCGTTGCTTCCGCGATCCGGCCAAGGCCAGGGAAATTACGTTTCAGCTGAACGTTCGGCGCAGCTTCAGTGGCCGCAACCACGTCGTCAGCCGATTCGTCACTCTGAATTATGGCGCCAAGACCCATGATGTCCTCACAACAGCCGCCTCGAACCAGTTATATGACACACGCAAGGAGGCAAGTCCCTGCAAGTGTGACATAAGTTGGGAAAGTGGTCCGAATTGGGCAGGTTTCTGTCGATTTTCCGGTCAGCAATCTTATCAAGCCGCGCTCAATGTTTCCAGATCACGCCGAACTTGCAGCAAAAGTGTTACTGCATCGTCAGCAGGTGCATGGCCCTTCTCAAGCTGCATGAGCATGATCAGGTCAAGAACCTCGCTGAGATCGCCAGTGATTCGCACGAGGATTGGTGAAGTGACGCGCGCAAACAGGTCCATGACATGTTCGATCGTCTCGCGACCGTGGTCCAGAATCATGTCGACCGGCAACTTGTCATCGGGGTCGATCAAGGCTGTCAGATGCACCGCCCGTTCGATGATATGGTTGACCGCCTGGGAGAGCAGAATTTGCTCGGCCGCGGTGACCGGGCCAAGTGGTTGTACCGCTGCAGGCGGAGGCGGCACCGAAACGATTGCGCGCGCGGCAATGCGTGGGCGCTCCCGGCGCTCGCCGGACGTGGCTTCGGGACGGCGGTCGCGCAGTACGGCAACCCGGGGCGATGGCGGGGCCGACGGCTCATCCACCGGTTCTTTCTTCACGTCGTCCGGGGTCGTGACCTTTGCCGTGGCCACGGGTTCGGGTTCAAAGCGCTTCCGGGGTCCGGACGGAGCAATGTCCCCCTCAATTTCGACAATTGGTTCTGGCGACGACTCAACAGCCGGGCGCTCGCGCAGGCCGGACAAGTCCACCGGCGCACTGGCAGGCACAGCAGGCTTCCGAGCACCAAAAAGCTGACGCGCGGCAGGGCGTTCCGGCTGGGTCGGAATGGCTCGGACAGCTCCCGTTTCACGCTGGGCCACTTCCGGCTCAATTTCCTTCACGACGGGTTCAGCCGGCGTCGCTTCAGCCGGAAGCTCCACCAGAGGTTCCGGGTCAAGAGTGAAGGGCTCTTCGACAACCGGTGTTTCAGGTGTTGCTTTCGGTCGCACGGGTGCCGGGCCGGGCTCGGGCGTTGGACGGGGTGTGGCAGGCGGTGTCGCGGTTTCCGCCCGCGATTTCCAGGTCGTCCGAAGTGGCACCTTCTCAACGGGAGCTGCGTCCTCGGGCATGGGTAGCTGCTTGATCCGGTCTGAAAAGCGCTTGCTGCCGGTCGGGGGAGCGGAGCTTTGCGCAGGCGCCTCGGTAGCTGCCCGCGTGGGAATCTCCGACAGGGGTGCGAGCTCCGGTTCGGGCTCGGCCTTGGGTGCCGAGTCTGGCGCAAGTTCGACCGCGGGCTGGAAGACCGTTTCCGGTTCAGGCACCGGTTCAGGTTCCGGCTCGGTGACTCCGGACTGCGCCGGCGCTTCAAGGATTTCAGGCTCCGGAGCAACGACAGGTTCGGACAGCTCGGCAGTGACTGTCTCCGGTGCCGCCATTTCATCCGGAGGCGCGATCCAGGCCGGGGGCGGTGTCGGCTCGGCCTTCGGTTCGGCAAAGCGCTTTGCCACGATCGAGCTGGCTTCGACATGCCGCGCCAAAAGCAGCTCGGCCATGTCGGTATCGGCCCGCCGTGCCATTTGGACGCGATGCTTGATCGTGCTGATGACGGCCGCCGCCCCACTGTCGCGGAAGAGGTCACGGTCGATCACCCCGCCCGAAGCGGTGGCGGTCCTTGCCTGCTTTGCCGAAATTGACAGGACCTGGCGGAACTCCTCGCCCGCGCGCGCCTCGACACGCTCAAGCATCCCTGCGGCGGCGTCCCGGCTCCCCAGAAGGTCCACCTTGGTCAGGAAGAGGAACCCGTTGTCCTTCACCGAGTCGGGCATGCTGTCCCAAACCGCCTGCTCTTTTGGCAGGTAGGATGTCGTGCACCAGATGACGATGTCGGCGCGCTTGCTGGCCCAGACTGCTGCCCTGCGTTGCTCAGCCTCCATCGCGCCTGCCGAGACCTCGAGCAGGCTGATCACCTTCAGCGCAGGAATGTCCAGTTCCAGCGTGACCAGCGCCGGGTTCAACTTCAGCACCTGCGACAGGTCATTGCCCGGGACCACCTCGGTCCGGCCATCGGCCAGCGTGCAAAGCATCCGCGCTTCGGGGCCGAACTGTGCCACGATGGTTGGCAAACGCAGCATTTCCGGCACCACCACAGTCCCGGCGAGCAGATTCAGAACGGCCGACTTTCCTGCGCCCGGCAGACCCAGAAGCGCAACACGCGCGGGCCGCTCCAGCCGCTCAATCAATCGCTCGGCAGCCTCGGCCGGTCCGCCAGCAGGCAGAAGTCCCCGGTCCAACAACTGGCCAAGTCTTTGGGCAGCTGTCATTTCGTCGGTATCGTCAGCCATTTTTCACTTCGCGGTGCCTTACTTGACGACAATGACACGCCGTGGTCGCAGCCGCACTTCGGACAAATTTTCCACGGGGGGTTCCTCCTTGGGTGGAACCGCGGGCAGAGCTTCTGGAACCGTAGCGGCCGGGGCCTCCGGCGCGGGGGGAATCTGCACGGGCAGCAACACTGGCTCGGTTGCGACGGTTGTGAGGCGTTTGGGTCTTGCGACGGTCATCGCGGGTCGTGCCGGGCGGTTTTCGCGCGGGCGGATGGAGGCGTCGTTGACCTTGATGATGGTAAAGCTGATGTTGTCCTGGTCAGGGTCGTCCAGCCGGGTCAACTCCTCCAGCAGCCGCTCGGCGATCTCGGTCGAGCGCTTTCTGGCGTATTTGCCCACCACCTTCTCGATCTGGGCATTCGTCAGGAATTGCAGGCCGTCCGAGGCGCAGATCACGATGTCGCCGGCGCGCAGTTCCACCGGTTTGGCGGGGCAGTCGATCTTCGGGATCCGCGTGCCCATCAGCACCGAGATCAGGCAGTTGCGGTCAGGGTGGTTCTCGGCCGTCCTTGCGTCCATCAGGCCCGACTTCACCATGAAGTCGATCTGCGGCGCCATCGAATGGTCTTCGTTCAGCTGGCTCAGCTTGCCGTTGCGGTAGAGAAACAGCGGCGAATCGCCGACCGAGATCCACCACAGCCGGTTTTCCACCAGTGCCGGCACCACCAGCGTGGCCCCCATCCCGTCCGTCTCCGGATGGGTCTTGGTGTGCTGGCGCAGGGTCTCGTTCGCAAGGTCGGCCACGCCGCGCAGGATGTCGGGCGCGCGGGTCTCGAAGGCCTCGACATCGGCGAAGTGGAACTTCAGCTCGGAATAGACCTCGGTCAGCACGATCTTGGAGGCGACATCGCCCGCCGCATGGCCGCCCATGCCGTCGGCCAGCACGACAAAGCCGGCTTCGGCCCCGACCGGAAAGTCCGAGGTGATCGCGTCTTCCTGATAGTCCCGCGCGCCCTGGCTTATGCCGGAGGCGACGTCATAGCGCGGCTCACGCGATCGCCATATCATGCCCGTCCCCCCCCGCCTCGGCCGACGACCAGTTGAAGGCCTTCGTGCACAGCACCTTCAGCAAGAGCGTCGTCTCACCGATCTGGATCTCGTCTCCGTCGACCATCCGTTCGGTGGACAGCAAGGGCTTGCCGTTCAGGCGCACCAGGTTCGACTTGCCGCCATGGCCGATGTGAAACTCATGCGTGGTCCCGTCATAGGCCACCGCCGCATGGTTCTGCCGCGAGATCGCCAT
>JANPJZ010000028.1:0-11847 GCA_031425795.1 Rhodobacter sp. | reverse complement strand
GATCACCTGAAAGCCCTCCGAAAGGGGAACGGACATGCACGCCTATCGCAGCCATACTTGCGCCGACCTGACGACCGCCCATGTGGGGCAGGAGGTGCGGCTTGCCGGCTGGGTCCATCGCGTGCGCGACCACGGCGGGGTTCTGTTCATCGACCTGCGCGACCATTACGGGATCACCCAGGTGATTGCCGACGGTGACAGCCCCGCCTTTGCCGACATCGAGAAGGTGCGTGCCGAATGGGTGGTGCGGATCGACGGTCGGGTGAAGGCCCGCGACGCCTCCCTCGTGAACCCCAAGCTTCCGACCGGCGAAATCGAGGTTTACGCGACCGGCCTGACCGTGCTGGGTGCCGCCGACGAGCTGCCGATGCCGGTCTTCGGCGAGGTAGATTATCCTGAGGAAACCCGCCTGACCTACCGCTTCCTGGACCTGCGGCGGGAAAAGCTGCACCGCAACATGATGCTGCGGTCGAACGTGGTGCGCAGCATCCGCAACCGGATGTGGGACCAGGGGTTCAACGAGTTCCAGACGCCGATCATCACCGCCTCCTCCCCCGAAGGCGCGCGTGACTTCCTCGTGCCCTCCCGCCTGCACCCCGGCAAGTTCTACGCCCTGCCGCAGGCGCCGCAGCAGTTCAAGCAGCTGATCATGGTGGCGGGCTTCGACCGCTATTTCCAGATCGCCCCCTGCTTCCGCGACGAAGACCCCCGTGCCGACCGCAGCCCGACCGACTTCTACCAGCTTGATATCGAGATGAGCTTTGTGGAGCAGGACGACGTCTTCGCCGCCGTGCAGCCGGTGGTGCAAGGCATCTTCGAGGAGTTCGCGCCGGGCAAGAAGACCTATTCCGACTGGACCCGCATCGCCTATCGCGACAGCCTGAAATGGTATGGCTCTGATAAGCCAGACCTGCGCAACCCGATCCGGATGCAGGACGTAAGCGACCACTTCCGCGGCTCCGGCTTCGCGATCTTCGCCAAACTGCTGGAGCAGGAGGGCAACGAAATCCGTGCCATCCCTGCGCCGAAGGGGCCGACCGGCGAACCCGTGGGCCGCAAGTTCTGCGACCGGATGAATGCCTTCGCCCAGCAGCAGGGCCTGCCGGGGATGGGGTATATCTTCTGGCGTGAAGCCGAGGATGGCTCGGGCACGGAGGCCGCCGGCCCCTTGGCCAAGAACATCGGGCCGGAGCGGACCGAGGCGATCCGTCAACAACTCGGCTTGGAGAAAGGCGACGCGGCCTTCTTCCTTGGCGGCAAGCCCGAGACCTTCGAATCCGTCGCGGGCCGCGCGCGCAACGTCATCGGCGAGGAGCTTGGGCTGACGGAGAAGGACTGCTTCAAGTTCGCCTGGATCGTCGATTTCCCGATGTACGAGAAGACCGAGGACGGGAAGATCGACTTTTCCCACAACCCGTTTTCCATGCCGCAAGGGGGCTTGGAGGCGCTGCAGGGCAACCCGCTTGACGTCTATGCCTACCAGTATGACCTTGCCAGCAACGGCTATGAACTCATCAGCGGCGGCATCCGCAACCACAAGCCCGAGATCATGTACAAGGCCTTCGAGCTTGCCGGATACCCGAACTCCGAGGTCGACAAGCGCTTTGGCGGCATGGTCAAGGCGTTCAAGTACGGCGCCCCGCCCCACGGCGGCTGTGCGGCGGGGATTGATCGGATCGTGATGCTTATCGCGGACGAGCCGAATATCCGCGAGGTCATCATGTTCCCGATGAACCAGCGCGCCGAGGACATGCTGATGAACGCGCCCACCGAAGCAACCAACGAACAGCTGCGCGAGTTGCGCCTACGCGTGGTCCCGAAGGACAGCTGATGTATCAGGCCACCGTTCCCGTCTTCCGCCACTACCTCGCCCGGGTTTCGGACATGGTCGAGGCGGCGGGGCCGGAGGCGCTGGCCTTCCAGATCGCCGACGCCATGCCCGCCGGGCAGCAGTTCGCCACGGCTGCGGGGTTTGCTCTGCGCATCGCCTGCCCCCTTGCAGGTCGCGAGGTGCCGAACCTGCCCGAAGCGCTGGGACCACGGCTTGCCGTGGCGCGCGCCATGCTGGGGGCGATGTCGCCGGTGGAGTTCGAGGGTGCAGCGGACCGCACCATCCGCCATACGGCAGGCTTTGCCGGGCTGGAGCAGAGCGCGGAGGAATTCCTCTACCTTTACGGGCTGCCGAATTTCTTCTTTCACCTCACCATGGGCTATGCCGCGCTGCGGCTGGCCGGTGTGCCCCTCGGCAAGGCTGATTTCGACGGATTCCACTCTTATCCGGTCGGCTTCCAGGTCTGACCGCCTTGCGCGCCCCGGGTCGGCGTCCTAGCCTTCCTGCGGGGCAGGGGGAGAATGACATGGCCGATCCTGGGGAACCGCTGCCCGGATGGGTGCCCCCCCGGCGCCCGGAGGGGGCGGCGCTGGAGGGCCGGCATGTCCGGTTGGAGCCGCTTGAGGCCGAGGCCCACGCCTTCGACCTTCACGCGGCCTTTCAGGGCCATGACGCGCTTTGGGATTACATGCCTTACGGACCCTTCGCGTCATCCACCGCTTATCACCGCTGGGCGCGGGAGAGGGAGGCGGGGCAGGACCCCCGGTTCTTCGTGCTGCGGGACGGGGCCACGGGTCGCCCCGGCGGGATTGCCAGTTACCTGCGGATCACGCCCGAAGCGGGATCGATCGAGGTGGGGCATATCTGCATTGCCCCGGCGATGCAGCGCAGCGTTGCGGCGACCGAGGCGATGTTCCTGATGATGCAATGGGCGTTTCAGGCGGGCTACCGGCGCTATGAATGGAAATGCAACGCGCTGAACATCGCTTCACGCCGAGCGGCCCAGCGCTTGGGGTTCAGTTTCGAGGGCGTGTTCCGCAACCACATGGTGATCAAGGGGCGCAACCGGGACACGGCGTGGTTTTCGGTGATCGACAGCGAATGGCCCGCCCTGAGGGAAGCATATTCCGTCTGGCTGGCACCGGCCAACTTTTCCAGCGCGGGCCGTCAGCGAGAGCGGTTGTCAGACCTGACCCGGCTGGTGCGGGCCACGTCGGACCCAGTGGCCGAGGGGCGGTAAGGTCAGGCCACCACATCGGGCCGGGCCAGCCGGTCGGCCACAAGCCGGGCAAGGGCGGCGCGACCGGGGTCCGAGGCGGCATCGGCTGCGGCGGCCTCAAGCGCCACGTCTCCGGCGGCGCGGCCAAGGTTGCGCAGGAACCCGGCGGCATAGCGGCGTTGTGGCCCGCCGATCAGCCCGGCCACCCGCGCGAGATCATCGCGGAAGGCAAGCGGGTCGGCTTCCGGGGCTGGCGCCGGTTGGTCCGGGGCGGCCGGACTGCCGGACCGGAGCAAGGTCAGGACCGTCTTCTGGAAGGTCGCAAGGCTGGCGAGGGGTTTGCCCAGAAACCCCGCCGCCCCGGCGGCACGGGCAAGCGCCTCTCCATCAGGGTCCCCGCTCATCCCCAGGGTAGGGGGGCCGGTGCGGGCAAGTTCGGCAATCAACGCCTCCCCCGGGCCATCGGGCAGGCCAAGGTCGACGATCACCGCATTGGGGTGGTAGCTGCCCAGATAGGCGCGGCCGCCCGCCAGCGTTTCCGCCCGCCGCATCCGGGCACCGGAGCGAATGCAGAAGAGCCGCAGCGCATCGCAGGTGTACCGGCTGTCTTCCACGACCAGCAGCGTGGTTCCGCGCAAGGGCAGGGCGTCGGTCCCCGCCAGCGGGACAGGCAAATGGGGCGCATGGGGCGGAAAGGGCATGGAAAAACGCTCCGTCAGGACGCCGAGCTTGCGCTGCAAGGGGTAAAGGCCGGGTTAAGCCGGCTGCGACGGCCTGACCCTTGCGCAGTCCTCGCCGCAGCCGCATAAGCCGAGGGGACGCAAGAGGGAGTTCCTGTCCGATGATCGGCCGCCTGAACCATGTCGCCATCGCCGTGCCCGACCTTGAGGCCGCCGCTGCGCAGTACCGTCACGCGCTGGGGGCCAAGGTCGGCCAACCGCAGCCAGAGCCGGACCACGGCGTGACGGTGATCTTCATCGAACTGCCGAACACCAAGATCGAACTGCTGCATCCCCTCGGCGACACGTCTCCCATCCTTGGCTTTCTGGAAAAGAACCCGGCGGGGGGCATCCATCACATCTGCTATGAAGTGGACGACATCCTCGCCGCCCGGGACCACCTGAAGTCGACCGGCGCGCGCGTGCTTGGTTCGGGCGAGCCGAAGATCGGCGCGCATGGCAAGCCGGTGCTGTTCCTGCACCCCAAGGACTTCAACGGCTGTCTGGTGGAGCTTGAGCAGGCATGACCATCACCGCAGCCTTCGTCGTCTACGCGGTCACCTGGTTCATGGTGTTCTTCGTCGTGCTGCAGATCCGCACCGTCTCGCAGCAGGAAAATGACCACGTCGAGCCGGGCACCCCCCCCGGCGCCCCCGCGCATGAGATCGTGGGCAGGAAGGCAAGGCTGACCACGCTGATCGCCACGCCGATCTGGGCGCTGATCTGCGGGGTGATCCTGTCGGGCTGGATCACGATCCGCGATCTCGACATCTTCGGCCGTATGGGCAACTGAGAGGTCAGGCTCAGCCTCTGGCCCTGAGCTGGTGGAAAAGGTGGGTGAAGGTCGCCGCCCCCAGCACCGGGATCATCAGGTTCACCACGGGGAGCGAAAGGGGCGCGGCCATCAGCGTCCCCGCCGCCCAGATTGGCATCCGGTAGCGGCGGCGCATCGCCTTGGCCTCCTCCGGCGGCAGGTGGCGCAGGGCGACCAGGGTGAAATACTCCTGCCCGAGCAGAAAGCCGTTCAGCGTCCAGAAGACCAGCGGAATGGCCGGGCCCGCGAAAGGGTAGACGAAGAGCGCCACCGCATTCGCCGCCAAAACCAGGCCTAGGAAGTTGACCGACTGCCGCAGGGACTGTCCCAAACCCTGCACCCGCGCGGGCGGCAGGGCCGGGTAATGCCGCGCCTCGACCGCCTGGGCCACATCCTCCAGGAACACCCCGGTGAAGGCCGAGGCGACCGGCACCATCAGGAACACCGACAGCCCCAGCATCACCAGGACCGAGCCCCAGCCGAGCAAGGTTTCCAGCCCCGTGACCGGTCCGATGAAGGGGATGTTCACACTGTCGGGGGTGATCCACCACACAAGCTGCAGGAAGGCCGCATAGACCGCAACCAGCAGCGCCAGTGCGAGGAGGACGCCCAGCCCGACCACGCGGCGAAACCTTGGATCGCCCAGTTGCGCCACCGCGCGCAGGAAAGACGCGAGGATCACGCCTGAACCCAGGTGGTCAGGCGCGCAAGGTCGGGGCGCGGGCGGTCCGGCGCGTCGGCCGGCGGGGTGCCGATGTGCACGATGCCGGCCACGCTCTCGCCCGGCTGGCAGGCGAAGGCCTGGGCGGCAAAGCTCGCGTCATGGGCGGGCCAGCCGGTCAGCCAGCACGCCCCCCAACCCGCCGCCTCGGCTGCGTTGACGATGCCGAAGCACAGCGCCCCCGCCGACAGCAGCTGCTCCACCTCCGGCACCTTCGGCGCGGGCTTGGGCGAGGCGATGACGACCACGGCCAGCTTGCCCGCATCATACTGCCCCCGCCCCTTGGCGACCTTTTCGGCATCGCCACCAAGCGCATGCGCGCGGGCCTCGGCCAGCGCGGCAAGCCGCTGGAACGCGGCGCCCTGCACGATAATCAGCCGCCAGGGCTCCAGCTTGCCGTGGTCGGGCACGCGCAGGGCGGCAGTCAGGATCTCTTCCAGCTGGGGCCGGTCAGGTATGGGCAGCGTGAACAGCTTGGCAGGGCGGGAGCGACGGTTTTGCAGGAAGTCTAGCGCGGCAGGGTTGCGGGCGGGCATGGCGGTCCTTCATCGGGCATCGGGGCGCGTCGGGCTTTGGACGGTCGGCGGGAAGTGTAGGGCTTTCCTGCAACCCCCGCCAGATCAGCCGCCGCACAAGACCTGTTACAGGATCGGTGTTACACTCTCGACATTTGCGATGCCCTTTTCCATCAGCCCCAGCCAAGGGAGCCTGTGATGACCGACAATTCCAGCATCCTGCCCGTCTCTGCCCCGATTTCGCATTTTCTCGAGTTCTTCTGCCTCTTCGGTGCGCCCGCAAATGCGCAGACCAATCCGCCCGTCAGCATCGTCGTCAACCACGGCTATGCGCTGGGCTACTGTCCCGATAGGGGTCAGGCACTTTGGGCCGCCTATCAGGTGGCCGCCGCCGTCCGCGATGTGGACTTCCAGCGGCCGGAGTTCTTTCACGACGACCCCCGCCTGCCCGAAGGTTGGCGGATCGGCACCACGGGCTTTTCCAGGCTGAACGGCCAAAGCTACGACCGCGGCCATCTGGTGCCAAACTTCGCGATCAACACCCAGTTCGGTCGCGTCGCCCAGTTCGAGACCTTCTTCATGTCGAACATCGTGCCGCAGGCCAGCGCGATGAACCGGGGCATCTGGAAGAACCTCGAGCATGGGATCGTCAAGGCCTATGCGCCCATGCGCAAGCATGTCTGGGCGCTGACCGGGCCGATCTTCGCCGCCGACCCGCCGATGATCAAGCGGCGGAACGGCAAGCTGGTGCTGGTGCCCGAGGCGCTGTTCCTGATCCTGGCCGACCCGGAGCGTTTTCCCTTCGACAGCCCCGGGAACCTGAACATCCTCGCGCTGGTCGTCCCGCAGACCCATGGCCACGCCAGACCCGAAACGGCGCCAGTGTCGACCCTGCCCGAGATCGAGGCGCGGACCGGGCTGTCCTTCTTTCCCCGGCTGTCGCCTGCCGACAAGGCAAAGCTGGTGAACCAGACCAGCCCGACGGTCTGGCCGTTCGAGGCGATCACGCCGGAAAACAATGACCACCCCGCTCCAGAGGGGTGATGCCGCCTCCCGCGAAGCTAGAGGTTCAGCAACCCCGCCGCCTCGTCGATCCAGGTCCTTGCGAAGGCGTCAAAGCGGGTGTCGGGCTGGCGTTGTGCCAGCGTGGCGGCCAAGGGGTCGGGTGCGGTGACCGGGGCGGCAGACAGCTCTTCCAGCACGGCATGGCCGCAGAAGGGGACGTAGACCTCGGAATAGCCGCCCTCATGCACCAGCACGAGGCGACCGTCGCAAAGGCGATCCGCCGCCGCCATCACCCGGGCGGTCAGGGCGCGGAACGTCTCGGCTGTGCAAAGCATCCGGCCCAGGGGATCGACCGCCGCCGCGTCAAAGCCGCAGGCGACGATGATCACGTCGGGCTTGAACCGCTCCAACGCGGGCAGGACGACACGGTCCATCGCGTAAAGATAGGCCGCGTGGCCGCAGCCGGGGGGCAGGGGGAGGTTCAGGTTGGCCCCAAGCCCGGCACCCGCGCCCATCGCTTCCACCCCGCCGGTGTCCAGCGGGTAATTCCGTTCCTGATGCAGGCTGATGGTCAGCACGTCGGGGTCTTCCCAGAACACCGCTTCGGTCCCGTTGCCGTGGTGCACGTCCCAGTCGATGACGGCGACGCGGCGGGACAGACCTTCAGCCTGTGCTGCGCGGACCGCGATGCCGATGTTGTTCAGAAGGCAGAACCCGTTCGGGAAATCCGGCAGGCAATGGTGGCCGGGCGGGCGGGACAGGGCGTAAGCGTTGCGCACCTCGCCCTTCAGGACCGTCCGCAGCGCAGCCGTGGCAAGGCCTGCCGAAAGTGCCGCAATCTCATAGCCGCCCCGACCGAAGGGCGTGCGCAGGCCCAACTCGCCCCCGCCCGCATCCGACATCGCCTTGAAGGCCGAGAGGTAGCTTTCGGGATGCACGCGCGACAGTTCGGCATGGGTGGCCGCTTCGGCCCCCCGCATCGACAGGTGCCGGGTCAGACCGGTCACCTCGATCAGGTTGCGCAGGCGGCGCTTGGTCTCGGGGTTTTCCGGAAGGCCCGCGGGCATCGGCTGCACCAAGCCGCCCACAGGCAGCGTGAAGGCATAGTTGCCGCCCCCATGCCAGAAGCAGCGTTCGTCCGAGAAGAAGGCGGTGGTCATGTCAAGGCTCCCTTTACGGACAGGCTATGCGGCGGGTGTTGCGATGACCAGAGCCGAGACTGACAATGCCGGGACCAAAATCCTTCGAAGGATTTTGCAAAAGTTTTCGAAAACTTTTGCGCCAGGCGACCGACGCCGCGCTCAGCCCGGATCGCGCTGCAGCCGGTAGCTGCCTTCCGGGAGGTTCAGCGCCGCCGCAAGGTCGCGGACCTGACCAAGCGACAGGGTGATCTGCATCACCTCGTCCGTGCGGGGATCAAGCTGGCTGACCGTGACGCAGTCTTCGAATGCGTTGATCACCACGTCTTCGACCAGCGGCAGATCCTCGCCCTCGTCGACGAGGGTGATCACGGTGGCGTCGAATTCGTGCTCGATGGTGAACATGCCTGCAGCCTAGCCACCAGGCGAAGCCATGGCAACCGCAGCACGACATGACACCTGCGTGAGGCGGCCTTTTCACCGCCCGCCAGTTTGCTAACCTGCGCACAACCCGGTTCCGGGCCCCGCCTGAGGTACCGCATGCGCATCCCCCTGATTGCCGCCCTTGTGCTGTCGCTTGGCGGGTGCGTCACGCCCTTGCCCGACCCGACACCACAGACGGTCGTCGCGGTCGCGCCAGCCCCCGCATCCGCCGAAAGGACGGCCGCGCTGACCTTTCTGCAGGTGATCGCGGCGGTCGAGCCAGTGGCCGAACAGGTCTGCCGCAGCCGCGCTGCGGTGCGGACTTGCGATTTCCGCATCGTCGTCGACGACCGCCCCGGCCAGCCGCCAAACGCGTTCCAGACGGTTGACAGCCGGGGGCGGCCGGTGGTGGGTTTCACGCTGGCGCTGATCGCCGATGCCCGCAACGCCGACGAGCTTGCCTTCGTCCTCGGGCACGAGGCGGCGCATCACATCGCCGGGCATATCCCGCGCCGGCAAGAACAGGCCATGACCGGGGCACTGCTCGCCGGGGTGCTGGCCCAAGTCAACGGACTTACCGCCGAAGAGGTGCGTGCGGCGCAGAACATGGGGGCCGAGATCGCCGCCCGCAGCTACTCACGCGAGTTCGAGCTGGAAGCCGATGCCCTCGGGGCCGAGATCGCGCTGCTGGCAGGCTTTGACCCCCTGCGCGGCAGCGGCTTCTTCGACCGCCTGCCGGACCCGGGCGACCGGTTTCTGGGCACGCATCCGCAGAACGCAGAGCGCAAGGCGCTGGTCGCGACAACGGTGCGGCGTCTTATCGGCCAATAGGCTTGATCTGGGTCAAGGCGTTTGCATGGTCCGTGTCGCAGCATTGCCGCAGGCTCGCAACGAGGACATGGCAATGATCGGATACCCGGACGCACCCAAAGCCTGGTGGCTCACCCGCGGCATGGCAAGGATCAGCGGGGTGAACCTCTCCCGCGCGGTCCTTGAAGGCTGGCTGAAGCGCAATGAACTCGAGGTGCTGATAACCCGCTGCGCCGCCTGCCGCGCGGGCCAGGACTGCGAGTCCTGGCTCGGCCGCTCAGGGAGCGCTGCCGCGATCCCCGAGTTCTGCCCGAACAAGGCCGGAATCGAAGCCCTCGCCTGACCAGTGTGACTGCCACTCCACGGCGCGAAATCCGTCAATTGCGCGCCGATACCCTTCACCACCCAACCCTGCAGTATGCATGGTGTGAGACTCTACATTCGGGATGAAGGTTGCCGGGCTGTTGAAAAGTCGCTTTCCTGACCTCTGCCTGCACAAGAAAGATCGCGGCGGGCCCGCGGACAAGCTACCCTGACCGCATGATCCTGCTGGAAGACCTGCTACGAGACCGGGGTTCACGCTATGCGGCGGCCGCAGGGGCGGTGCAGACCCGTGCAGAGATCGACGCCTTCCTCTTCGACCTGCGCAAGCGCCGCAAGTTTGCCAAGGCGACGCATCATTCCTGGGCGGCCATCCTGACGGACGGCGGCCCTTTGAAGGGCGATGACGGGGAAGCGGGGGCGGGGGCGGTGATCCTCAGGATGCTGGAGCGGGACGGGCTGGCCGACCGCATCGTCGTGGTGACCCGCTGGTATGGCGGCGTGCACCTCGGTGGCGACCGGTTTGCCCATGTGGTGACCTGCACGCGGGCTGCCCTTGCGGCGTTGCGCACCGATCTCGACGCGCAGGGCGGGGGCCGCTAACCTGTGCCCGGTGATGGGGGGGATACCATGCGCAACATGCTTGCAGCCGAGGCCCGGCGTCTGACCAATACCGTGCTCTGGTCCTGGGACGGCTGGCGCGCGGCCTGGGCCACGGAAAAGACGCTGCGGCAATGGACGCTGGCAAACGTCGCTTCCGCCGCGCTTGCCCTCTCGCTCGACCTGTTGCCAGTGGAGCGGGCGCTGATCCTGGCGCTGGGTCTTCTCATTCTGGCCGCCGAGCTGATCAATACCGCCCTGGAAGAGGTGGTGGATCACCTGAGCCCCGGCCCAGACCCCCGCGCGAAGAAGGCCAAGGATTGCGGCTCGGCCTGTGTGGCGCTTGCCGCACTTGCCGTAGGCCTGGCCTGGGTAGTCATCCTGATCGGCTAGCGCGGCTCCGCCGCAGATGTGCGCGGTAAAGGACGGGGGCCGCCACGCGGGCGTAAAGCATATCGGTCAGCGGGCGCAGGACCGGCCAGGCCGTGACACGGGCAAGCCAGCGCCAACCCGGCATCGCCGCCCACAAAAGCCGGAACGCGGCCATCCCGGAAACCACCCGACCGTCCTGCCAGACATGCAGTTGCCAGGCCGCCTGATCGGGCGTCAGCCCCCAGTCGCCAGCGCTGTCCAGGGCATCGAACCGGATCGGCAACCCCTGCGCCACCGCACGGCGGCGGTAGCTGTCGATCTCGAACCGGCAGACCGGGCAGGTTTCGTTGTAAAGGACGCGGGTTTCGCTGCTCATCCAAGAAAGATAGCCGGTGGGCGGGCCGTTGGCAGGGGGCAGACTGCCGCAGGCGCCGCTGCGCCGGTTCTGGCCGATGCCCGCAACGTCCGGGAACTGTGCGGGCAACCGATGGTTGTTGGCCCGTAGCCGAAAACTTTGGAGAACGACATGCAGGATATGGGATATTCGGATCGCGCCACGGGCGCCGGCACTTCGTCGTCGATGGTGTCCAGTTCGGACGTCAACGGAACCGCCGTCTACAGCCGTGGCGGCGATCACCTTGGTCAGATCGACCATCTGATGATCGACAAGACCTCGGGCCAGATCGCCTATGCGGTAATGACCTTCGGCGGATTTCTCGGCATCGGCAGTGACGAGCACCCGCTGCCGTGGAAGAAGCTCAGCTATGACACCGGGCTTGGTGGCTTCGTCACCGACGTGACCAGCGAACAGCTCGTCGGTGCACCGCAGCGCGGCGAGGGCTGGTCGGACGACCGCGACTACGCCAAGCGGAGCTATGACTACTACGGTGTACAGCCCTACTGGATGTAACCGCTCCCAACTCCGGCCCGGTTTTCTGGGCCGGAGCACTCAGATCCTGTGACCCCAAAGGTCATAGTCCCCGGCCTCGTCCACCCGCACCTGCACGATGTCCCCGGGGACCAGCCCCTCGAACCCTTCGTCGATGAAAAGGTTGCCGTCGATCTCGGGCGCGTCTGCTTTGGTGCGGCAGGTGGCCCCGTCCTCGTCGACCTCATCAACGATCACGTCCAGCACTTTTCCAACCTTGGCGGCCAACTTAGCTGCGGAAATTGCCTGTGCCTTTTCCATAAAGCGATCAAACCGGTCCTGCTTCACCTCCGGGGCCACATGGTCGGGCAGCGCGTTGGAACGGGCACCAGCCACATTCTCGTATTGGAAGCACCCCACGCGGTCCAGCTGTGCCTCGTCCAGCCAGTCCAGCAGGACCTGAAACTCCGCCTCCGTCTCGCCGGGGTAA
>JANPJZ010000027.1:0-20845 GCA_031425795.1 Rhodobacter sp. | reverse complement strand
CCGAACGGACCAATGCCGAAAGGGCCGCTGCCGTGACAAAATCCACTGATGACCTGCCCCCCCTTTCCACCGATCCGTCAGAAGTGGCGTCCACGCCTGTGGTGGAGGCAGTGGCAGACCCTGCTTTCGTTTCAGACGTCCGGCCAGAAGCTGGGCCAGAAGCTGTGCCAGGCGCTGTAGCTGAGGCTAGACCTGCGCGGCGGTCTGGCGTGGTCTGGCCTCTGCTCGGCGGGGCGCTTGCTGCGGTTGGGGGATTCGGGCTTTCGCATTTCGACGTGCTGGGGCTGGCACCGCCAGACCAAAGCGCCGAAATCGCGGCGCTTGAGGCCCGGCAGGGGGAGGCTGTCGCAGGGATGCAGGCGGCGCTGGACAATGCTCTGGCCGATCTTGGCGCGCGGATTGCAGCTGTGGAGACAGCGCCGGCTGCGGACCTGTCGGAGATTGCGGCGCTGGAGGAGCGGCTGCGCGTGATCGAGGAGATGCCGGCGGGCGATTCGAGCGCGGCGCTGGCGGCGCAGCTTGCGGCGCTGGAGCGGCGGATGGCCGAGCTTCCGGCGGGTGGCGCTGCGACCGACGAGGTTGACGCGGCGCTGGCGCGGCTGGCCGAAGTGGAGGCCGAGGCCCAGGCGCGGACAGATGAGGCGGCGGCCCTGGCCGACGCAGTGGCGCAGGCGCAGGCGCTGGAGGAACTGGCGGCAGCGGTGCAGGCGGGCGGAGGGTTCGAGGCGGAACTGGCAGCGGTGACGGACCCGGATCTGCAAGCGTCGCTGGCCCCGCATGTGGCGGGGGTCGCCCCTGTCGCCGAGCTGCAGGCGCAGTTTCCCGACGCGGCGCGGGCGACGTTGCAGGCGGCGCGCGAGGTCAGCACTGAAGACGGCTGGGGGTCGCGGGTGATGGATTTCCTTGCCGCGCAGACCGGCGCGCGTCCGCTTACCCCGCAGGAGGGCACGACGCCCGAGGCCGTTCTGTCGCGTGCCGAGTTCGCGCTGGGCGAGGGACGGGTGGACGCGGCGCTGGCAGAGGTGCAGACCCTTGATCCGGCACTCCGCGCGCCGATGGAACGCTGGATCGCGCTGGCGACGGCACGTGTTGCCGTCGATGCGGCGCTGGCGGAGGCGATGTAGATGCTGTGGTCCCTGACCAAGGTTATCCTGTTTGTCGTGGTGATCGCGGCGCTGGCGCTTGGGGCGGGCATGTTGTCCGAAACCGGCGAGGCGCTGCGGGTGATCGTGGCGGGGTGGGAATTCACTATCGGGCCGCTGCAGGCGGTGGTGCTCGGGGTGGTGCTGTTCGTCGTGGTCTGGCTGGCGCTGAAACTGTTGGGGCTGCTGGCGGCGACGGTGCGGTTTCTGAACGGCGACGAGACGGCCATCTCGCGCTATTTCGACCGCAACCGCGAGCGGAAAGGCTATCGCGCGCTGTCCGAAGGGATGATGGCGCTGGCCTCGGGCGAGCCTCGGCTGGCGCTGAGCCGGGCGCAGGCGGCAGAGCGACTGGTCGCAAAGCCGGAACTGACCACGCTGCTGATCGCGCAGGCGGCCGAGGCGGCGGGGGACCGCAAACGCGCGACGGAGGCCTACAAGGTGCTTTTGTCGGACGACCGGACCCGTTTCGTCGGGGTGCGGGGGTTGTTGCAGCAGAAGCTGGCCGAAGGTGACCGCGACGTCGCGCTGAAGCTGGCGGAAAAGGCCTTCCAGATGCGCCCGAAACATCCGGAGATGCAGGATATCCTGCTCAAACTGCAGTCGGATGCGGGTGACTGGTCCGGCGCGCGGTCGACGCTTGGGGCCAAGCTCAAGGCGGGGACGCTGCCGAAGGACGTATACCGTCGCCGTGACGCGGTTCTGGCCTTGCAGCAGGCGCAGACTGTCATCGACGAGGATGCCAGCATCGAGGCGAGAGAGGCAGCAATCGAGGCCAATCGGCTGTCACCGGACCTGATCCCCGCTGCGGCGATGGCGGCGCGGGGGTACCTGGCAAAAGGCGACCGCAAGCATGCGACACGGGTGCTGAAAAAGGCCTGGGAGGTCCTGCCGCATCCGGATCTCGCCGCCGCTTTCGCCGAGATCGAACCATCCGAGACACCGGTGGAGCGGGTAAAGCGCTTCAAGACCCTGACGACGTTGCGTACGGACAGCGACGAGACCAAGATGCTTCAGGCCGAGCTTCTGGTTGCGGCCGAAGACTTCCCAGCCGCCCGACGCGCGCTGGGTGATGTGACCACCCGCCACCCGACCCAGCGGTCGCTGGCGATCATGGCGGCGATTGCCCGGGGCGAAGGCGCCGAGGACGGTGTGGTGCGGGCGCTGGTCGCCGAGGCCATTGCTGCCCCGCGCGGGCCACAGTGGTGCTGTGACAAGTGCCAGGCGGTCCATGGCAGCTGGCACCCGATCTGCGACAATTGCGGCAGCTTCGATACCCTGTCCTGGCGGGAACCACCGGCCTCTGCCCCCACGCCCGCCGGTCTGGTCGAGCTTTTGCCCTTGATGGAATCGCGTCCTGTTGTGACCGATCTGCCGCCCGAGACTGATCCGGAGCCAGAACCGCAACCGGAACCGATTCCGCTGGACGAGATTGCCCGGCGCGCGAATTAGGGCGCATGCCCATGCGTTCGTCGTCCTGTCGGACCTGCCGGGGTTGACAGTAGAATCGTGGGGCCATAGTAGGGCCTCACCAGAAAAGTGCCGCTGTAGCTCAGCTGGTAGAGCACGTCATTCGTAATGATGGGGTCGGGAGTTCGAGTCTCTTCAGCGGCACCATTCCACCTTCCCGAGACAGATTTCAGCCCACTTCGGGCACCTCATGCCGAGATGAAGTCACGCACGAACAGTGTGGCCGGTCTTGCCCGGATGTCCTGGGGCTTGCCGATCTGCTCGATACGGCCCATCGACATCACCACGACGAGATCCGCGAGTTCCATCGCCTCCTCCTGATCGTGGGTCACGAAGACCGTAGTCAGGCCGGTGGTGTCATGAATGTCACGCAGGCCCTGACGGAGTTCCTTCCTGACCTTGGCATCGAGGGCACCGAAAGGCTCGTCCAGCAGCAGCATCCGGGGCTCGATGGCAAGCGCCCGGGCGAGGGCGACCCGCTGGCGCTGGCCGCCGGAAAGCTGCGATGGATAGCGTGCGCCGATGTCGGGCAACTGGATCAGCTCCAGCAGCTTTGTCACGCGGCGGGCGACCTCGGCCTTGGTGGGACGCGAAACACGGGGGCGGGCGTTCAGGCCGTAGGCGATGTTGTCAAAGACGGTCATATGGCGGAACAAGGCGTAGCTTTGAAACACAAAGCCCGCGCGGCGTTCCTGCACGGTCAGGCCGGTGGCGTCCTGACCGTCAAAGAGGACGCGGCCTGAGGTGGGGAACTCCAGTCCGCCGAGGATGCGCAGGAGCGTCGTCTTGCCGGAACCTGAGGGTCCGAGAAGCGCCACCAGCGCGCCCGAGGGTAGCGACAGCGATACTGGATGAAGTGCCGCAGTCGCGCCGAAGCTTTTCGAGATTTCATCGATTTCGATGTGCATGGGAGTCTCCTTGCGGTGGTGCGCGCCTGCAGCGCGCGTGCCTCTAGGGGCGGTGCGTTGCGGCGAGTTGATCGGCATGACGGATTTCCAGCGCGGTTTTCAGAAGGAGCGTGACAAGGGCGAGCAGTGCCAGAACGGCGGCAAGGCTGAAGGCCGCGACCGAGAGGTATTCCTGATAGAGCATCTCGATCGTCGTCGGCATCGTGGCGGTCTGGCCTCGGATCTTGCCCGAGACGACGGCGACGGCCCCGAACTCACCCATCGCGCGAGCGTTGCAAAGAAGGACGCCGTAGAGCAGCGCCCAACGGATATTGGGCAAAGTGACGGTCCAGAAGGTGCGCCAACCGGAGGCCCCGAGCGTCAAGGCCGCCTCTTCCTCGGCCCGGCCCTGTTCGATCATCACCGGGATGAGTTCGCGCGCGACAAAGGGGAAGGTCACAAACATGGTGGCCAGAATGATGCCGGGCATGGCGAAGACGATCGGGTAGCCGTTGGCCACCAACCAACCGCCGACGAAGGAGTTGGTCCCGAACATCAACACGATGCACAGGCCCGCAACCACCGGCGAGACCGAGAAGGGCAGGTCGATCAGGGTGATCAGGAAAGCCTTGCCAGTGAAGTCGAACTTGGTGATGAACCAGGCCGCCGCGATACCAAAGGCCGCATTCAGTGGCACCGATATCGCGGCGATGGTCAGCGTCAGGCGGATCGCATCGCGGGCATCGGGGCTGGCGAGGCTTTCCAGCGAGGCAGCGACGCCATCGGCCAGCGCCTCGACAAAGACCGCGACGAGGGGCGCGAAGACGAGGATCGCGAGTCCCGCGAAGGCCACGCCGATCAAGGCCCAACGGGTGGCAGGGGTTTCCTCGGTCGCAGAACGGAAGCGCAATTGGGTTGGCGTTGTATCAGACATAACCAATTCTCCGACGGCTCCAGACCTGGATCAGGTTGATTACCAGAAGCATCGCGAAACTGATCAGCAGCATTGCGATGCCGATGGCGGCGGCGGCATCATAGTTGAACTCTTCAAGCTGGATGATGATCAGCAGCGGCGCGATTTCGGTCACCAGCGGGATGTTTCCGGCAATGAAGATGACGGACCCGTATTCGCCGACGGCCCGGGCCAGCGCCAGGGCAAAGCCGGTAAGCGCGGCCGGGGTCAGCATCGGAAGGATGACATGGCGCAGCGTGTGGAGGCGCGTCGCGCCGAGGGTGGCGGAGGCTTCTTCCACCTCACGCTCGATCTCCTCGACCACGGGCTGGACGGTGCGGGTTACGAACGGCAGGCCCACGAAGACCAACGCGATGAAGATGCCCCATTGCGTGTAGGCGATCTTCCAGCCGACCTCGGCCGCAAGCTGCCCGAAGGCCCCTTTGGGGGCGTAAAGCGCCGTGAGCGAAATGCCGGCCACGGCGGTCGGCAAGGCGAAGGGCAGGTCCACGGCGGCATCGAGGATGCGGCGTCCGGGAAAGCGGTAGCGCACCAGCACCCAGGCGAGCAGGACGCCGAAGATCAGGTTGAAGACAGCCGCGAAGAAGGACAGGCGGAACGACAGGTAAAGCGCCGACCAGACGCGTTCACGGTTCACCGTCTCCCATATCCCGGCAAGACCATAGTTGGCGCCCTTCAGAAGAAGGGCGCCGATGGGCAGAAGGACAACGAGGGAGAGCATTGTCACCGTGAGCCCCATGCTGAGCCCGAGGCCCGGCATGGGGGATCGGTGGATCAGCGGCCCCCTCATTTAGGAACATAGATCTGGTCGAAGACCCCACCGTCGGCGAAGTGCTCGGCCTGAACCTTGGCCCAGCCGCCGAAACTGGCGATGTCGACCAGTTCCAGTTGCGGGAAGCGGGCAACGTCCTCGGGGTTGGCGGCAGATGCATCCCAGGCGCGGTAGAAGTGCTTGAATGCCAGTGCCTGACCTTCGGGGGTGTACAGGAAGTTCAGGTAGGCTTCGGCCAGCTTGCGTTGTTCGTCATTGGCGATGTTGCCTTCCACCAGAGCCACCGGGGGTTCAGCCAGCACGCTGATCGAAGGGACGACGATGTCGAACTGGTCCTCGCCAAGTTCCTTGAGCGCGAGGTAGGCCTCGTTCTCCCAGGCCAGCAGCACATCACCCACGCCACGCTGCGCGAAGGTGGTCGTCGAGCCGCGTGCGCCGGAGTCGAGGATCGGCACGTTCTTGTACAGCGCCCCGACAAAGACTTGCGGGTCCTGCCCGTTCTTTTCCGCCCAGGCCCAGGCGGCCAGGTAGTTCCAGCGCGCGCCGCCGCTGGTTTTCGGGTTCGGGGTGATCACCTCGACGCCTTCCTTGATCAGGTCACCCCAGTCGAAGATTCCTTCGGGGTTCCCTTCGCGGACAAGGAACACGATGGTGGAGGTGTAGGGAGAGGAGTTGTTCGGCAGCTTCGTCTGCCAGTCTGCGGGAAGCTTGCCGGCCTCGGCGATCCGGTCGATGTCGCCTGCAAGCGCCAGAGTGACGACCTGCGCGCCAAGCCCATCGATGACGGCGCGAGCCTGGCTGCCTGAGCCTCCGTGGCTGACCTCGATCGTTGGCGCCTCGTTGCCCTGCTCTACCCACCATGCGGTGAAGGCCTCGTTCAGTTCACGGTACAACTCACGCGTGGGGTCGTAGCTGACGTTCAGAAGCGTCTCGGCAGCAAGCGGCGCGGGGGCAGCCCCAAGGCTGAGGGTGGCCAGCGCTATCCCGGAGAGCAGACCACGCAGGCGCCCTGCTGGCACGGCGATCAGACGGCGCAGACTCTCAGGTACGGACGCGCGGATTTCGGTGTGGGCCTTGACGACCGGACCTTGTGCCGAGGCGCTGCCGGCTTGGGTGATCGTGACGAACATCTCAGTCTCCTTCAGGGGCCGCGCGCTGCGCTGCGGGATGGGGCGGTAGGGCACGAGGCCCAGGATCGTTTGCGGCAGATGCGGGCTTGTCATGTGCGGGGCCCCCGCTCGATCGGTTCAATGCGGGCTTCCCACAGGTTGCCGTCGCGGCCCTCCAGAAGTTCGGCCGCGGCGTCTTCGGGCCGGCGGGTGAAAAGGACCAGCGGGCTGCCATTGACGCGATGGGTCTGGCCGGTGCGGCGGTCAACCAGCCGGACGGCGCAGGCCTGACGAAGGGGCCCGGCGGATGGAACCTGTCCGACAGGCCCGAATGCGGAGCGGTGAATTGCGGCTACGGTCATAGTCCTTCTCCTTCGCATCACGACAGGACGCAGCGCCCTGCCATGCGTTAATAACGACACGATCAGTCGAGTATTGCAAAGGAAAATTCACGCTAAATTCTGTCGTGATTATAGAAGGATCTTCTACCGCCGCTGCGGCCCCTGACCGGCGAACGGGCGTTTCAAGCCAGCAGGTTCAGGATTTCAGGACTGGTCCGCCGTGCCCAGCACCTGATCGGCCACCGCGCCGGAGCGCAGCATGTCCGCGAGGGTGAGCGAGTCGATGATCACGAGGTAGGACCAGAACACCTCGGCAAAGACCTTGCGAATCCGGCAGGTCGCCTCATCGGTGCAATCCTCGCAGCGCTGGTAGGCCCGGCGCGAGAGACAGGGCAGCGGAGCGATTGGTCCGTCGATGGTGCGGAGCAACTCCGAGATTGATATTTCCGAGGGGCGCTTGATCAGGCTGTAGCCGCCTGACCTGCCGCGGATCGACCCGATGATGCCGGCGTTGCGCACTTCAAGCAGAATATGCTCCAGAAACCGCTTTGGGGTGCCGGAGCGCTTTGCGATCACTTCGATCGTCAAAGCCTCGGGTGCGTCCTTGGCGGCCTCGTCTGCCAATGTCAGCAGCGCCTTCAGGGCATATTTCATCTTTTGAGTGATCATTCGCCAGCGTTACGTCGGAGAAAGCTGAGAATCAACGTCGTCAATCGGGATGCGCCGCGTTTTGGGCCCACATCTCTGGAAAAGCCGGAAATCGGCGGCGCAGGCGGTCAGCCGCTAATACACGATAAAGAAGCTAGATTTTTAGTTCTTTACGTGCATGCTGGAGGGCGGGCATTCCTAGCACGGAAGGAACAAGATGACTGACCTTGACCTGATTGATCGAAAGATCATTGCCGAGCTGATGCGGGATGCGACGATGCCAATCGCACAGATCGCTGACAAGGCGGGCCTGTCTCAGACCCCCTGCTGGAAGCGCATCCAGAAGTTGGAGGCGGCGGGAGTCCTGACGGGCCGGGTCGCGCTGGCCGACCCGGAAAAGCTTGGCTTCGGTCTGACAGTCTTCGTCGGGATCGAGGCGCCGGACCATTCCGCCGACTGGCGCGAGACCTTTGCACAAGCCGTCAACGCCATTCCCGAGATCATGGAGGTTTACCGCATGGCGGGAGAGCTGGACTACCTCCTCCGGGTTGCGGTGCGGGACATGGCTTCGTTCGACCTGCTTTACAAACGGCTGACCGATGCGGTGCCGATCAAGAACGTGACCAGCCATTTCTCGATGGAGCGGATGAAGTTCGGAACAGCCTATCCGGTGGATACCCGCACGCGGTAAGACAGGCCACTCAAGCTCGTGCCTGTGCGGGTGCCGCCTCAGTCCGCCATCGGCCCCACAGGAACCGGCGGCCCGGCAGGAAACGCACCCCAGACCGACTGGTCAAGATTGACGATTGCGCCCGTCATCAGGCCGGCGTCGTCCGAGGCAATGAAGTTCACCGCACGCGCGACCTCGTCCGGGTCGACAAGCCTGCCGAAGGGCAGCTTCGCTGCAGCCTTCGCTTCCCACGCCGGGTCGCCGCTTTCGGCCAATTGCAGCGCGCGTTCACCATCGGTGGACATCCAGCCGGGGTTCACCTGATTCACCCGGATCCGGTTGCCCATCACTGCAAAGGCCGTGTTGCCGGTCAGCGTGGCAAGCCCGCCCTTTGACGCGCAGTAGGCGCTGATGAAAGGTTGCCCCGCCATGGCCGAGGTGGAGCCAACGTTGACAATCGCTCCGCCGATCCCGTCGCGGATCATCAGACGGATCGCGTCCTGCATCAGGAAGAACGGAGCGCGCAAGTTGGTGGCCATCATCGCGTCGAAAAGCTCGGGCGAGGTGGTAAGGATCGTGCCCCGGTCAGTGATCGCGGCCGCGTTGACCAGCACGTCAATGCGGCGAAAGCGGCGGTCAGCCTCGGCGATGATCTGGCGACAGTCTTCGATCTTCGCAAGATCTGCAGCCACGAAGATCGCCGGGCAGCCCAGGCTTTCGGCGACCGCCTGGCCGCGCGCAACGTCACGGCCCGTCACCACGATGCCAGCCGCCCCTGCCGCCGCCAGCCTGCGGGCGATCGCGGCCCCAAGTCCTTGCGTCGACCCTGTGACCACACAGATCTTGCCATCCATCCGGTTCATTCTGCGCATCCCCCTGCCCCCTGCCTGTCTTGCTTATCGGTGGGGTTTGCTTCACGCAATGTGGGACAAACGGGTGGAGGATACCATGACGCGTCTGCGCACGCTTTTTGACGAGGGGCGCCCGGTTCTGAACGGCTGGTGCTCCATTGGCAACGCCTTCACCGCCGAGATCATGGCGGCGCAGGGGTTTGACTCGATCACCGTGGACATGCAGCACGGCGCGCTGGATTACAGTGACCTGCTGCCAATGCTGCAGGCGATGCGGGCCAGTGGCGTGACGCTGCTTGCGCGGGTGGCCTGGCTTGACGCCTCGTCCGTGATGAAGGCGCTGGACGCCGGAGCGGACGGAGTGATCTGCCCGATGGTCAGCACAGCCGAGGAAGCCGCGCAGTTGGTCAGCTACATGCGCTATCCGCCCCTTGGCAGCCGCAGCTTCGGCCCGACCCGCGCCGCGGTCGCGCAGGGGCCCCGGACCACCGAGGTGGCAAACCGGTCTGTACTTGTCTTCGCAATGATCGAAACCGCAGAAGGTTTCGCCAATCTGGAGGCCATCGTGGCCACTCACGGGCTTGACGGCGTCTATGTCGGCCCCACCGACCTGTCGTTGTCACTGAGCGACGGCAAGCTCCCCGCAAAGCTGGACCGTGAGGAGCCGGAGATGATCGCCGCCCTGCAGACCATCGCCACCACCTGCAAGCGCCACGGCCGGATTGCGGGCCTGCACTGCGCCACGCCCGACTATGCGGCGCGTGCGCTTGGCTGGGGCTTCAAGCTGGTGACAGTAGGGGGCGATACGCGGTTCCTGTCTGCCGGTGCCGCTGCCGCCGTGTCGGACTTTCGTGCGCTGACCGGGGACGCGGGTCCATCGGGTTCCCCCGGCGGATACTGAGCACTCAGCCGATCCGGCCCCGGACGCCGCCGGTCTGGCCCCGATCCAAAAGCAGGTGATCCAGGATCACGCAGGCCATCATCGCCTCCCCAACCGGGACGGCGCGGATGCCGACGCAAGGATCATGCCGGCCTTTCGTGATCAGGTCGGTTTCATCGCCCGCCGCTGTGATGGTCTGTCGCGGGGTCAGGATGCTGGAGGTCGGCTTCACCGCGAACCGGCAAACCACCGGCTGACCGGTCGAGATGCCGCCCAGAATGCCGCCAGCGTGGTTGGAGAGATACTCAGGCCCATGAGGCCCCATGCGGATCTCGTCGGCGTTGTCGACCCCAGTCAGGGCTGCAACCGCCATGCCGTCGCCGATCTCGACGCCCTTGACCGCGTTGATCGTCATCATCGCGGCGGCAAGATCACTGTCCAGCTTGCCATAGATTGGCGCGCCAAGGCCGGGGGGGACTCCGTTCGCCACCACTTCGATCACCGCCCCAACCGAGTTGTGCGACAGGCGCAGGTCATCCAGATAGGCGGCCCATTCAACGGCGGCCTGTGCATCAGGGACCCAGAACGGGTTCTGTCCGATCTGCGCGGCGTCAAACCGACTGCGGTCGATGCCCATCACACCCATCCGCACCATGTAGCCGGTGATCGTCAGCCCCGGTGCCAGCGCCGTCAACGCGGCGCGCGCCACACCGCCCGCCGCCACCCGGCTGGCTGTTTCGCGTGCCGAAGATCGCCCGCCGCCGCGATAGTCGCGGAGGCCGTACTTCTGGTGATAAGTGATGTCGGCATGGCCCGGCCGAAAGCTTTGCGCGATGTCGCCGTAGTCCTTTGACCGCTGGTCTGTGTTCTCGATCATCAGCTGAATCGGGGTTCCGGTCGTCCGCCCCTCGAACACGCCCGAGAGGATGCGCACCTCATCGGGTTCCTTGCGCTGGGTGGTGAACTTGTTCTGGCCCGGTTTCCGGCGGTCCAGCCAGGGCTGGATGTCGGCCTCGGTCAAGGCGACGCCTGGCGGGCAGCCATCAACGGTGCAGCCGATCGCCGGGCCATGGCTTTCGCCCCAGGTCGTCACGCGGAAAAGGTGGCCGAAGGTGTTCAGGCTCATTGGCGGCTCCAAGGCTATGCGTGCGGCATACTCGGCGGCTGGCGCCCGGTGCAAGCCCTGAGATTTTCAGCCCCGTGCAGAAAAAGCGGCCGCGAGGGGTTGAAGCTGCAGCCAACCTCCCCACTTTTCCGTGAGCGGCCCGGGCCCCTCTGACGATGCGCGCATCGTGATGTCGGACCGCATCGGAACTTGCACCGATGTCTGGCCCGGTCCTACCCGTCTTGCGGCTGACCTCTCGGTGCTCAAATTTGAGAGGTCGGGGAATGGAATTCCTGTTGCTGTCGTTTTTGGGCCAACCGGCCTGGATGTGGCTGTTCTTCATCGCGGTCGTCGTTGCGCTTCTCGTTCTCGACCTCGGTGTCCTGCACAAGGAAGATCACGAGATCGGAATAGCGGAAAGCCTGAAGCTTTCGGCGATGTACATCACCCTTGGTGTCGCCTTTGCGGGCTTTGTCTGGTGGCAGATCGGGGCGGAGGCTTCGACGCTGTATCTGACCGCGTTCGTGGTGGAAAAGACGCTTGCGATGGACAATGTCTTTGTCATCGCGCTGATCTTCACCTATTTCGCGATCCCGAGAAAGTATCAGCACCGGGTCCTGTTCTGGGGCATTCTGGGCGTGATCGTGCTGCGCGGCATCATGATCGGCCTTGGCGCCACGCTGGTCTCGCAATACTCCTGGGTTCTCTACATCTTCGCTGCCTTCCTGATCCTGACAGGCATCAAGATGATGTTCATGGGCGACAAGCCGATGGATATCAGCCAGAACCCGGTCCTGAAGTTCCTCAAGCGCCGCATGAACGTGACGGAGGAGCTGCATGGTCATGACTTTTTCGTAAAGAAGCCCGACCCCAAAACCGGCAAGCTGGTGCGCTTCGCCACACCGTTGTTTCTTGCGCTTGTCATGGTGGAAATCGTCGATCTCATCTTCGCCGTCGACTCCGTGCCGGCAGTCTTTGCGATCACGACGGATCCGTTCATCGTCTACACATCGAACATCTTCGCGATCCTCGGACTGCGGGCCCTGTACTTTGCGCTGGCGGCGGTGATCCACCGGTTCCACTGCCTGAAGTACGCGCTTTCCCTGTTGCTGGTGTTCATCGGATCGAAGATCTTCGTGGCCGACCTGATGGGCTGGGAGAAGTTTCCCGCCAACTGGTCCCTGATCATCACCTTCGCGATCCTTGCGACCGGCGTTGCCGTCTCGCTTTGGAAAACGCGCGGCGATAAGGGCGTTCTGGCAGAGTGATCGACTGTTGCCTGGCGGCCGGGGGCATTGACCCCCGGCCGTTCTGCATTGCAGGGCTTGCGCTTACCGCGCGAAGACCTATCCTTCTCTTCACCTCGGGGTGCCCGGTAACGGGCTGAGATGCGAAAGCGAACCCGTCGAACCTGAACCGGATCATACCGGCGGAGGGAAGGTGCATGGGTTTCTCCATCCCCGACCATTCCGTCGCATCATGGAGACGACCAATGAAGACCAAACTCCTTGCTGCGGGCCTGTCCTTCATCGCCATCCCGGCGCTTGCGGACACACCCGTCCTGACTGTGCTGACCTACGACAGCTTCACCTCTGAATGGGGCCCCGGCCCCGCAATCGAGACGGCGTTCGAGGCGACTTGCGCCTGCGATCTGCAATTCGTTCCGGGAGGGGATGGCGCGGCCTTGCTGGCGCGCATCCAGCTCGAAGGGGCCGCGTCCGAGGCGGATGTGGTCCTGGGCCTCGACACGAGCCTGACCGCCGCTGCCGCGGCCACCGGCCTCTTCGCGCCGCACGGGGTGTCTGCCGCCACCACCCTGCCGGTGGAGTTTGCCGACCCGCTATTCCTTCCCTTTGACTGGGGCTGGTTCGCCTTCGTCTATGACCGCACCAAGCTGACCGAAGCGCCCACGTCCTTCGAGGCGCTTGCCGCGTCGGACCTGAAGATCGTGATCCAGGATCCCCGCTCCTCCACCCCCGGCCTTGGGCTGCTGCTCTGGGTCAAGGCCGCGCACGGCGACCGGGCGGGCGAGGTCTGGGAGGCGCTGGCAGACAATGTCGTCACGGTTACCCCCGGCTGGTCCGAAGCCTATGGCTTGTTTCTGGAGGGCGAGGCCGACATGGTGCTCTCCTACACGACGTCGCCCGCCTATCACCTGCTGGCGGAAAACGATGACACGAAGGCCGCCGCCCTGTTCGACGAAGGTCATTACCTGCAGATCGAGGTGGCTGGGAAGCTGGCCGCTTCCGATCAGCCCGCGCTGGCAGATCAGTTCCTGGCCTTCATGCAGACCGAAAGCTTCCAGTCCGTGATCCCCCAGACCAACTGGATGTATCCTGCCGTGACGCCTGCTGCCGGCCTCCCGCAAGGCTTCGATGCCTTCCGCCCGGCGAAATCCCTTCTGCTGCCGCCGACCGAGGCACAGGCCGCCCGAGATGCCGCCCTTGCCGAGTGGCAAGCGGCCCTGGCACGCTGACCTTGCGACCCGACGCTCCCTTTGGCGCGAGACGCCTCCCCTCCCCGCCGCGGGGTGGGGGCTGGGGTGGGGGGCCCGGTTCAAGGATCGGGGGGGACGCAATGACCCGGCCATTTGCCAGTCTTCTGGCGCTGGTGCTGCTTGCGCTGATCATCGTGCCGCTTGTGGCCGTGGCGGTGCAGGGGGCCGGTGTGACGCTTGGGCCTGCGGACTGGGCGGCAGTGCGGTTCACGCTGATGCAGGCCGTGCTATCCTCCCTGATCGCGACGGGACTGGCGATCCCGGTTGCGCGCGCGCTGGCACGACGGCGGTTCTTCGGCCGGGGATTTCTGGTCACGCTGATGGGCGCGCCCTTCCTGCTGCCCGCCGTTGTGGCGGTGCTGGGGTTGCTCGCGGTCTTCGGTCGGTCTGGTGTGCTGAACAACGGGCTTGTCGCCCTTGGTCTGCCCCCCGTTTCGATCTTCGGGCTTCACGGTGTTCTGTTGGCACATGTCTTTTTGAACCTGCCGCTGGCGGTGCGGTTCATCCTCCAGGGATGGCTCTCGATCCCGTCGGAGCGGTTCCGACTGGCGCAGTCGCTTGGCTTTGGCCCGGCTCAGACGCTGCGCCATCTGGAATGGCCGATGCTGCGTGAAGTCCTCCCGGGTGTGGCACTGGTGATCCTAGTGATCTGCCTGACCAGCTTTGCGGTGGTGCTGACGCTGGGCGGAGGACCGGCCGCCACCACCATTGAGCTTGCAATCTATCAGGCGGTGCGGTTCGACTTCGACCTTGCACGCGCGGCAGGGCTGGCAGGCGTGCAGGTCGCGATCTGCGCCCTAGCGGCACTGTCCGCCTGGGTGCTTGCGCGTCCGGCCGGCTTTGGTGCGGGGCTGGATCGTCCAGCACCGATCCTCGGACCACACGGCTGGCGCAGGTGGGCAGATGGTGTGGTTCTGGCCGTCGCCGTTGCGTTCCTGGTCCTTCCCCTGCTCGCTGTTGCCCTCCGTGGCCTGCCCGGTCTGGCCGATCTGCCCCCATCAGTGCTGCCTGCGGCGGGGCGGTCGATCATGGTGGCCCTCGCCTCGGCTGCGCTGACAACCGTCGCCACCCTCACGCTGACGCTGGCGGTGGCCCGGCGACCCTCGGCCATGATCGAGGGGGCAGCCACCTTGCCGCTTGCCACGTCCGGGCTGGTCCTTGGAACCGGGCTCTTTCTGGTTGTTCAGCCCTTCACGCCACCAATGACCCTGGCCCTGCCAGTTACAATCCTAGTGAACACAGCGCTGACGCTGCCGTATCTTTACCGGATCCTTCTACCTCAGACCCGTGCCTTGCAGGCAGATTACGGCCGACTGGCTGACAGTCTTGGCCTGCAAAGGTGGTCCCGGCTGCGCTGGCTGGTGCTTCCCCGCCTTGCCCGGCCTTTGGGCTTTGGCGCCGGGATCGCAGCGGCGCTGTCGATGGGTGATCTGGGTGCCATCGCCCTCTTTGCCGGCGAACGGCAGGCAACGCTGCCCCTTGTCATCCAACAACTGACCGGGGCCTACCAGATCGAGGCGGCGGCCGCAGCCTCTCTGATCCTGATCACACTGTCCTTCGTCCTCTTTTGGGCTTGCGATGCCGGGGGCCGCCGTGCTGGAGCTTGACGATCTGACCCTGCAGCAAGGGGCGTTCAGCCTTGTGGCGAACTGGTCAGCGCCAGCGGGCAGTCGAACCGCCATCATCGGCCCGTCCGGTGCCGGGAAGTCGACCCTGTTGTCCGCGATTGCCGGGTTTCTGGCGCCAGCCAGAGGCCGCATCCTCTGGGCGGGGGAGGACCTCGCGGACCAGCCCGCGGGTCTCCGTCCGGTAACCATCCTGTTTCAGGACCAGAACCTCTTTCCGCACCTGACCGTTGCGCAGAACCTTGGGCTGGGGCTGCGGCCGGACCTGCGGCTGTCTTCAGCCGACCATGCCCGGATCGCCGAGGCCTTGGAACGCACTGGTCTGCAGGACCTGGGCCAACGCCGGCCGGCCGAGCTTTCGGGCGGGCAGGCCAGCCGGGCGGCGCTCGCCCGGGCCCTGCTGCGAGCGCGGCCGATCCTATTGCTGGATGAACCCTTTGCCGCCCTGGGGCCGGCCCAGCGTGGCGAGATGCTTGCACTGGTCATCGAGGTCGCTGCGACGACCAATGCAACCGTGCTGATGGTCACCCATGACCCGGACGATGCGCTGGCGCTGGACGGCCAGACGGCCTTCGTTTCACAGGGCGTCGTGCAGCGTCCAGTGGAAACGAAGGCGCTGTTCGCCGATCCCCCGGAAGATCTGCGCGCCTATCTGGGACCCAAATGAAAAGCCCCGCCGGAAGGGGCGGGGCTTGAAGTCAGTAGTTGCGCCTGTTTCAGGCCGGCTTGCGGGTCTTCACATTGGCCCAGATCCGCTTGTTGGTCAGGAACAGGAGGGTCGCAAGAATGGCCAGAAAAACCACGCTGACAAATCCTGCATCCCGGCGGGCCATCAGCTTCGGCTCTGCCGCCCACATCAGGAAGGCGGAGACATCCATGGACAACTGATCCTGGGTCGCAAGAGTGCCATCTGCATAGGTCACGAGGTCATCCGACAGAGGCTGCGGCATTGAGATCCAGCTGCCCTCGATGGTCGAGTGGCCCTCTTCGTTCTTGCAGCTGTCCGGCACCGCGCCCTTCGAGAAGTAGCGGTTATAGTAGCCGTCCGACTCGAAGTCTGCGGCACAGGCGGGCGGCTCTTCGTAGCCCATGAGAATCGCATGGATGTATTCCGCTCCGCCCATCCCGCGGAACAGTTGGTTCATCCCGGTGCCATAGGGCCCGCTGAACCCTGCCCGTGCCTTCGACATCAGGCTAAGGTCGGGCGCGTTCTCAAGACCCGAAACCGGGAAATGGTCGGTCGGAACCCCGGCACGGTCCTCGCCGGTGTCCGCGTCAACCACCGTGAACTGCGCGGCGTAGGCGCGAACCTGGTCTTCCGGAAGCATTGGCCCGCCTTCATCGGCCAGCGTCCGGATCGGGACATACTTAAGACCGTGGCAGCTTGCACAAACCTCGGTGAAGACCTGTAGCCCGCGCTGAAGCTGGAACTGGTCGAACCGGCCGAACGGCCCCTCATGGGCGAAGTCCACGTCGGGGATCACGACCGCTTCGCCGGCAGCGAAGGCGGACCCGGCCGCCATCGCCATCGAGGACGCTGCAATAAGTGCGATTTTCCTGAACATGCTCAGTTCCTTTCTCACTCAGCCGGAACGGTATGGGTGCCGCCGGTCGTAGGAGAATAATGGGAGTTGAAGTCCTCCTCGATCGTCGCGGGCTGCGGCAGCGGCTTCTCGATCACGCCCAGCAGCGGCAGGATGACCAGGAAATACGCGAACCAATAGGCCGAAGCGATAAGGCTGATCGTGGCATAGGGCTCTTCCGTCGGCATCGCACCAACCCAGGCGAGGACGACGAAGTCGACGCAGAGCAGCGCGAACCACCATTTGAACATCGGACGATAACGACCCGAACGCACGCTGGAAGTGTCCAGCCAGGGCGCAAGCGCCATGACCGCGATGGCACCGAACATCGCCAGGACGCCGAAGAACTTGGCGTCGATGATCCCGAAGCTGATCCACTCGGCGGCGATAACCACCCAGACATCAGCCGTAAAGGCGCGCAGGATCGCGTAGAACGGCAGGAAGTACCATTCCGGCACGATGTGGGCAGGCGTCGAAAGCGCATTCGCCTCGATATAGTTGTCGGGGTGGCCGAGGAAGTTCGGCATGAAGCCGACGACCGCGAAGAAGATTGCCAAGATGACCGCCAGTGCGAAGAGGTCCTTCATGACGAAGTAGGGCCAGAAGGGCAGCGTGTCCCGCTCTGCTTCTTCCTTGGAACCACGGCGCACTTCAACACCCGTCGGGTTGTTGTTGCCGGTGGTATGGAAGGCCCAGATATGGGTGACGACCAAGGCAGCGATCACGAAGGGCAGCAGGTAATGGAGGCTGAAGAAGCGATTCAGCGTCGCATTGTCCACAGCCGGACCGCCAAGCAGCCAGGTCTGGATCGGCTCTCCGATGCCGGGGATGGCACCGAACAGGCCGGTGATCACCGTGGCACCCCAGAACGACATCTGGCCCCAGGGCAGAACGTAGCCCATGAAGGCCGTCGCCATCATCGCGAGGTAGATCAGCATCCCGATGATCCAGGTCACCTCACGCGGGGATTTGTAGGACCCGTAATACAGGCCGCGGAAGATGTGCAGATAGACCGCGAAGAAGAACAGCGACGCGCCGTTCTGGTGCAGGTACCGGATGAAGTAGCCGCCGTTCACGTTCCGCATGATGTGCTCGACCGACGCGAAGGCGTAATCGACATGCGGCGTGTAGTGCATGACGAGGACGATGCCGGTCACGATCTGCAGCGCGAGGCAGAATGTCAGGACGATGCCCCAAATCCACATCCAGTTGAGGTTCTTGGGCGTGGGCAGCATCAACGTGTCGTACAGAAGCCCAACGATCGGAAGCCGCCCGTGCAGCCACTTTTCGCCACCGCTCTTGGGTTCGTAATGGTCGTGCGGAATTCCCGCCATGGTCGTACTCCTTACCCAAGCTTGATGGTGGTTTCGTCTTCGAACACGGCGACCGGCACAGGCAGGTTGCGCGGAGCGGGGCCTTTGCGGATCCGGCCAGCCGAATCGTAATGCGAGCCGTGGCAAGGGCAGAACCAACCTCCGAAGTCACCCGAACCATCGCCGATCGGCACGCAGCCAAGGTGGGTGCAGACACCAATCATCACCAGCCACTCGCCCGCTTCATCCAGGGTGCGATTGGCATCCGAAGCGTCAGTGTCGGGCTTGTTCGGGTTTTCCGAAAGCTGATCCGGAAGCTCCTCCAGGGACGTTGCCCGGGCAGCCTCGATCTCCTCCGGCGAGCGGCGGCGGATGAAGACCGGCTTGCCGAGGTATTTCACGGTAAGCTGCGTGCCGACTTCCACTGCCGATACATCGACCATGATCGATGCCAGCGCCTGCACATCTGCCGATGGGTTCATCTGGTTGACAAGCGGCCAAACGGCGGCCCCGGTGGCCACCACTCCGGCACCTGCCGTTGCATAGTACAGGAAATCCCGCCGAGTGCCTTCGCCGGTGCCTGCGTGATCGTCTGCCTGCGACACGAGATCGTCTCCCTTACCGAACTGGCCGATGCCAGCCCATATGTCCCGAAGGAGCAATGGATGATCCACACTCCGTCGTGGGGCTATCTAGCTGTCCAGCGCAGTCTCGTCCAGCGGACAAAGGCGCGCAGCCTTGCTATTCCGGCAATCCGGTTCAACCCAAGTTGACGCAAGGTTCACTTCGGCTCGGTATCGCGCATCATCGGCCAAGCGGCAAAGGTCTCCCACCACGCCGCGAGCTCCGGTCGCGGGCCGCGCCAGTCGCGGCCGGGCTGGCGAAAGTCGAGATAGCCCAGCGCAACCCCAAGCGCGATCTGGCCCATGTCCAGCGGCCCGGAAAGATGGCTGATCCAGCGCTCTTCGACCGCGTTCAGCGCCCGGTCGATCTTTGCCCACTGCGCCTCTGCCCACGCGGGCGAGCGGCTGTCCTCCGGGCGGACATGTTCTTCATAGCGCATCAGGACCGCCGCATCAGCGATCCCGTCCGCCGTGGCCTCCAGCACCAGCGTTTCCCACAGCCGGGGGGCGGCGGGGTAAAGGCCTGCCTGAAGCTGGTCGTCCAAGAAGCGGCAGATGACCCGGCTGTCAAAAAGCGTGGTGCCGTCATCCCGCTCCAGCGCGGGAAGCTTGCCCAGCGGATTGCGGTGGACGGGAATCGTTCCTGGGTCAAGCGGGTTCCCCGTTGCGGGGACCAGCGTCACCCACTCGACCGCCCCTGCGGCGTGCAGAAGAACCATCACCTTGCGAACGAAAGGCGAAGTGGCGGCATGGTAGAGCCGCATCAATCCCCCTTCCGGACACGAAAGCGCGCGATGAAGGCCGCGTCTACCTCAAACCGGCGCCCGCCAAGATTGAACACCCGGACGACCCGGCCGCTGCTGTTGGTCTGGCTGACACCTTCGGCCGCGCGATCAAGCGGCTTGTGGGCCGTCAGACCTTCGCCCAGATCATCCAGCGCATCTTCGGCCCGCTGGTCGGTGCGGCCGGGGTGGGTGCGCGCCCGCACCCAACGCGACACCGCATAGGTCGTGGTGGCAACCGCCCCAAGGCGCAGGGCAAGCGGCAAAAGCGGGGCAAGGGGCAGTGGCATCGAACCCTCCAAGGGAATTGGAAGCTCCAGCGTAGGGCCAGCCCCGCCCCCTGTAAACGAAAACCGGACCGCTCGGGCTTGCGGGTCAGGCTTCGGGCAGATCACGGATCAGCGCAGCGATGGCCTGTGCACCGGCCCCACCCTTGGCAAGCGCCGCCGCTGCCCGGGTGCGCACATCGGCGGGCTTGTTCTGGTTCAGCTTCCAGGTCCCCTCAACGCCGGTGATCCGCAGCCGGAATGGCAGAATCATCCGCATCATCCGCGGCATCGCACCTTCGGTCATCTTGGCCGAGGTCCAGTGGGTCTTGCCTGCGATTCGCTGCTCATGTTCCGCGGAAAGCGCGTCGACATGCGGGCGGAGCGCGTCTTCCGACAAAGCCTCAAGCACCCCGCGCAGATGGACAGCGACATAGTTCCAGGTCGGCACCTGATCTGGCACTTCGGTGTGCGGTCCGTACCAGTCGGGCGAGATATAGGCATCGGGCCCACTGACGGCCAAAAGTGCGGGCGCGGGCAGCCCGGCCCTGATCACCGCGTTGGAGCGGGCAAGATGCAATTCGGCAAAACCGGCATCGTCCGACAAGAGAAACGGCACATGCGCGGCAAGCGGGCCATCGGGGCCGTTGACCGTCAGCACACCAAAGCCGCGCGACCGGGCGAAGGCCAGGTTGCGGTCTTGCGGTGTCTGACGGAAGGCGGGGTTGGGGTGCATGGCTTGGAACCTGTGGCGCAGCTGGCGGCGCGACTATCAAATTGCGCGGCTTGCGCCGCAAGCCCTTTGTCTCGCCTCTGCGCGGCCCAGGGGCCGCGCAACCGGCTTAGTCAATGGGGGCATCCTGCCCCCAAACCCCCGGGGAGTATTTGGAAAAAGAGCAAGCGTGTTTGCTCTTTTCAGAAATACTCCCGCCGGAGGCTTCCGAACGAAGGGCAATACCCTACGCTGATCGCATACCCTTACATCCCTGCAGCAAACCGCGAAGCCAAGCGGGCCTTGCCCGCGCCGGCGACCTGAAAGGAGTGCCGCGGCACGCGGCTCAATTTGATGACCGCGGGCAATGACAAAGGCCGCCCGGGTTTCCCCTGGGCGGCCTGTTGACCAGCTCTTGCTGAACGCGGTCTCAGCCCTGACGGGCCTTGTAGCGCTTCTGCGTCTTGTTGATCACATAGACGCGGCCTTTACGGCGCACGACCTGGCAATCGCGGTGACGCGTCTTCAGCGAGCGGAGCGAGTTGGCGACTTTCATGGTCGACCCTCCCATTTCGCGGCGCGGACCTGCGCCAGAT